>NZ_CP177163.1:2237500-2537500 GCF_046736075.1 Stenotrophomonas sp. LGBM10
ACATTCCCGGCGTGGCCGTCATCCGCGCATCCGGCTACGACACGCCAATCTCGCCGGTGATCGGCTGGATCGGGGTGGTGAACACGCTGCTGGCGCCCTTCGGTGCCTATGGACTCAACCTGGCGGCCATCACGGCGGCGATCTGCATGGGCCGCGAGGCGCATGAGGACCCGGCGCGCCGCTACACGGCGGCGGTGGCGGCCGGTGTCTTCTATATGGTGATCGGTCTGTTCGGGGCGACGGTGGCGGCGGTGTTCGCCGCCTTCCCGCGCGAACTGGTGGCCTGCGTGGCCGGTATCGCGCTGTTCGGCACGATTGCCAACAGCCTGGCCGGTGCTCTGCGCGAGGAGGCCGACCGCGAGGCGGCGCTGGTTACCTTCCTGGTGACCGCCTCGGGGGTGTCGCTGGCCGGGATCGGCTCGGCGTTCTGGGGACTGGTGGCCGGCGGCATCTGCCTGGCCGTGCTGCGCCCGCGGGCGGCGGTGCGGTGAGGCGGCAGGCCGGGGGGCAGCGCGCGGTGGGCGCCCTGCCCTGCCCGGCGCTGCTCAGAGCGGGCTCACCCGGAAGGTCTGCACCAGGGTGTGGGTGGCGCCTGCGGCAAGGGTGACCACGTCCGGCCCGGCGTTGGCCGCTTCCAGGCAGACGTAGTTGCGCCAGCCGGCGCCCACGTCGGCCATCTTGGCGGCTCCCGCTTCGCCCGGGTTCCAGGCCACCAGCGAGCGGCTGCCCGCGGTAGTGATCTCGATGCGGCGCTTGAAGCCGGGGTCATTCAATACATAGCGGCCACCCGCGTCGGTATAGATGCGGTCGCTGCGGCCGGGGTCACGCGGGTCGCGCAGGCTCCAGGCACCCTGCTGGGCGTGGGCGGTGGCGTAGTTCTCGAACTTGTCCAGGTAGGACAGCCCGTCCAGGCCGTCCACGCTGACCTGGGTGGCATCGCTGACCTGGAAGTAGTTGTGCAGGGCCTGGGTGAAGCTCACCGGCTGGGTACCGGTGTTTTCAGTGACCAGGCGCTGTTCGAGGGTGCGACCGATCCGCAGTTCCATGCGCAGGCGCAGCGCCAGGTTGTCCAGGGCCGGGGGCGCCAGACTGAGCACCATCGTGCCGTCGGCGTCGCGCCGGGCCTGCTGCAGGGTCCACGGGACGTTGCGCACGAACCCGTGCGAGGGCACATCGGTGCCCTGCCCCTGGCGGCCGAAGTACGGCCAGCACACCGGGGTGCCGCCGCGGATCGGGGTCGGCAGCGGCTGCGCGCTGGGCGACAGCCACATCACGTCCTTGCCGCCCTTGGGAACGTAGGACAGCAGCTGCCCGCCGAAGACAGCGATGGCGGCGGTGGCAAAGGGCGTTTCCACCTTCCACGCCATGAAGCCCTGCACCTGCCCGAGGCTGAGGCCCTGGACCTTGGGCAGGGCAGCGCCGGGGGCGGCCGGCGACTGCACGTAACGGGCATGGTTGGAGGGCAGCGAAAACACGGTGGACGTGGGCATGGGGACGGATGGCATCGGAGATGAGGGAGGGGCGCCACGCAGGGCGGTGAGAATGCGCTGGCCGGCGCGGCCGTCGGGCTCGGACCAGCCCAGGCGTTGCTGCTCGGCCTGGATGGCGCGGCGGGTGGCGGTGCCGATCATGCCATCGGCGGCACCGATGGCGTGGCCACGCGCGAGCAGCAGGGTCTGCAGTTCCCGACGTTCGGTGCGGCCGAGGCCGGGATCGTCGGTGGGCCAGGCGGCGACGATGCCCGGGGCACCGCGCAGGCGGTCGGACAGGGTGGCGATGGCCAGGGCATAGCTCTCTGCGGCGTTGTAGGCGTAGATCGCGTCGTAATTGCGGAACACCAGCCAGGCCGGCCCCTTGGCGCCGGTCGGCAGCAGCAGGGCGGCGTTGCTGTCGGCGGGCAGGCCGGCCGGGGCCAGCGCACCGCCGGCGACCGGCACGATGCCCAGCGCGCGCCAGTCGGCCAGCGGCTTGCGCTGGGTGCGCCCGGCCAGCGATGCGTTGAAGCCCGGCGGGAGTTTGACCTCCATGCCCCAGGGCTGGCCGGTCCGCCAGCCGGCCTTGGCCAGGTAGTTGGCGGTGGACGCCAGGGCATCGGGGATGCTGGCGACCAGATCCCGACGACCGTCGCCGTCACCGTCCACGGCGATCCGTGCGTAGGTGGACGGCATGAACTGGGTGTGCCCGAACGCGCCGGCCCAGGAGCCGGTCAGGCCCTCGGCCTGCAGGTCGCCGGCATCCAGCAGCTTCAGCAGGGCCAGCAGTTCGCCGCGGAAAAAGGGCTGGCGACGACCATTGCAGGACAGCGTGGCCAGCGACTGCAGCAGCGGGCGCTTGCCGAACACACGGCCGTAGTCGCTCTCCACGCCCCACACCGCCACGATGGTGGCGGGATCGACGCCGTACTGCGCCGATACCCTGGCAAGCAGATCGCGGTGCAGGGACAGACGCGCACGACCGTCGTCCACACGCTGGGTGTCCACCAGCGCGGCGAGGTAGTCCCACAAGGGGGTGGTGAACTCCGGCTGGGCATCCAGCAGCGGCAGCACGCTCAGGTCCGGGGTGAGACCGGCAGTGAGGCGGGTGAACCCGGCAGGGCTGATGCCCTGCTTGAGCGCCTGCGGTTGCAGCGTGGCCAGGCAGCGGTCCAGGTCATCCTGCGGCGCGGCGGCAACCGAGGCGCTGGCCAGGCACAACGCGCCCAGCAGCCAGCCGGTGTAGGGCCTCATTGGCGGAAATCCTTGCAGCCAAGTGGACCTGCATCATAGCGGCACGCGCGCGATTCAGACCGGCTGCAGCAGGCGCAGACCGAATGCCGGCTCGAAGGCGTTCCATGCCGCGCCCACGCGCAGGCCAGCCTCGGCGACCAGCGCGGCGAACGACGCATCGGTGTACTTGTGGCTGTATTCGACCGTCATCGCCTCGCCGTCGGCGAAGTCGAAGGCGTGGCCGTCGACGTGCACGGTCTGGGCGCGGGTGCTGACCAGTTCGGTCTCGATGCGCAGCCGCGGCACGCTGTAGCGGGCGCGGTGCCGGAAGCCGTCGAGGTCGAAGTCGCTGCCGATCTCGCGGTTGAGGCGGCGCAGCAGGTTGAGGGTGAAGTCCGCGGTGACGCCCGCGGCATCGTTGTAGGCCGATTCGATCAGCACCGGGTCCTTGTGCAGGTCGATGCCGATCAGGGCCAGGCCATCGGCGCCCATTGTCTGGCGCATGGCGCGCAGCAGCGCCACGGCATCGGCGTGGGCGAAATTGCCCAGGGTGGAACCGGGGAAGAACAGCAGCCGACGGGCCGGCGTGCGCTGCGGCGCCGGCAACTGCACCGGGCGGGTGAAGTCGGCGCAGACCGGCAGCATCTCGATGTCCGGCAAGGCCTGGGCAAGCCGCGCGATGCTGGCCAGCAGCGCAGCACGCGAGATCTCGATCGGGGTATACGCAACCGGATCGGCGAGCGCGTGCAGCAGCAGTTCGGTCTTGCGGCCGCTGCCGCTGCCCAGTTCGACCACATGCAGGCGCGGGCCAACCACCTTGGCGATGTCGTGCGCGCAGTCCTGCAGCAGTTTCAGCTCGGTGCGGGTCGGGTAGTACTCGGGCTGGTGGGTGATCTGTTCGAACAGGGCCGAGCCGCGCGCGTCGTAGAAGTACTTGGACGGCAGCTGGCGCGGCCGCGACGAGAGACCCTGCACGATATCGGCGGTGATGCGGGCGCGGTCGGGCTGCAGGTCGGTAAGCGCGTCGAGCGCGTCGCTGACCGTGCTCATGCGCCGTCCCTGGCCAGGCGGAGGCCGGCGAACTGCCAGCGCGCGGCGGGGGCGAAGAAGTTGCGGTAGCTGGCACGGACGTGTCCGGCCGGTGTGGCGCAGCTGCCGCCGCGCAGGATCCATTGACCGTTCATGAATTTGCCGTTGTATTCGCCGAGATGGCCGGCGAAGGGGCGGAAGCCGGGATAGGCGCCGTACGCGCTGCTGGTCCACTCCCAGACGTCGCCGAACAGCTGCAGCAGGGGTGCATCGCTGCCGCCGACAGGATGCAGGCGATCGGCGTCCGCAAAATGACCGTCCACCGGCTGGCCGGCAGCGGCGGCCTCCCACTCGAACTCGGTGGGCAGGCGCACGCCCCGCCAGCGCGCGTAGGCGTCGGCCTCGTAGTAGCTGAGGTGGCAGACCGGTGCGTGCGGGTCCAGTGCGCGCCAGCCGCCGAGGGTGAACTCGCGTTGCAGGGCGTCGTCCCAGTACAGCGGATGCTGCCACTGTTCTGCCTGGCACAGCGCCCAGCCCTCGCTCATCCAATGCCCCGGCTCGCGATAACCACCGGCCGCGACGAACTGGCGGTACTCGCCATTGCTGACCGGCCGGTTGGCCAGCGCATGGGCCGGCACCAGCACACGGTGTACGGGCGATTCATTGTCGTAGGCGAACGCGGCGTGGGCGGGCCATGCCGGTGCGCCGATCTCCACGATCTGCTCGGGACTCTCCTGCCAGCGCAGCGGCACGGCGGTGCTGGCGGGACAGTCGAGATCGTCGCGGTACGCCGGCTGCAGCGGATTGCACCACAGCGCATGCTTGATGTCGGTCAGCAGCAGCTCCTGGTGCTGCTGTTCGTGCTGCAGGCCGAGCAGCAGCTGATGGCGCGCGGTGACATCGAGCGCGCCGGCCTGCAGCAGGGCGATCACCTGCTGGTCGACCTTGGCGCGGTACTGCAGCACCTCCGCCAGCGACGGGCGCGAGAGCAGGCCGCGCTGCGGGCGCGCGTGTGCCGGTCCGATGCTCTGGTAGTAACTGTTGAACAGGTAGTGCCAGTCGGCATTGAACGGTGCGTGGCCGGCCTGGGTGGCCAGTACGAAGCGCTCGAAGAACCAGGTGGTATGGGCCAGATGCCATTTGGCCGGACTGGCATCCGGCATGCTCTGCACCATCGCGTCTTCGGCGCTGAGCGGTGCGGCCAGCGCGATGCTGCGGGCGCGGATGCCGGCATAGCGGGCGGCCAGTGCAGCGGCCAACGGGTCCGTGGTCGGCGGCGGTGGGGCGACGGCGGTATTCATCGCGATCAGGATCGACCAGCACGGGTGAGCGCAACGTCATGGCAAGGCTCACACCGCGTTACGCATCTCAAGTTGAATGCGCGCCGGCCGCTACCGGGAGGACCATCGCCTGTGTGGTCCGGTTTGCACGATGCAGCCACGGCGCGCGGGCCCGCTCTGTGGAACCGTCCTTGCGGAATCACCTGCTACGCCAGCCCAGCCACTATCTGTTCGTACTGCCCGCCGTACTCGCCGGGCTGGTGCTGTGGTCGGCGACCCCGGCGCAGGAGGTCGGCAGCCCGGTGCACCGCCTGCTGCCCCTGCTGCTGACCTGCCTCGGCGTGGGCCTGGCCCTGATCTACAACCGCGTGCGGGCGTTGTGCCTGCTGCTGGCGATCGCGCTGGCGTTCGCGTTGCTGCATGGGCTGGTGGCCGGTTTCCTGCGCGATGGCGTGGTGTCCGCCAGCACGCCGCTGACGTTCCATGCGGTTGCGCTGTGGTTGCCCGTGCTGTTCCTGGTACACGGGCTATGGCCCGAACGCGGACGCCTGCGCCAGGACCTGCTGCTGCGCGCGGTGCTGAGCGGCGTGGCGTTGGGCGTGTTCGCGCTGCTGGCCGCGCAGGGGCCGCAGGGCATGCACGATCTGCTGTCCAACCGCCATTGGGCGTGGCTGCCGACCGGTTGGAGCCGGCTGGCGCAATGGCCGACGGTGGCCTTCGTGGTCGCCACGCTCGCGTTGACGGTGCAGGCCGTGCGCCAGCCGCGCGCCCTGCATACGGCGATGCTGCTGGCACTGCTGGCGGTGTGGGCAATGCTGCCGCGCATCTTCCTGTCGCCGGCCCTGTTGCCCGCACTGACCAGCGTGGCGCTGCTGGCGCTGATATCGGCGATGGTGCAGGAATCGTTCCACATGGCCTTCCGCGATGAGCTGACCGGCCTGCCCGGCCGACGGGCGCTGAACGAGTGCCTGCAGCGCGTGGGGGCCACCTATACGATCGCGATGGTCGACGTGGACCACTTCAAACGCTTCAACGATACCCACGGCCATGACATCGGCGACGACGTGCTGCGGCTGGTGGCGGCGCGGCTGGCCGGGGTGGGCGGCGGCGGACGGGCCTTCCGCTACGGCGGCGAGGAATTCGCGCTGGTGTTCCTGGACCGCCCGGCGCCGGCCTGTGTGGCGGCGGTGGAGGCGATCCGGGCAACGGTGGAGGAGGCCCGCATGACGCTGCGTGATCGCGCGGCGCGGGCCAGCGACGATGCGGTGGGCCGCCTGCAGCGCGGGCGCGGCGGTGGCGGCGAGGTGGTGCAGGTGACGGTCAGCATCGGCGTGGCCGACAGCCGCGTCGGCGACAGCCCGCAGGCAGTGATCAAGGCGGCGGACCAGGCGCTGTATGCCGCCAAGGACGCCGGCCGCAACTGCGTGCGCGCCCACGGCCAGCAGCGGCCGGTGGCGGTACGCAGCAGCGAGGCGGCTCAGGGCAGCGCGTCGAGATAGAACCAGCGGCCGTCCTCGCGGACGAAGCGGCTGTGCTCGAGCATCTTGACCGCGCTGCCGCCACCGACCTTGTAGCGCGCGGTGAACCGCACCTGGGCGTGGTCCGGGTCCGATACGGTGTGTTCGTGGATGGTCAGGCCCAGCCAGCGGGTGCGCTGGCCGGCCGGTTCATCCAGCGACAGCGATTCGGGACGGGTGTCGGGATGCCAGCTGGCCAGCAGGTAGTCCGGCAACTGCTTCACATAGGCGCTGTAGCGCGAGCGCATCAGCGCTTCGGCATCGGCTGCGGCCTCACCGGCGTGGACGCGGCCGCAGCAGGCGGCGTACGCCAGTGGACGGCCGCAGGGACAGGGGTCGGAATGGGTCATGCGGACATTGTGACGCGCGGATGTTGCGTCGACCACCGTCATCGGTGGGGAGCTGCCGACCCACGGTCGGCTCTACCTGTGGGGTCCTGCCGGGCGTATGCTGGCGCGCTTTCCGCCACGATGCCCTGCCGTGCTTGAGTTGGTTCCCCCTGAGCTGTTGTGGTTGGTGGCGATCGCCTTCATCGCCGGCCTGGTCGATGCCGCCGTCGGTGGAGGTGGCCTGGTGCAGCTGCCGGGGCTGTTTACGGTGCTGCCGCAGCAGACGCCGGCGATGCTGTTTGGCACCAACAAGTTCAGTTCGATGTTCGGCACCGCGGCAGCGGCCGTGCGCTACGCGCGCAATGTGCGCTTCCCGTGGCGGCCGGTGCTGTTCGCGGCGGGCACGGCCTTCGTGTTTTCCTTCGCCGGTGCCACGGCGGTCAGCCTGCTGCCCAAGGACGCGGTGCGCCCGCTGGTGCTGGTGCTGCTGGTGGCGATGCTGGGCTACACGCTGTGGAAGAAGGATTTCGGTGCGCTGCACCGACCGCGCGAGATCGGCCGCAGGGAGCTGGCCACGGCGCTGGCGATCGGCGCGGTGATCGGCTTCTACGACGGTTTCTTCGGGCCGGGCACGGGCAGCTTCCTGATCTTCCTGTTCGTGCGCTTCTTCGGGCTGGACTTCCTGCGCGCGTCGGCGGCGTCGAAGGTGGTGAACCTGGCCACCAACGTGGCGGCCATTTCGTTCTTCGTGCCCACCGGCAACATCCTGTGGCTGTTCGCGGTGCCGATGGCCGCCGCCAACATCGTCGGTTCGGTGGTCGGCACGCGGCTGGCGCTGCGCGGCGGCACGCCGTTCATCCGCAAGCTGTTCGTCGGCCTGGTGGTGGTGCTGATCGCCCGGATGGGCTGGGATACGTTCGGCGGATAGCCCCGTAGCGCGGGGCGCTGCCCCGCTGCGTGTGGTGCGGACGTCGTGCGGGAGCAGCCGACCAACGGTCGGCTCTACCGGGGCCGGCCGGTCAGGCGACCGGCTCGGCGTCCTGCTGGCGGCTGCGTTCGGGCAGCTTCAGCCGCTTGGCCTCTTCGTCGTACTCGATCAGCAGCACGCCGGAGTCGTGGCGGCCGCTGATCTCGACGAAGCAGGCGCCGCCGATGAACGGCTCCAGCGTCATCACCGACTTCAGCGGCGTGGCCACCACCATCTGGAAACCGAAGTTCTCGAAGATGTTCATCGCCAGGGCGGTGAATTCGTTGTCGGCCTTGTCGAATGCTTCGTCCAGCACCACGGCGGCATAGCTCGGCAACTGGCTCTCGGCACCGCCCAGCTGGTAGCGCAGCGCCGCCGCCAGGCAGGTGGTGGCCAGCTTCTGCCGCTGGCCGCCGGACTTGCCGGCGCCGCTGCGGTAGATCTCGACCTGCTGGCGGGTGGCCGCATCCAGCTCCACGCCGATGAACTCCACATGCAGGCGCACGTCGAGCACGTTCTCGCGCCAGCGCCGGTCTTCGCCCTCCTGCGAACCAAGGCGTTTGACCAGCTCACGCAGGACCGCGAACTGTGCCTCGGCCACCTCGCGCTCTTCGGTCTGGTGGTGCGACAGCACTTCGCGCAGCTGCTGGTGGAACTCCAGCACCTCCGGCAGGCGGCGGTCGCTGAGCTCGATGGTCAGCAGGGTGCCGCGGTTGAACGGCACCTGCTCCAGCGAGGCATTGACCTCATCCAGGCGCTGGCCGATCGACTTGCGGGCCTCGGCACTGTGCCGCTGCAGGGCCAGCAGGTTGTTCTTGCTCTGGTTCTGCAGCAGGTCGAAGAAGCGTTCTTCGTGCTGCGGCAGGCCATCACGCTCCAGCCGCTGCAGGCGGGCCAGGAAGTCATCGGCCGAGGCGACCGAGGCGGTGAAATCGCCGGATTCCTCCGGCCACGCCTGGGCGAAGCGCCGGAAACAGGCCACCAGTTGCGTCTCGACACGGTGCACCTCGTGCTGCGAGGCGGCGAGGCTTTCGTTGATGCCCTTGCTGATCTCGCGCATGTGCGCTTCGAGCGTTTCCAGGCTGAGGCCACCCAGCACGTCCAGGCGCCGCTGCAGCCCCGCTTCCTGCGTTGCACCCAGTGCCGGCAGCACCAGGGCGCGGCTGCGCTGACGCTGGGCGTCGAGCTTGTCGCGTTCGCGGGAGAGCTGGATGAGCTCGACGCGGGTGTCTTCGTAGGTGCGGCGCGCCTGCGCGATGTCCGCGCGGGCCTGGTCGATCTGCTGTGCCAGGCGGGCCAGGTCGGCGTTGCCTTCCTTCAGTTCGTGCAGCGACGAAGCGATGTCGTCCAGGCGCTGGACCGCCGTCGCGACGTCCACTTCCTCCCACACGAAGTTGACCAGCTGGTTGCAGGCCAGGCGGCGGTCATTGTCGCGGTCGCGCTGGCTGCGCAGCCGTGCGACGTCTTCGTCGCACGCGGCGATGCGGTGCGCCAGCTCCTGCGCTTCCTTGCGGAACAGCGCCAGTTTGTCGCTGTTGCTGAAGCCCAGCAGCCAGCGCCGGCGGTCGCTGATGGCGTTGCGGTCGTCCTTCTCGAACCGGTCGCCCGGGTGCTTGACCTGGCCTTCGCGGGAGATGCCACGGTCGACGTCACGCAGCTGCTTTGCGTCCACGCACTCGTAGTCGTAGCGCTTGCCCAGCTCACGGCGCAGCCACGGCTCGAACACGCTGTCGCGGTACTCCAGCTTGTGCAGCAGCGAGCGCGCGGACGGTTCGCGGGCGATCGCATCGTCGTTGCGGCGAACCCGGTAGTAGGTGAGCCGCATGCCAAGCTGGGTACGGTTCACCCAGGCGTTGACCTCGTTGTAGTGCTTGTCTTCCACCAGCAGCGACTGCGCGAAGCCGAACAGCACGCGCTCGATGGCGCCCTGCCACGCGCCCTGCTCCTGGCGGACCTGGATCAGCTCGCCCACGAACGGCAGCGCCGCCTCGGGAACGCCGGTTTCCTCGGCCAGGCGGCTGCGCAGCTTCTGCAGTGGCGCGGGGATGCTCGACGGGTTGCGCTCCATCGCCTCCAGTTCCGCGCGGACCTCGCCGAAGCGACGTGTGTCGTCCTGCTTGCCGGCCAGGCGTTCGGTGATGGCATCGTCCAGTGCGGCTGCGGCCTGCTGGCGATTGTCCAGTTCGCCCTGTGCGCGGGCGATCAGCTGTGCGAAGCCGTGGGCATCATCGGGCACGCTGTCCTGCAGGGTGTCGGCGGCCTGCTGGGCCTGGCTGCGCTTGGCCTGGCGGCGGTCGCGCTCGGCCTGGGCGCGGCCATGTTCGCGCTCCAGTTCCTCGATGCGCTCGCCACCCTGCTGGCGGCGCTGCAGCTCCAGACCGGCCAGGTGCTCCTCGTGGTTGCCCAGCGCCTGACGGCGCTGGGTTTCTTCCCCGAGCAGCCCGCGGTGGCGCACGTCGATATCCTGCAGGCGCTTTTCCAGCAGCTGCTGCAGGCGCGATTCGCGGAAGCTGTCCAGGCCGAGCTTCAGGGTTTCCTCATCGGCGCGCTGCAGGTTCATGGCCTTCAGCTCGGCGTGCAGGGCGCGCGCCGGCAGCAGGGTTTCAACCTGGCGCCGGGCGGTGACCACCGACTTGTGCGCGCCATCCAGCTCGGCGAAGTCGCTGACCAGGCGCTCGGCGGCGTCGAAGGTGCGGGGCGTATCCAGCATGAAGTCGCGCAGGAAGACGTTCAGATCGCCCAGGTTCTTGGCGGACTGCGTCTTGTGCAGCAGCCGCAGCGCCATGTCGTTGTCGATGCCGAGCAGGTGGCGGAAGCGCTCGGCGTAGCCGGTGAAGCTGTCGAAATGGTGCACATCGCCCAGGCGCTGCTTGAGTTTGCGCAGGTCCAGGTCGAAGCCGCCCAGGTCCTTGGCGATGTCGAAGGGCCGCTCGGCGATCAGGTAATGCTTGCGCACATCGGCGGCGGCCGCGCCGTTGCCGGCGATCCAGAACAGGCGCACCAGGCTGACCACGCGGCCATCGCCGGCGCGGTATTCCAGCACCAGCGCCGTCCAGGTGGCGCCCTTGCGCAGGTACTGGGTGGCGATTTCGCCGGTGCCGCGGTCCTGCTGGTCGGCCCACGCGCCACGCACGTAGGACACCAGGTTGCGGTCGCGACCGCTGCGCTCGGCTTCACGCGCGGCGGCGTTGAAGTCGACGATGGACGGCGGCACCAGCATCGCCGACATGGCATCGAGCAGGGTCGACTTGCCCGAACCGGACCGGCCCACGAACAGGAAGCCACGCTCGGCGATCGGCACCTCGGTCAGGCCGTTGAAGGTGCCCCAGTTGTGTACCTGCAGGCGGCGCATGCGGAACTGCTGCAGCCGCGGATCAGGCAGCCCGTCGTTGAACAGGGCGGGGGTGTGCTTGGAGATGGCCATGCGTTATCGGGGGTCCGTTCAGGCTTTTGCAGCTGGGGTGTCGCGCAACTGGCGGTAGACGCTGGACAGTGCGGACACGTCTTCGGCGGAGAACAGCAGCTTCAGCGCCGGCGACACTTCATGGCGGTCGTCCTGGCCGGCGAGGCGGGTCAGGATGTGGTTCTCTTTCATCTTCTGCACGGCGGCGGCCACGCGTCGATTGAAGCCGGCGCGATCGGTGGACAGGTTCTTCTCGTAGATGGCCAGTGCCTCGGCCATCTCGTTGTCGGCCACCACCGCGCGGTTGCCGCGCGCATCGGCCTCGGCCAGCTGCTGGCGCAGGTACAGCAGCAGCACCGAGTCGATGAAGGTCAACGGCGAGCTGCGCAGCAGCACCGGCGCGTCGATGTCCTCGGTGTCGGCCTGGCGGGTGAAGGCCACGCCGCTGTCGCGATCCAGCACCAGTTCCAGGAACAGGTCGGACAGCGCCGAGCGGATGGCCGCCTCGTTGCGGATCAGCGCCGGCCACAGCTTGGCGTGGCGCAGCTGGTCGATGCTCGGGCCGATCAGCAGCTGGCACAGCGCGCGGCGCCCATCCAGCGGCAGCCGCCCGGTGTCGCCCATGTAGAACACGTCATTGCTGCGCCGCGCCAGCGGCGTTACGACGACCGGCTCGGCATCGTGATCGTCAGCAGCCCCGTCGATGGGGGCGACGTCATGGGAATCTTCATGCCAGTTCATGGCGTTTCTCCTGGGTGAACCAAACCAGCGGGATGCGGGCACGTCGCCACTGTCCATCGCCGCCACGCCAATGGGCGGTTTCCTGTTCGCCGTGCACCACGGTGCCGTGGCGGGTGCCCAGCGACAGGTAGCCGATCACGCTGCCCAGCCCCTGCGGCGCCTCGCGCTGCGACAGGGCCTGGGCGATGCTCAACTTGGGTTGCGCGCCGAGCAGCTCGTGCAGATCGCGGCGCAGGGTGCGGAAGTCGATTTCCGACGACGCCACCAGGTCGCCGACGCTTTCCAGGCTGATGCTGGCCGCGTCGTTGCGCAGCACGCTGCCGTCCACCTGCGCGCTGCGTGGGTCGTGCAGCTTCCACTGCGACCACGAGCGCAGGCGGCTGGTGGTGAGCTGCAGATCGCGGCCGATCGGACGCTGGGCGGCGAAATCGTCGCGCAGCGCCAGGGCCTCCGACTGCGCCTGCTTGAGCAGCTGGTTGAGACGGCGCTGCTCCAGGTAGCCACGGCTCTGCACGAACCCGCGCAGGCTGCGCGCAAAGTGCTGCAGCACATCGTGGACCTGGCCACCGCGGTCGAGCATGGTGCCGGTGAAGCCGCGCAGGAAGGCGCGCTCGTTGCGGTCCAGCTTGCGCGCGAAGCCGCGCGCCAGCACCGCTTCCAGCGCGGCATCGAGCTGGGCGCTCTGCTCGGCATCATTGAGCAGGCGCCAGAACGCCTGGAAGCTGCGCCCGGCGTCGCTGTCGCCGATCACATCCACGCCCTCGAACAGCTTGGAGAGCACGTCGCCGCGCTCGCTTTCATCGTCGATGATGCGCTCGCGGAACTCGCGGTTGAGGCGCTCGAAATCGTCGCGGACACGACGGAAGTCTTCGGTGAGGTCATCGGCCAGGCCGATGATCTGGCGCGCACGTTCCAGCGCGCGCTTGCCATCCAGCGCCACCACCCGGCCCTCGCCCACCCGGGCGATCTCCGCATCGATGCGGTCGCGCTCGTCGCGCAGCGCCGACAGGCGCGCGTCCGGATTGGATTCGGTCTGGGCGGCCAGCTGCGAAAGCTGCTCGATCACCAGCGCCAGGCGGCTTTCGGTCGCCGCCACGCGGCTTTGTTCCAGGCTGTCGGCGAAGCGGATCGCCTGCAGCGCCTGGGTGGACAGTTCGTACTGCTCCTGGTCGGCGCCGTCGGGCAGACGCCGCTCCAGCCAGCCCTGGGCCAACCAATGGGCGATATACGCCTGGGCGGTACGCGGCAGCTCACGCGACAGCTCCTCGCCATTGAGCTGGTCCAGTGCGCGCTGCAGGCGTTCATGCAGCGCGGCCGCCGGCAGGGTGCGTTCGCCGTCCATCAGCAGGCTCTGCAGCAGGCCGATGATCTCCGGGGCGTTGGCGGCGGCCAGCAGCTTCCACTGGGGCTGTTCGCGCAGGGCGCGGTAACGGGTGATGCGTTCGCGGTGCTTCATGCAGCCAGGACATCCGGAAGAACACCGCGCAGCCAGACGCCGCGCAGCAGGAAGGGTACCGGCCCGGCACCGGGGTGCCGGGCACGCGGCAGGTTCAGCGCTTGCCGCCCACTTCGATGAAACGCAGGAACTCGGCGCGGGTGCGTGCGTCCTCGCGGAAGCTGCCCAGCATCTTGGAGGTGACCATGCTGACGCCGCGCTTGTGGATGCCGCGGGTGGTCATGCACTCGTGCGCACCTTCCACCACCACGCCCACGCCGACCGGCTGCAGCACCTCCTGGATGCACTGGGCGATCTGCGCGGTCATCTTTTCCTGGACCTGGAAGCGGCGCGCATACGCCTCGACCACGCGGGCCAGCTTGCTGATGCCCACCACCTTTCCGGCCGGCAGGTAGCCGACGTGCACGCGGCCGATGATCGGCGCCATGTGGTGTTCGCAGTGGCTTTCGTACTCGATGTCGCGCAGCACGATCAGTTCGTCGTAGCCGGCCACTTCCTCGAAGGTGCGCTCCATGTAGGCGCGCGGGTCGTCGCGGTAGCCGCTGAACCAGTCGCCATACGCCTCGGCGACACGCCGCGGGGTATCCAGCAGGCCTTCGCGGGTGGGGTCTTCACCGGCCCAGCGCAGCAGCGTGCGCACGGCCGATTCGGCATCGGCCTGGGTGACCGGGGTGGCGTCGTTGTCTTTTTCGCTCATTACATACAGCACCCGAAGGGGGGCGAGCATCGTACCCGAGAGACCCCTCGGGCGTCCCCCGCCATGCCGCCGGAGCCCGGTTCCGGTGGGCTGCCGTTGGGCGGCGGTTGGGCCAGGGCTATTGATAGGATGGAAATTAGTAGTATCCTATCTATCTGCCATGAAACGCACCCTCGACGAACGTACCCAGCTGCAGATGCAGCTCAGCTCCGGCCTGCTCTACGCAGGGCGGCAGTGGCAGCGCCTGGCCGACCAGGCCCTGGGCAGCTATGGCATTTCGGCGGCGTGCACCATGCCGCTGCTGATGATCGGCCGTGCCGGCGGGGGTATCCGCCAGGTGACGCTGGCCCAGCAACTGGGCATGGAAGGCCCGTCGCTGGTGCGTCTGCTGGACAAACTGGCGGCCAGCGAGCTGGTGCGCCGCGAATGCGATGCCAGCGACCGCCGCGCCAACCTGCTGTGGCTCACCGACAAGGGCGAGGCCCTGGTCAGCGAGCTGGAGTCGCAGTTGATCGGGTTGCGCGAGGACGTGTTCGGCGCGCTGTCGATGGACGAACTGCGCACCGTGCTGAAGCTCTGGCAGCTGCTGGCCGATGCCGCCGAACGCGTGACGTAAGCCGCTTCCCCCGTTGTGCCGCCCGGTGCCGTCCTGCGACGCCGGGCGATCCCCTTTCCGCTCTCCCTGCGAATCCCTTGCCTCGATGTACGGTGAATTCAGTCTCTATGGTGTGTTCGTCCCGACCCTGCTCGGGCTGATGCTGCTGGCCTACCTGCTCAAGAGCGGGCTGCGCCTGGTTCTGCAGCGCACCGGCGCCTACCGCCACATCTGGCACCCCGCCCTGTTCAACCTGGCCGTGTACGTGATCGTGCTCGGCGGGTTGTTTTCCCTGATGCGTTGGATGCAATCGTGAACAAGACCCTCAAGCGTGCTTTCCCGGTCGTGCTGACCCTCGTGGCAGTGCTCGCCGCCGTGCTGGTGCTGCGCCATCTGTGGTCGTACTACATGGATGAGCCGTGGACGCGCGATGCGCACGTCAGCGCGGATGTGGTGCAGGTGGCCCCGGACGTGTCCGGGCTGGTGGAAGCGGTGAAGGTGGCCGACAACCAGCCGGTGAAGCGTGGCGAGGTGTTGTTCGTGGTGGACCGGGCGCGCTACCAGATCGCGCTGGAACAGGCCCAGGCCGCGCTCGGCGAACGCCGCGCGACGCTGGAGCAGCTGCGCCGCGAGATCGCCCGCGACCGCAGCCTGGCCGACCTGGTGGCCGCCGAGGACGCCGAAGTGCGCCGCGCCAAGCTGCAGGCCGCGCAGGCGTCGATGGCCACCGCACAGGCCGCCGTGGACCTGGCCCGGCTCAACCTGGCCCGTACCGAGGTGCGCAGCCCCAGCGACGGTCACGTCAACGACCGCACCGTGCGGGCCGGCGACTACGTGACCGCCGGGCGGCCGGTGATGGCGGTGCTGGACACCGGCTCGTTCCGCGTTGATGGCTACTTCGAGGAAACCCGCCTGCGCGGCGTGCATGCCGGGCAGAAGGTCGACATCCGCCTGATGGGCGAAGCCCAGCCCCTGCAGGGCCATGTGCAGAGCATCGCCGCCGGCATCGAGGACCGTTACCGCAGCGAAGGCAGCAGCCTGCTGCCGAACGTGACCCCGGCCTTCGACTGGGTGCGCCTGGCCCAGCGCATTCCGGTGCGCATCCATATCGACCGCGTGCCGGCCGGCGTGAACCTGATCGCCGGGCGCACCGCCACGGTGACCATCCAGCCGGAGACGGACACGGCCGCCCCTGCCGCACACCCGGCACAGGCGGCACTGTGAAGCGCCCTGCCCTCCACCGCGTCGCATTCGCGCTGGCGCTGACCGGCCTGGCGGCGTGCCGCACGGTCGGCCCCGACTACGCCGTACCGGCCGGCGCGGCGTTCCAGCGGCCGGAGGCCAATGCCGCCTTCCTGGACACCGGCAACCCGCAGGTGGCGCCGGGCGCCGAACTGCCGGCACGCTGGTGGGAGCTGTACCAGGACACCACGCTCAACGCGCTGGTGCAGCAGGCACTGCGCGACAACGTCGAGCTGAAGGTCGCCACGGCCAACCTGCGCCGTGCCGCTGCCGTGTACGAGCAGGCGCTGGACGCCGGGGGCATCGAGTACGAGGCCGAGGCCGGCGTGAGCCGCGCGCAGCTGTCCGCCGAATCGTTCCTGCTGGAACACGAACTGCCGCCGATCAACCTGGCCGACGGCAAATTCGCGGTGTCCTACCAGTTCGACCTGTTCGGCAAGCTCAAGCGCGCCGCCGAGGCCGCGCACGCCGACGAACAGGCCACCGCAGCAGCGTTGGACCTGGCGCGCGTCTCGCTGGTGGCGCAGGTGGCCGGCAGCTATGTCGAGATCTGCCATGCCAACCATGAGCTGCACGTGGCCGAGCACTCGCTGCAGCTGCAGCAGCGCAGCCGCGCGGTGACCCAGCGCCTGATCGCCGCCGGCCGCGGTACACCGCCGGAGCTGGCCCGTGCCAACGCACAGGTCGCGATGCTGGAGGCGGCGCTGCCACCGCTGCGCGCGCACCGCCAGGCCTCGGAGTACCAGTTGGCCGCCCTGCTCGGCCAGACCCCGGGCCAGCTCCCGGCGGGCGTGAGCGACTGCAGCCATGCCCCCACCCTGGCCCAGCCGTTGCCGGTGGGCGATGGCCGCGCCCTGCTGCAGCGCCGGCCCGACATCCGCCAGGCCGAGCGCCGGCTGGCTGCGGCCACCGCGCGGATCGGCGTCGCCACCGCCGAGCTGTACCCGGACATCCGCCTGGGCGCGTCGGTCGGCGCCGCCGGCCTGCTCGAGGATTTCGGCACGCCGTTGACCCAGCAGTGGTCGATCGGCCCGTTGATTTCCTGGACCCTGCCGTCGTCGGGCACGCATGCCCGCATCCACGCCACCGAAGCCGGTGCCGATGCGGCGCTGGCCGAGTTCGACCACAGCGTGCTGCAGGCGTTGCGCGAAACCCAGACCGCGCTCAGCCGCTACGCACAGGACCTGCAGCGCCTGCAGTCGCTGCAGGTGGCGCAGCAGCAGGCCGAACTGGCCGCCAGCCAGAACCGCCGCCTCTACCAGGGCGGGCGCACGCCCTACCTGGCCAGCCTGGATGCGGACCGCACGCTGGTCTCGGCCGATGCCACCCTGGCCAATGCGCAGGCGCAGGTCTCGCGCGACCAGATCCAGGTGTTCCTGGTGCTGGGCGGCGGCTGGAATGCCGACGCCGTCGCCGCCCCGGCGGCGCCCTGAGCCATGCTGCTGCTCGACCGCCAGGCGTGGCTGTTCTCGGTGAAGACCTTCCTGGCCGCGCTCGCCGCGCTGTACATCGGGCTGGCCGGCAACCTGTCGCGCCCGTACTGGGCGATGGCCACGGTATACATCGTGACCCAGCCGATGCTGGGGCCAACGCGTGCCAAGGGCGTGTACCGCATCGTTGGCACGCTGATTGCCGGCGCGGCCACGCTGTGGATGCTGCCGCACCTGGTGGAGACGCCGCTGCTGCTGAGCGCGGCGATGTCGCTGTGGTTGTCGGCGTGCCTATTCATCGCCCTGCTCAACCGGGGCCCGCGCGGCTACGCGTTCCTGCTGGCCGGCTACACCACCGCGTTCATCGGTTTTCCGGCGGTGACCTCGCCGGACACCATCTTCGACACGGTGGTGGCGCGCAGCGAGGAAATCATCCTGGGCACGGTGGTGGCGGTGCTGTTCGCCTCGCTGTTCTTCCCGACGTCGGTGCGGCCGATGCTGCGCTCGCGGATCGGCAACTGGATGGGCGATGCGGCGCAGTGGTGCCGCCAGATCCTCACCCGTGGCCACGCGCACGCGCCGCGCAACCGGCTGGCGGCCGACCTGGTGCAGTTCGAGGCGCTGATCGAGTTCCTGCGCCGCGATGACCCGCGCCACGCGGGGGCTGCGGTGTCGATGGAGCGCCTGCGCGAGCGCATGCTGCTGATGCTGCCGGTGCTGTCGTCCATCGCCGACCGGCTGGGGGCGTTGCGCGCCGGCGGACGCGCGCTGCCGCCGGGCCTGGAACCACTGGTGGACGACATCGCGCAGTGGCTGGAACACCCGGGGCGCTCCAGCGCCAGCGGGTATGCGGCGCTGCGCGAGCGCATCCGTGCGCTGAAGCCGGCCGTGGACGGCGAACTGGACCACCTGCTGCTGGTCACCCTGCTGCTGCGCCTGGAGGAGCTGGTGGACCTGTGGCAGGACTGCACGTCGCTGCAGCAGGCCATCGAAGAGGGCACCGCGCCGCGCGATGCCACCCACTACCGCATCCGTGCCAGGCGCGGGGGCGATGCGCGCCATGTTGATTACGGCATGGCGCTGTTCTCGGCCGCCAGCGCCGGCGTGGCGCTGATGACCTACTGCGCCCTGTGGATCGGCCTGGGCTGGGAGGGCGGTGGCAACGGCGCGATGATGGCTGCGGTAGCCGCCGCCTTCTTCGCCGCGCAGGACGACCCCGCGCCGAGCATGCTGTCCTTCCTGCTGTGGGCGATCGTGGCCAGCCTGGTGGCCGGCGTGTACCTGTTCGGCATCTTCCCGGCGGTGCACGACTTCGGCAGCCTGGCCCTGGTGCTGGCGGTGATCTTCCTGCCGCTGGGGCTGCTGCTGCACCGGCCGCAGACGGCCCTGATCGGGCTGCCGCTGACGGTCAACCTGGTGGCGCTGCTCAATGTGCAGAACACCTACAACGCCAACATCCAGAGCTTCATCAACTCTTCGGTGGCGATGTTCATCGGCATTGGTTTCGCGGTGGTGATGACCCGCCTGTTCCGCTCCGTCGGTGCCGAATGGACCGCACGGCGGCTGGTCCGCCAGGGCTGGAGCACGCTGGCCGAAGCCGCCGAAGGCCGCGGCCAGCAGGACCGCCAGCAGTTCGCCGCGCGCATGCTGGACCTGCTGGGCCTGCTCGCTCCGCGCCTGGCCGCCACCCCGGAGGGCAGCGACATCGCCTCGGTGGACATGCTCACCGAAGCGCGCATCGGCCTGAACATCCTGCAGCTGCGCCGCGCCCGGCATGGCCTGCCCGAGGCCAGCGCACAGGCAATCGAGGCGATCCTGGACGACGTGGCCGCGCACTACCGCGCGCAGGTCGCGCAGCGGCGGCCGCTGCCGGCGCCGGAAGGCCTGCAGGCGCGCCTGGATGCCTCGCTCAAGCGCGTGCAGACGGTGGACCCGGGCAAGGCGCGCGACGAGGCGTTGATGGGGGTGCTGGGCCTGCGCTACGGGCTGTTCCCGGAACGCGTGCCCGTGCCGGCCGAGCCCGCCGCCGACGCGGTACCGGCCGCGCGCTGAGCCACCGGCGCGGGTTGGCAGACGCCGACAACGCCGTGCAACACCCTGCCCGCCGCCGCCGCGCCGGCGTGGCTATACAGCAGGTGCATCGGGCACCGCGCTGCCTGCGATGCGACTCTTTCCGGAGACCTGCGCATGCACGCCGCCCCGCTCACCCCTTCGCCACCGCTGCACGCGGTGCATTGCCTGGCCGCCCCCTTGCCGGCGGCGCCAGGTCCGCAGCTGTTCACCCTGGACACGCTCGGCCTGCCGGCCTCGTTTCTGGATGAGGTGGCCCGCCATGCCGACAGCCTGTGCTGGGACCCCTACGACGTCCAGGTGCGGCGGCGGCGCGTCCTGCAGCGCTACCGCTGCATCCTGGCCGCGCCGCAGCGCGCGCTGCTCGATGCCTGCGATGGGGATGCCGCCCATCCGGCGTGGCCGGCGCTGCTGGACGGACTGCCGGGCATCCTGGCCGATGCGTTGCGCCGCATCGCGCCGCACCGGCGACGTGCGATGCGCGCCTACCACGCCGAACGCCGGGTGGACGGCAGCTGGTGGCTGCAGCCCCTGGACGAGACCGGCTTCGAGCAACCCGGCACCGCCGATCGTATCGCGCGCCGCCAGTTCGCACCGCTGTCGCCCGCGCTGAGCAACCATCCGGGCCTGCAGCGGCTGCTCGCCTGCGTGGCCGAAACCGTGCATGCACGCCGCGCCGCCACCCGGCTGCGGCTGGTGGTGCACCAGATGCTGACGGTTGCCGGTATCGCCGGCGGCACCGAGCCCGCCCCCGAAGGCATCCACCAGGACGGGGCGGACTTCATCGTGTCGGCGCTGGTGGTGCGCCGGCGCGGCATCCACGGCGGGGTGTCGCGGGTGCGACGCGGTCCGACCGGCCCGGTCCACCTGGAACGCACGCTGGCCGAAGGCGAAGGCATCTTCCAGCCGGATACGCGCTCGCCGTGGTGGCACGAGGTCAGCACGATCCATGCCGATGCGGCTGCATTCGAGGGCTATCGGATGATCCTCGGGGTGGATGCCCACCTCCTGCCCGACGCCAGCGCATGAGCGGGGGCGCACCGCGCCGTGCGCCCCCGCGTTCCGGGCAACGCGCGCGCACGCCGTCGGCCTGGCGTGCCCGGCTGCTGCGGCTGCTGCATCTGGTCGCCGAACAGGCGCTGCCGCTGACCATCGCCGGCGTCTCCTTTGTGATCGCGCTCGATGCGTGGTTGTCGGCGCGGCCGGTGTTGTGGGAGCACCAGCGCGCGCTGGCCTCGCTGTCGATCGGCAGCGAACTGGACGCCGAGGACACCACCGGCATCGATACCCGCCACACCATCACCATCAGCAATGTCGGCGAGCTGAGCTTTGCGGTGCTGGATGTGCAGGTCGGCTTGGCGCTGGCCGAGGGCATGCAGGCGCCGTGGCTGCAGAACACCTTGCTGCAGGAAACGCCCGGCGCACTGCCGATCGGCCTGCGTCCCTTCCACCTGGAAGCGGCACGCGACGGCCGCAGCGCGCGCTTCGCCTTCGGCGCGGAGGCTTCCGGCTGGCACATCATCGATCCGGGGCGCTCGGTGGAACTGGTGTTCGCCCAACCGGTACAGGGCTACGGTCGGCTGGGCATCACCGTGGAAGTGTTCACCCAGCCGCTGCGGATGGGCGCGATGGCCGACCAGATCACCGTCGAACGCATCATCGCCGGGCGACGCCGCCAGGTGTTCCCCGAATCCGGGCCGGACGAGGTGTCCGACCTGGGCGTGTTTCCGTACAGCGCGGCCAGCGTGGTCACCCTGTCCGATGCCGCCGCCACGCGGGCCGCGCCAACGGTGGGCACGCCGGCGGCACGCCGCGCACGCCGCTGGAACGACGCGGCAAATCCCTGAAACAGCACGACCGGCACCGCGCCGGGCGGCGCCCTATATCTGTGCAGTCGCGCGCCAGACGCGCCGAATCCGTTTCCGCAAGGAGTGCTGCGATGCCATTGCCTGCTGAGCCGACGTCCGCCGCCGCCCTCGATGCCGCGCGCCAGCGGCGTGCCTTTGTGCGGATGGCGCTGGTGCGCATCGTGGCGCTGTTGTGCGCGGTACTGCTCGGCCTGTGCGCCCCTGCCGCGCCGGCCCATGCCGACGACCTGCCGCGCGTCACCCGCCTGCACGGTCACCTGGAGCTGGACTACACCGTGGAGGTACACGTGGAGAATCTGGCCGCGTGGGCCATCCACAACGACCCGCGCCAACTGGTGCCCTACATCGATGGGCGCGCCCTGCCCGGCAACGCACCCGAGGCGATCGACCTGGCGCACGGGCGGCTGCTGTTCCACCTGCGCATCTCCGACGACAACCGCGCGGTATGGATGGATCTGCTCGGTTCACCGGCCGGGCTGCGCCGCCCGGTGACCTTCAGCGTGGGGCGGGTGGACGGCGCGCCGTTCGACACCCACCACGATGGCAGCCAGCGCGTGCTGCTGACCGTGATCTCGCCGGTGTACGGCACCATCGCGCTTGTCCTGGTGGTGCTCATGCTGGCGATCTTCGTGCACCTGGCGCGCACCACCAGCATCATCCGCAAACCAGGCCCCGGCCCGCACCAGCCCTACGACCTCGGGCGCTTCCAGATGGCCGTGTGGTTCTTCCTGATCTACGTGTCCTACACCGCGATCTGGCTGGTCACCGATGCCACCGACACCATCCATCCCTCACTGCTGGCCCTGCTCGGCATCAGCGCCGGCACCGCGCTCAGCGAGGCGATGATCGATGCCGGCAGCGCGCAGCGGCGTTCCGCACCGCCCACCGATCCTGCAGCCGACGCGCCCGCGACAGCGCAGGCACCGATACCACCGTTGGCCCGCTCGCAGGGGCTGCTGCACGACCTGCTCTCGGACGCGCAGGGCTACCGCTTCGACCGTTTCCAGATCTTCGCGTTCACCTTGATCCTCGGCGTGATCTTCATCGCCGATGTCTACAACAAGCTGAGCATGCCCGAGCTGAGCCCGACGTTGCTGGGGCTGATGGGCCTGAGCTCGGGCACTTACATCGGTTTCAAATTTCCCGACCGCACATGAGCCCGCGCCACCCGGCGTGGCGACCCACCCTGGATGCGCCCAGACCACACGAGGAACCACGATGAACACCATGACACTCAGCCAGCAGGGAATCGACTGGCTCAAGCAGGCGGAAGGCCAGCGCCTGCACCCCTATGACGACCAGACCGGCAAACCGATCACCGCCTGGGTGCCCGGCGCCACCGTCGGCTACGGCCATCTGATCGTGGCGACCGAATGGAAGACGCTCGGCAGGGTGATCACGCTGGAGGAAGCGGAGGCATTGCTGCGCCAGGATCTGGCGCCCTTCGAGACGACCGTGCGCGGCTGCATCGGCGCGACGCTGACCCAGTGCCAGTTCGATGCGTTGACCATCCTGTGCTTCAACATCGGCGGCGGCAGCTTCAAGGCGTCCTCGGTGGTGCAGATGATCAACCGCCCGCAGGCCCCGGCGTCCTATGCAACCCTGCAGGCCGCGTGGATGGCCTGGAACCGCTCGCAGGGCAAGGTGATGCAGGGCCTGATCAGGCGGCGCGCCGCAGAATGGCGCATGTACGACTGCGGCAGCTACGCGCACCTGTGATGACCTGCGGGCAGCCACGGTCGTCCACGACCGTGGCTGCCGGCGACATCAACGCGACGACCGCGTCCAGCGGCAGCCCTCCGCACAGTCGCCGGGCGTCGGTTCGATGTGGACAATGGCGGCATCCCCGGCCTCGCGCACCACCACCCACTGATCCAGCAGGCGATCGCAGCGGGCGCCGCCGTTGCCCGGCAACGGTGCGTACCAGGCGCCGGCGCGGGTGGCGCCTTCGTAGCGCAGGCTGAGCCGGCAACTGTCCGGGCTGCCGAAGACCAGGCGGCTGCCGGTGTCGCCCGGATCGCGGTCGGCCAGCTGCAGCGACGCCAGCGACGCGTCCGGATCGGCGGGGTTGGCCAGGCCGGTCCACGTACCGCGCAGCGGTGGCGTACGCGCGGCATCGCCTACCGGCCACATCGCCACCTGCAGGGGTGCGCCCTGGGTTCGCACCTGCAGCGTCGCCTTCCTGCCGTCGACCACCAGCACTACGCGTCCCGGCTGGAACCTGTTGCACCAGCCGCCGTTGCCGGCCGTCACGTCGTAGTGGAACTGGTTGCCGTCATGGGTGATGAAGCGTGCCTCGAGACGACACGCGCGCCCGGCACCGAACGCGATCAACGCCGGCGCGGTGGCATCGGCCGCGGTGAAGCGCACCGACGACGGCCGCCCCTCCACCAGGTCGGTGCCGACCCAGGCCAGCGGTGGACTCGAGGCCGATTGCGCCGTGACCAGCGCGGGAGCCAGCAGTGCCAGCAGGCCCCACGACCGCGGGGAAAGAACTGTGTTCATCAGGTGCTCCAGGGTGAAGGGACGGCGGCTCAGAAGCCGCGGGTCAGCAGCGCCACCGCCAGCGCGGTCAGCCACAAGGTGGCCAGCAGGCGCTGGCGACGGCGCCGTGCGGCGGCACGCCGGCGCGCCAGCAGCGGGCCGAGCCACTGCTGCACCTGCTCGGTGTCGTCGGCGGAAAGCAGCAGGCGCACGCGGTCGCGGCGGGCCACGGTCAGGCCGCCCCGCCGGTGTCGAGGGGCACGCTGAAGGTCCGCAGCGGTTGCCCGTCCAGCAGCAGTTGCCCGTGCATCGGGTTGCCGCCCTGCAGGCAGATGGTGAGGCGGTGGTCGGCCCGGTCGCTGCACGGGCACAGAGCCAGCCTGGGCGGCTGCCCGCGTGTGCCGCGCAGTTCTTCGATGCGGCAGTCGATCTGGACTTCCAGTGCCATCGCCATGATGCCGCGCGGTTTGACCAGCTCGGCCAGCGGCAGCGTGCGTCGTTCCCACTGCCCATCAACCAGCGTCGCCACGTCCAGGCCGCGTGCGCCCCAGCGTTGCTGCAGGCGGTGCAGGTGCTGGCGCGCGCAGCGGCCGCGGGTGCGGGCCAGGGCATGGGCCAGTGTCTCGATCAGATCATCCAGCCGGTGGTCGGCCATGCGCGTGCTCCAGGTCGGGTCAGTCGACCATCCAGATCGGTTTGCGCGGGAAACCCACGTGGTAGGCCAGCCACTGCAGCACCACCTGGTGCTCGCCGATCTGCAGGATGGTGAAGCTGCGCTCGATGCCGAGGATGGCCCCCTTGGGGGTGTCGCTCAGGCAGCGGTTGAGCAGGTTCTGGGCGCTGGCCAGGTCATCGTCGGTGAGCATCTGGGTGGGGTTGTTGCTGCCCACCACGATGCGTTTGACGAACTTGACGTCGTTGAGGTCGAACATGAAGGACTCCACTGCGATGGAACAGACGGACCCGCCGCGTCATCGCGACACGACGGGCCATGACGCTGCGATGGGAGGCGACGACGGCCTCACACCGGAACCGGCGCGCCCACCTTGCGCGGTGCCGACGCGGTCTGCAGGATGTCCATCACCCGGGCCAGGCCTTCAGGCATGCCACGATCCTCGGCCAGCACCGACACCGTGTACTTGGCCGAGTTGTCCGAGGTACGCGCGGTTTCCTTGTGCGCGGCCACCGAGCCCTGGATGTTCACCTTCGCCGAGAAGATGCCCCAGCCGACCTTCATCTCGGCCTGCATGCTGGCCGCGTAGTCGCTGGATTCCTTGGTCGAGAACGAGGACTTCACTTCCATCTCGAAGTTGATGTCCACTTTCTGGATGCTCAGGTTGGGCACCTTGACGATCGCCAGCAGCGGCACTTCCAGTTCCACTTCTTCTTCGGCGAACGGCTGGGCGGCCTTGGTGGCCGGGTCCAGGTTGTCCACCGGACGCTTGAAGCGGAACAGCGCGGTGCGGGTGGCGCCCACCGCGTTGGGATCGGTGTTGGCCGGGTCCGGCGGCAGGAAGCCGACAGAGCGGATGAAGCTGGCGGTGGCCTGGGCGAGTTTGATCTGCGAATCGCAGGCGGCGGTCAGCGGGCCGCCGATGAGATCGCCCATCGGCAGGCCCTTGAACTGGCTGGAAATATTGACCAGGTCGCTCATTGCGTATTACTCCTGTTGGTTGGCGGTGGGATCAAGTGGCTTTGATGGTCTTGAACACCCCCTGGCACTGCGCCAGGTGGTTGATCAACCGCGCCGCGCCATCAGTCGGTTCGGTTCCTTCCACACGCAACTGCACGTGTACGTTGCCCACGCCCTTGCCACGGCCGGTATCCAGTCCAACGTGTCGCGCCGCCGGCCGCGGCGACTCCCAGGCCTCCGTCGCGCCCGGCGCAGGCACCTCCGGATCCTCATGGCCCAGGTCCGCGAGATCCGCGTCGAAGCTGATCTCCACTTCCCGGATGCGCAGGGTGTTGGTGGAGACCAGCGGCAACAGCGGTGCGCGGTACAGGTCTTCATCGCCTTCCTCGGCCTGCGGGTGCAGCGAGGGCAGGCGGATGGTGACGCTCCTGGGCCGGTTGTCTTCATCGAAGTAATGGCGCAGATGGGAAATCTGGTGCATCTCCACGCTGTCCTGGGCCTCGATGACGGCCCCGGCCAGCGCTTCGATCAATGTGTGGAACGACATGGTCCGGCTCATTTCGCCTCTGCTCCTGGTCGTGGCGCGCTGCCCACCACGGTGATGCGGATACAACAGCGCGGGGCCACGGGGTTATTGATAGCGGTACGGCCGCGCGCGTGCGCGGCGCGGCGTTGCGGCAGCTCAACCGTCCGTTGCAACGGCGCGGCGTGGCGCCGGGCGCGCGCAGCAGCCGCCGCGCATGCTGGAGGGCGGTTCACCGTAGTGGTGGCGATAGGCGCGGCTGAAACCGGACAGGCTTACAAAGCCCACCGCGTAGGCCACCTCCGATACGTTGCCCTCGCCGTCGCGCAGCAGCCGGTGCGCCAACTGCAGGCGCACCAGCCGGATCAACTCCCCCGGCGGATGGCCGATGCTTGCCACCAGCTTGCGGTGCAGGCTGGTGCGCGACATGTTCAGCGCGAAGGCAAGGCGATCCACCGACAGGTCTTCGTCGTCGATGTGGCGTTCGATCCAGTCGCGGGCGCGCTCGACCAGCCGCGATGCCGCAGCGCCCTGCGGCCGGATACGCGCACGCGCCAGAACGTCATCACGGCTACCGCCCATGCTGTCGCCCAGCGCCGCATGGCAACTGCAGTGCCGCATGCGGGTCAGCAGGGCCAGGCTCCACGCCAGCAGATGGCCGTCCCCATCGTCGGCCCCGTCCACGTACCCTGCACCGGGCGTCGCGCTGCTGTCGGGGAGGTTCAATCCACGCTCGATCACGTCCATAGAATTGCCGCTTCCTTCTGCTGATAAGCCGGGCCGGTGTATCGACGGACCCCGCTCACGGGCGGCCGATGGCGCGTCCGGGCATGCGCGACTACGCGGGATCCCCCCTGCGAATGCGTCGAAAACGACATCGCAGTTCCTTGAGTACCGGTGTAACCGGAGCGGCGTTCGCAGATTTGGCGACGCGTTGCAGATACTTGTCAGATCGTTGCAGGGCGCTTCTTTATCGGCAGATCCGCCGCGATACTGGATCGGCTTTGGGTAGCTGCATCGCGAGGCCCTGTCATCATTTGTGATGCAGCGCACCTGTGAAGTGCGCATTTCAGCACATGTGCATCTGTGAAGACGCGGCGACTGTGAAGACGGCAGCAGCACGCATCAACCAGCGGCCGCTGCGTCAGCGGCCCACGGTGGGCACGCACGCCGCCGTCGGCTAGGCTTGCGTGGTGGCGCACAAGCGCCCGCGAACTCCCCATGTGAAGGAAGCACCATGAGTTATGACGTGATGGTTTTCGACGCCGCTGCCGCCCCGCGCGACGCGGCCACCTTCGTCGCCTGGTTCGAGCGCCAGGCCGAGTGGGACGAAGACCACGATTACGACGACGCAGCCGTCAGCGCACCGGCGCTGCAGGCGTGGTACGCGGACATCATTGCCGAGTATCCGCCGATGAACGGACCGCTCGCCGATGATGAGGACGATCGCCCGCAGGTCACCGACTACAGCGTCGGCCGGCAGGTGATCTACGCCGCCTTCGCGCACTCGGTTGCCGAGCACGCGCACGGCCGCGTGCAGGAACTGGCCCACCGGCACGGGCTGGGCTTCTTCGACGTCAGTGGCGACGGCGCCATCGTGTATCCCGATGGCACCACGCTGATCCCGGAGTAAGTACGCGCCTGCGTGACGGCCGCAGCCCTGCTGCGGCCGTCATCAAGCCGGATGGGTTTCCAGCACCGGGGCAACGCGTCAGAACAGATGCCGCTGCAGCGGAAGATCGCCGGTTTCGCCTTCCCCGGCGGCGGCATCTGAAGGCACCGCCTGCAACCGCATCGCCAGCCCCGACAAGCGGCTGGCGTGCCGGGCCAGCGCGGCCTGGATGACCTCGACGCTGCCCAGCACATGCAGGGCGTGGCGTGCGCGGGTCATGCCGGTGTAGACCAGCTCGCGCGAGAGCACGCGGTTGTCGCGGCGCGGCAGCTGCAGCCAGACCTCGTCGAATTCCGAGCCCTGCGCCTTGTGCACGGTCATGGCGAAGGCGCTCTCGTGTGCCGGCAGCGCACCGGGATGGAAGGCGCGCGGCTGGTCGGCCGCATCGCCGGGGAACCAGGCCATCACCGCACCGTGGCGGTCACCCAGGCAGATGCCGATGTCACCGTTGAACAGACGGTGGCGATAGCTGTTCTCGGTGATCAGCAGCAGGCGGCCGTGGAAGTAGCCGGGGGTCATGCCCGGGCGCGGCACGCCCGCCAGCATCGCCTCGATGCGCGCGTTGAGCCCGCGCGCGCCCTGCGGCCCTTCACGCACGGCGGTGAGCAGGCGGATGCGGCCAGCGTTGGCCAGCGCCTGGCCGGGATCGGCTGCCTCGCCCAGGCTGCGCCAGTGCGCCAGCAGGTGCTCGCGATGGTGCTGCAGCGGATCGGCCTGGTCTTCATGGAAGTGCACGCCGGCCAACGCGCCGCCGCGCAGCAGCGCCAGCGCGGTGGCACTGTCGCCCTCGCGCACGGCATGCGCCAGCGGTGCCAGGTCGAGCGCATCGGTCTGGCGGTAGCCACGCTGCAGCTGCACGCGGCGGCCGGCGAATGGCATGGCGGCGGCCAGTGGTTGCAGCGCCGCCGGTGCCAGCAGCGTGCGCAGTGCCTGTGCATCGTCAGCCTGGGTGCCCAGGCCATCGCCGCTGGCACGCAGGATCGCGCTGAGCACATCGCCGGCTTCCACCGAGGGCAGCTGATCGGGATCGCCGAGCAGCACCAGCCGGGTGCCGGAGGCCACCGCGTCGACCAGCTTGGTCATCAGCGGCAGGTCGATCATGGAGGCTTCGTCGACCACCACCACATCGAACGGCAGCGGGTTGTCGCGGTGGTGGCGGAAGCGCGGCGAGTCCGGAATCACGCCGAGCAGGCGATGCAGCGTGGTGCCGGTACTGGGCATGGCATCGCACAGCGAAGGCGCGATACCGACCAGGCGCAGGCGCTGCACGGCCAGCCGCAGGCTTTCGGCCATGCGCTCGGCGGCGCGCCCGGTGGGTGCCGCCAGGGCCACGCGCGGCAGCGGTCGGTCGGCCTGCACGGCCTGTGCGGCAAGCAGCACCAGCAGCCGCGCGATGGTGGTGGTCTTGCCGGTGCCGGGGCCGCCGGTAACCAGCACCAGCGAATGACGCAGGGCGACGGCGGCGGCACGGGCCTGGTGGTCGATGCCCGCATGTGCCTGCGGGAACAGCTGGGCGAACAGCGCCGCCAGCGCAGCCGGATCGTCTGCGGCCTGCGGCTGCGAGGCGACACGTTGCAGGCCGATGGCCAGACGTCGTTCGTACTCGCGATAGCGGCGCAGATAGAGCAGGCCGTTCTCCAGTACCAGCGGAACATCGCCTGCCTCACCATCGGCCGCGTCGGGAACATCCACCCACGGCGAGGCGCGCAGCTGCGCCAGCCATTCCTCTGCGGGTGGCCAGTCGGCGGGGGTTTCCACCAGCCGCTGCGGGCAGCGCGGGTCGAAACCGGCATGGCCCTGCGACACCGCCAGCGAGGCCAGCGCGGCTGCGGCAAGCACGGTATCGGGTGTGTCCGGGCGCAGCCGGCGCAGGCTCCGCGCCAACGCGTGGTCGAGCGTGCGCAGCGCGGTGCTGTGGTGAAGCGCGGCGAGCAGGCTCATGCGTCCCCCCGTGCGCGTGCGGCCATGCGTGCCTGCGCGTGCTCGCCACCGGCGAACAGGGCATCCATCGCATCAACCAGGGCCGGGTCGAAACGGTGCGCGTACACACCGGGGCTGTCGGCGCGGGTGGCGTCCAGCCCCCGGCAGAACAGGTAGCGGATGCCGCCCATGTCGCGCGCAAGGTCGTACTGCGCGCCCAGCCGGAAGCGCAGCCACCGGTGCAGCGCCACGGTGTAGATCAGTGCCTGCAGGTCGTACTCGCTGTGCTGCATGGCGGTGGCCAGCCGTGCCGGGTCGTAGCCGGGCAGGCGGTTGGACTTGTAGTCGAGCACGTACCAGCGGCCTCCGCGCACGTAGGTGAGGTCGATCTTGCCGGTCATCAGGCCTTCCAGACGGCGCCGCGTACCGAAGCCGCGCCGCTCGCGCACGAGGCCATGCGCATGCAGCAGGTCGAGCAGTGCCGGGACGGCGGTGGGCTGCATCGCGAAGTGGAACTCGATTTCAGCGCGGCGCGCGTCGGCAGGCACGGCGTGCAGCGCACCGCCCTCGGGCAGGGCCACGGTCAGGGTCTGGCCGACCAGCGCAGTCAGCACGTCCACGCCGGCGGCGAGGTCCTCATCGGGATAGCCTTCCTGGGCCAGCGCATCGCGCAGCACCTGTGCCTGTTCCTCCGACGCCGGTTGCCCGGGCTGCCAGCCCGCCCAAGACGCGAAGTCGGTGTTCTCCAGTGCATCGTGCAGCACGTTGCCGAAGCGGCTGCCCATGAAGCGGGGGTCGGCCTGTTCCGCCGCTGGCGCGCCGGCCTGCTCGGCCTCCACCGCCGGGTCGATGCCGGTCGGTTCATCTGCCGCGGGCGCCGGCACTTCCGTCGCGGCGGCCTCGGTAGCGTGCCCGGCGTCGGCGTGCGCCAGCTGGGTGAAGCTGTACACCCACCAGTCGTGCGGAACGCGCCGGGTCAGCGCGCGCACCGGCGGCAGTTCGCCATCGGCAACAAAGGCAAGCTGGGCCGGACGCGGCTCGGCGGGGCCCTCGACCACGGCGATGGCCGGGTGCGAACGCAGCGCGTCCAGGTCCGACAGCATCGGCGCCAGCCGCGTCCTGGCCAGGCCGGTGAGGTCACCGGCGGCGATCCACAACGCATGTTCGGCACGAGTCAGCCCCACATACAGCAGGCGCGCATCTTCGGCCTTCTGCTCCAGTGCGCCGCGCTCGACCGCTGCGTTCCACGCCTCGTCGCGGTCCAGCTTCCAGTGCAGCTCGCGGCGGCCGTTGGCGTGCACGGTGCAGTTGGAATCGGCGCGGCTGCCGCCGCCATCGATACCCACGAAGGGCAGGAACACGAGGGGATACTCCAGGCCCTTGCTCTTGTGCAGGGTGATGATCTGCACGCGGCGCGCGTCCGATTCGAGCCGCAGCAGCTGCTGCTCGTCGTTCTGGTCGGCGTGCGCCATCTGCACCTGCAGCCAGTCCAGCAGGCCATGCATGCCCAGGGTGTGCCCGGCCGCCTGCTGCAGCAGTTCGCCCAGCTGCAGGTAGTTGGTCAGGCGGCGCTCGCCATCGATCAGGCCAAGCAGACGCTCGGCGTGCTCGGCGCACAGATCGGCGATCACCGCGAACGGGCCGCCGCGCTGCCAACGCTCGCGCCACAGCAGCAGGCGCAGCTGGAAGGTGCGCTGCGACTCGCCCTCGCGTTCCATCGCATCGATGGCCTGCGCGTCTTCGCCCAGCAGCACGGTGGACAGCGCCGCACGCAGGCGCCCTTCATCGGCGGGCTGCAGCAGCGCCAGCAGCAGCAGGCGCAGCTCGTGGGCCTCGTCGGTGGCGTACAGGCTCTGCTTGCCGGCGGCCACGGCGGGAATGCCCACTGCGCCCAGCGCCTGCTGGATGCGGGTGGCTTCCTTGTGCGAGCGCACCAGCACGGCGATGTCGCCCGGCTGCACGGGCTGCCCACGCAGCAGCGCGCGGCCCTGCCGCGCCTGGTCGAGAATACGGTGGATCTCGGCCACGCAGGCATCGCTGGCCTGCTGGCGCGACGCATCGGCCTTGAGCGCGCCACCGTCGGGATTGTGCAGCACGCGCACGGTCAGGCCCGGTGCGGGCGCGCCGTCGCGCAGGAAGTCGTCGTCGCTGCGGGTGCTGCCCGGGTGCACCGGTTCGAAGGCGATGTCTTCTTCCAGGAACGCACGCTCGCCGGCATGGGTATACAGCGCTTCGATCGCGTGCAGCACGGCCGGGCGCGAGCGGAAGTTGCGGTCCAGCGCCGGCGCCGCGTCGGCCTGTCGCTTGGCCTTGAGGTAGGTGTGGATATCGCCGCCGCGGAACCCGTAGATGGCCTGTTTCGGATCGCCGATCAGGAACAGCGCCGGCGAAAGTCCCGCCTCCTCCGTCTCCTCCGAGCGGCCGAACACGCGCTGGAAGATGCCCCACTGGCGATCGTCCGTGTCCTGGAACTCGTCCACCAGCGCGATCGTGTACTGCGCACGCAGCTGCCGCACCAGCGTGGCGCGGTGCGGGCCGTCGAGCGCCTCGGCCACGCCCTCGATCAGATCGTCGTAGGTCTGCACGCGGCCGATCCGCTTGAGCTCGGCCAGGCGTGCACGCGCCTCCCCGCGCAACGCGTGCAGGAACACCACGGCGGCCTGCCGCAGCCACTGCTCGCGGGCATCGGCGGCGTGCCACCAGCCCTGCAATGCGTCGAACAACGGCGATGCCGGACAATGCCCTTCCTGGCCGTCCCTGCAGAACGCCAGCAGGTTCACCGGCAGCAGCTTGCCCAGGTGGGTCTTGTCGCCGCGCGCCCAGTCCTGCGTGGCCACGCCGGCGAACAGCTCGGCGAAGGCCTTGTCGAGGCTGGGCCGCTTGGCACGGCGGCCATCGAACACCTTGCGGTCGAAGGCGCTGGCAATCTGCGCCTGCGCGTCTTCGGCGTGCAGCGGGATCGCTTCGGCGAGCGCGGCCGCGGCAGCCTGCAGCTGCGGCGCGGGATCGGGGTACGTGTGGGCCGGTGCCGCCGGCAGCAGCGGCAACGGCTTGATCAGGGTGGCCAGATCGCCGGCCAGCGCCTCGGGCGTGGACCACAGATAGGTCAGCGCATCGACCGTGGCCGGGTCGTTGGCGTGCACGCGCCACAGGTCGGCCGCCAGTTCGTCGTGCAGCTCGCGTTCGCTGGGCAGCAGCGTCGGCGGGTCGAAGGTGTGCCCGCTCTCCAGCGCGTGTTCGCGCAGCACGCGGGTGCAGAAGCCGTGGATGGTGAAGATCGCGGCGAGGTCGATCTCGTCGGCCGCGGTCTGCAACCGCCGCGCGAGCGCGGCCGGGGTTTCCTCGCCGCGCGCCAGCTGGCGCTGCAGGAGGGTGCGGGTCAGCACCACGTCGGGGCCGTCGTCGGGGGACGGCGCGCGCTCCACCAACTGGGCGGCCAGGGCCAGCCGCTCGCGGATGCGCTTGCGCAGCTCCTGGGTGGCCGCGTCGGTGAAGGTCACCGCCAGGATCTGGCCGATGCGCCAGCCCTTCTCCACCACCAGGCGGGTGAACAGCGTGGCCAGGGTGAACGTCTTGCCGGTGCCGGCGCTGGCCTCGATCAGGCGCACGCCATCCAGCGGCAGCGCCAGGTAGGGGTCATCGAGCAGGTTCGGGGCGGTCATCGCAGGGTTCCTTCCTCATCGAAGCCCGGGAAGACCCGGCCTTCGCGCACCGCGGTAAACACCACGAAGCTGTTGTGCAGCAGTTGCCGGTAGGTATCGGCGGTGGCGAACGGATCGCGACCGCGCAGGGCCAGCTGGTAGCTGGCGCCGCTGGACTCGGCCCAGCTGCGCTCGCTGCCATGCCACTTGGCGTAGCCCTCGGTGGCGCGTTTGGCCTCGGCGGCGGTGTACAGCGCCCAGCCGGTGGAAGGCCCGTACAGCAACGGCGCGCGCAGGCCTTCGTTGCGCAGCTGCAGCAGGCGGCGCAGGGCAGCGCGTGCCTGCTCGGGGGGCAGTGGCGCCAGCACGTGCGGGCCCAGCCCGTCGTCGCCGGCATCGTGGAACTGGACCAGCGGCAGGGCAGCGCCGGCAGCATTGGCCAGCAGCCAGTCCAGCCCCTGGCGGATCGCCGCACGGCCGTTCAGGCGATCCGCGCGCAGGCGCACCAGCCCATGCGGATGCACGTCATCCACACGCCCGTGCAGGCGCAGGCCATCGATGTCCACTTCGTAGCGGCGGCTGTCGGCCACGCTGCCCGCCTGCCAGGCCGCCAACGCCTCGGCATAGGGCTGGGTCTGCGCCTGCAGCGTCGCGAACTGGCGCTCGCCCAACGCACCGGATGGCACCAGGGCGCGGGCGCGCAGGCGCGGATACAGCGGCGCGTCGTCCCCGGCCAGGGTGGCGGCGATCACCGCGTGCTGCAGGTGGACCTTGTCGTGGCCCCGCGCGGCCATCACCAGCGGCTCGATGTCATCGGCGCTGCCCACCTCGTCGGGCAGGCGCAGGCCAAGGCGCTGTGACAGGAACTGGCTGGCCGGATCGGTGAGGAAGCGGCGCAGTGCGTCCAGGCTCAGCTCAGTGTCGGGGCCTGCGGCCTCCGCCGGCGGCAGCGCCTGGGCGAACCACGGCGCCAGCGCGCGGCGGGTGCCCCCCAGCGACCCGGCCGCCGGGTGCCACTGCTGGCGGTAGCTGAAGCGCCGGGGCTCATCGCCACCACCGAAGGCCGCCGGCGCGAAGGGCTGCAGCGAATGCCGCACCGTCATCTGCCGGGCCGCGCCCGCCGGCACCTGGTGGTACTCGGCGGCCGCATCGATCAGTTCGCTGACCAGTACCGACGGTTCGCGCACGCTGCCATCGCGCGGGTCGGCGCCGAGGTAGCTCAGGTAGAACACGTCCTGCGCCGAGGCGAACAGCTGCAGGAACAGGAAACGGTCGTCCTCGCGCAGCGAACGGTCGCCATGCCGGCGCTTGTCCGTGCCCAGTTCGGCGGTGAGCTGGTTGAGGCCGGCGGCCGGATCGCGGCGCGGGAAGTCGCCGTCGTTCAATCCCAGCACGCAGATCACCCGGAACGGCAGCAGGCGCATCGGCACCATGCGGCCGAAGCTGACGCCGCCGGTCAGCAGCGGTGCGCGGGTATCGGCCTGCGCCAGCGCGCCGGCGAAGTGCGCGCGCACCACCTCCGGCGGCACCTCGCCCTGGTAGCCGGCGGTGGCCGCGTCACGGGCGAAGTCGTTGATCAGCTTGCGCAGGCGCTCCAGCGCGCGCTGGCTGTTGGCTGCCTGCGGCGGTTCGGGCAGCAGCGCGTCCAGCATGGCCAGCAATCGCTGGCGCCACTGCGCCGGCGACAGGGCCTGGCCCAGCGCCTTCTGGTAGCGCGCCAGCACGCGCAGCAGGCCGAGCAGCCGGTCCAGCGCATCCAGCGCACTGCCTTCCAGCTCCGGCCACGGCGCCACGCCGGCAATGTCGTCGTCGCTGCCGCTGGCATGGCCGAGCAGCAGCCGGTCAAGCGCGAACTGCCAGGTGAAGGCGTCATCGTCCGGTGCCTGGTGCTGGCGGCGGTGCGCGGCATCCAGCCCCCAGCGCGCACCGGCCGCTTCCAGCCAGTCGTGCAGGCGGTCGAAGGCGGCCGCGTCCAGGCCGGCGGCATCGGCCAGCGGGGCGCTGGCGAGCAGGTCCAGCACTTCATTCACGCCGAAGCGCGAGACCGGCAGGCCGAGCAGGTGCACGAACACATCGGCCAGCGGCTCGCCGGCCAGCGGGCTGGTATCGGCCAGCGCATAGGGAATGTGCTCTTCGCCACCGCTGCGCCCGCCGAACACCGCTTCCAGGTACGGCACGTAGGGGTCGATGTCCGGGGCCAGCACCGCGATGTCGCGGGCCTGCAGCGGTGGATCGAACCGCGTGTCCTGCAGCAGGCTGCGCAACTGGTCGTGCAGCACCTGCAGTTCGCGCAGGCGGGTGTGGCAGGCATGCACCTGCAGGCTGGGATCGTCATGGCGCAGCGCCTCGCGACGCGCGCCGGCCGGTTCGCCGCGGCGGTGGAACAGGTCGCGCTGCAGGCGATGCAGCAGGCTGTCCGACAGCCCGCCCTCGTCCAGGGTGGGGCCGGTGTCGTCCTCGGGATCGTCGTAGGCGGCAATCTCGCCGGCCGGATGCACCACTTCGTAGCTGCCCAGCACGGCCATGAAGTCGCGGCCTGCCGCGCCCCACGCCTGCAGCAGGCGGTTCTCGCCGGCACTGCCACCGAACGGATCGGCCGCGCCGCTGCGCAGCTTCTCGCCCAGGGTCTGCAGGTCGCCCCAGTACGCCTGGGTGGGCGTGGGCAGGTAGAAATGCATCGTGCCGACCCGCGCCTGGGTTGCCATCACCCGCAGCACGTCCGGCGAGATGTTGAGCGTGGCGAAGGCGAACACGCGCGCGGGCAGGCCCTGCGGCAGCGGCTTGCCTGCGCCCTCGAACCGCTCCAGGTAGGCGTGGATGCGGCGCGCGCGGTACTGCTCGCCGCTGGCGATATGCCGCCACAGGATCGCCTGGGGATCGTTCGGTTCGGCGCCGGCTTCCCAGCGCAGCAGCCAATCGCGACGCCAGGCCTGGTACTTCTCGAACACCGCCGCCAGCTCGCCGGCCAGCGCCCACGGCTTGAGCGGATCGGCGGCCGACAGGTACGCCTGCAGCGCGCGCATCGGCGGGCGCGCCATCAGCGTGGCGTCCTGCAGGGCCGCGTACAGGCGCCAGCGCAACCCTTCCGCGTTGAGATCGTCGTGTTCGCCGGGCACGTTGGCGTTGAGCGCGCGTGCGACGAACTCACCCGGGGTGAGGAAGGTCAGGTTGGCGGCGATGCCATACTCGGCCGCCAGCGTGGACTGCAGCCAGCGGCGCATGGCCACCTGCGGGATCAGCACCACCTCCGGTTCGAGGACGGATTGGCCTGGTACCGGCGTGCGCACTTCGGCGGCCAGCAGGGCAGCCAGCACATCCAGCGCGTTGGAGTGGTACAGGCGGAAATCGGAAACAGCGTCGGTCATCGCAGGAGTGTGCCGCAGCGGGCGCACCGACGCAGCGCGGCGGCACGCACGGAGGAGATAAGGCGTGTCCCATCGCCGGCCGACACGGTGTGTTGCAGCGCCCATCAGCGCCGCGGCCGGCGTACCGGCACGGGGCCGTGCGACAATACTGCACGGTCCAGTTCGGTTATGTTCAGCCGTTCACCACGATCTTACAACGTTGGAAATTTGTTAATGGCGCCCATGACGGCTTCCGAAGATGATCTGGTGCAGTTGTCCAACGTGCGGATCGACCGCGGCGGGCGCACGATCCTGCGCGACGTGTCGATGTCGGTGCCGCGCGGCAGCATTACCGCCGTGCTGGGCCCGTCCGGCAGCGGCAAGTCCACGCTGCTGGCCGCGCTGACCGGTGAGCTGCGTCCGGTGGCCGGCAGCGTCACCCTGTTCGGCAAGCCGATCCCCACCGGCAGCAGCGCCCTGCGCGAGATGCGCCGCAGTGTCGGCGTGCTGCTGCAGGGCAATGGCCTGCTCACCGACCTGACCGTGGCCGAAAACGTCGCGCTGCCGCTGCGTACCCATACGCGCCTGCCGACGCCGGTGCTGCGCCGCCTGGTGCAGATGAAGCTGCACGCCGTGGGCCTGCTGGCCGCCGCCGATGCCTGGCCGCGCGAGCTGTCCGGCGGCATGGCGCGCCGCGTTGCGCTGGCCCGCGCGCTGGCCCTGGACCCGCCGCTGATGATCTACGACGAACCGCTGACCGGGCTGGACCCGATCGCCAGCGGGGTGATCATGAGCCTGATCCAGCGCCTCAACCACAGCCTGGGCCTGACCAGCATCATCGTCAGCCACCATGTTCACGAGACCCTGCCGATCTGCGACCAGGTGATCGCGATCGCCAACGGCGGCATCGTGTTCCAGGGCAGCCCGGCCGATCTGGAATCCAGCCAGGACCCGCTGCTGCGCCAGTTCCTGCACGGCGAACCGGACGGCCCGATTCCGTTCGATGCCGCACCGCGCGCGAGGGTTGCCTGATGCCGTTCGTTGAAGCCACCCGTTCGCTCGGCCGCGCCGGCCTGTTCTCGTTGACGGTGCTGCGCGGCTCGCTGCCGACCGCCGATTTCCTCGCCGAACTGACCCGCGAGATCTACAAGATCGGCGCGCGTTCGCTGCCGATCATCGCCGTGGGCGGCGCCTTCGTGGGGCTGGTGCTGACCCTGCAGGGCTATCGCACGCTGACCACCTTCGGTGCCGCCGATGCGCTGTCCACCCTGCTCGGCCTGTCGCTGTACCGCGAACTGGCCCCGGTACTGACCGCGCTGCTGTTCATCGGCCGCGCCGGCAGCTCCATCGCCGCCGAGCTGGGCCTGATGCGTGCCACCGACCAGATCAAGGCACTGGAGCTGATGGCCATCGATCCGATCGCCAAGGCGGTGGCACCGCGCTTCTGGGCAGCGGTGCTGACCGTGCCGCTGCTGACCGGCATTTTCTGTTCGTTGGCGATCAGCGCCAGCTATTTCGAGGCCGTGCACGTGCTCGGCCTGGACAACGGCGTGTTCTGGTCGGCGCTGAGCAACAGCGTGGATTTCTGGGACGACTTCGGCGTGGCGATGCTCAAGTCGGCGATCTTCGGCGGCACTGCCGCGCTGGTTGCGTCGTACGTGGGGTTCCACGCCGAACCCACCATCGAAGGCACCTCGGTGGCCACCACGCGTGCGGTGGTCAACGCCTCGCTGCTGGTGCTGATGTTCAACTTCGTGCTCTCGGCAATGATGTTCCAGTAGGTACCGACCGTTGGTCGGTACGGCCGTTGAACCGGCCGGTACCGCTTCACGCATGCAGATACTCCCGCCCGGCGAGCTGTCCGGGCACCTGACAAAGAACAGTGAGACAACACATGGCCATCCGCGGTCCCAGACTCGAATTTTCCGTCGGCGCGTTCCTGCTGCTGGCGCTGGCCTCGCTGCTGGTGCTGGCCGTGGCGTCCACCAACCAGCGGTGGGGGCTGGGCAGCAGCGGCTACGAACTGAAGGCGCGCTTCACCCAGATCGGCCAGCTGCGCAAACAGGCGCCGGTCAAGATCGGCGGCGTCACCGTCGGCCAGGTCGCGCAGATCGAGCTGGATCCGACCAAGTTCGATTCGATCGTCACCCTGAAGCTGGACGGCAAGTTCAAGGACCTGCCGGCCGACACCTCCGCCGGCATATTCACCAGCGGTTTGCTGGGCGAGAGCTATATCGGTCTTCAGCCGGGCGGCGATCCGGACGTGCTCAAGTCCGGCGATGAGATCGTCTTCACCCAGCCGGCGGTAGACCTGCTGCAGCTGGTTGGCAAATACATGTTCAGTGGCCCGGGCAACGCCGGCGGCGCTGATTCCCACGAGGGCAATGGCGCAGAGGCGCCTGCAAAGGAACCGCAACCATGAAAACCAGACTGATCCCGGCCCTGCTCGCCACGGCCCTGCTCGCCTCGCTGCCGTCGCTGTCGATGGCACAGGCCGCCCCGGCCGCCGCCAGTGCCCAGCAGGGCCAGGCCGGCAGCGCCGTGCTCGACGCCAGCACCCGCATCCTGACCACGCTGCAGGCACGCCGCACCGAGTTCCGCGGCAACCCGACCGCCCTGCGCAGCTTCATCAACAGCGAGCTGAACAAGACCTTCGACCGCGACTACGCCGCACGCCTGGTGCTGGGCGTGCACGGCCGCGGCGCCTCCGATGCCGATGTGAAGCTGTTTGCCGACGCGATGGCCGACAACCTCATGCAGCGCTACGGCTCGGCCCTGCTGGAAATCCAGGGCAAGCCGACGTTCCGCCTGAAGTCCGAATCCCCGTTGCCCGGCAACCGCGGCGTGCGCGTGTCCACCGAACTGATCCGCGCCGGCAGCGAGCCGACCCCGGTCGACTACCTGATGCGCAACGTGAACGGCCAGTGGAAGATCTTCGACGTGATGATCGAAGGCATCTCCTACGTGCAGACCTTCAAGACCCAGTTCGACGCCCCGCTGCGCCAGAAGACCATCCAGCAGGTGGCCACCGAACTGCGCAACGGCACCATGCAGGCCGGACAGGCGCCCCGTGGCAAGTAACGCGGCCAGCGTCCGTCGCGATGGCACCGCGCTGGTGTTCAGCGGGGTGCTCGACCGCGCGGCGGCGACGGCCCTGTGGCCGTCGCTGGGCGCGCTCGACGGTGTGCAGCAGCTGGATCTGGCTGCGGTGACGCGGGTGGACAGCGCCGGCGTGGCGCTGCTGGCCGAACTGGCCGCGCGCCTGCGCGACCGCGGCGGTGCACCGGCCATCGTCGGCTCACCGGCCGGCTTCAACGAACTGTGCGCGGCCTACCGGCTGGCGCCCACCCTGGATTTCAATGCCCTTTCTGCGGCGAGCTGACATGAACGTCATACGCACCCTCCCCCTCCTTGTGCTGGCCACGGCACTGACCGCGTGTGCCGGCAAACCCGCCCGCGACAGCGCGCCCACCAGCGTGCCGGTGACGCCTGCCGCGGCCGATGCCGCGCAGGACACGCCGGCCGACTCCCTGCCGCAGGCCGAGGTGCCCGCCCCGGTGCCGGCCGATGCCGTCGGGGATCCGGCGCAGCAGTCCGGTGCCGACGGTACGCCGCCCGCCACCGCCGGCGACGTCGCGCCGACCAGCGCGGAAGACGACTTCGCCGCGCTGTACGGCGGTCCGGCACCCAGCGCCGATGGCACCACGGCGGCCAGCGCGCCGTACGATCCGTGGGAACCGTTCAACCGCCGCGTGCACAGTTTCAACAACGTGGTCGACCGCGCGGTCGCCCGCCCGCTGGCCACCGCGTATACCAAGGTGGTGCCGCGCTTCGCCCGTACCGGCGTGACCAACTTCTTCAGCAACCTGCGCGCGCCGGTCACCATGACCAACCAGCTGCTGCAGGGGCGTGCCGACGACGCGTGGGACACCCTCGGCCGCTTCCTGATGAACTCCACGCTGGGTATCGGCGGCCTGTTCGATCCGGCCAGCAAGGCACTGGTGCCGCGCCGCAGCGAAGACTTCGGCCAGACCCTGGGTGCCTGGGGCTGGCGCCGTTCGCGCTACGTGGAGCTGCCCTTCTTCGGGCCGCGCACGGTGCGCGACGTGTTCGGCCTGGCCGGCGACATCCCGCTCTCGCCGATCCGCACGATCGAAGAGGACAAGGTCCGCATTGGCCTGCAGGGCCTGCAGCTGGTGGACATGCGCTCGCAGCTGATGGCGCTGGACGACATCCGCGACAACGCGGTGGACGAGTACGCGCTGACCCGCGATGCCTGGCTGCAGCGCCGCAACTACCAGATCGAGAACGACCTGCGCGGCAAGCATGCGCGCGGCAAGGATGCCGACGACACCGCCCCGATCCCGGTCGATGCGATGCCGATGCCGAACTGGAGCAACTGAAGAAAGTAAAAAACCCCGCCTTGGCGGGGTTTTTTTTGGGTTGCACGCTGACGTGTTCGAGGCACGGCGGCGGGTGGGTCGGGCGCTGGGCCGCGGTGCCCGCACCGGCATCGCGCCACCGCCGTGGCGGTGGCGCGCGCTCCTTACAGCTCCTTGTCCAGGCTGATCTGCACGCCGTGGTCGCGGTCGTTGCCACTGCCCACCAACCCGCGGTAGTCCACGCGCAGGCCCCAGGTGCGCCCGAAGTCGAACATCACCCCGGCGCCCAGCATCCAGCGGCTGCGGTCGAAGCCATCCAGCGTGGTGCGGTAGAGCGGCACATCGACCAGGTCGGCGTACTGCAGGGTGGCCAGGCCACTGCCGCTGAAGTCGTGCTGGTACTCCACGCGCAGCTGCGGCGTCCAGGCGCCCCACCCGGCCGTATTGCGCATTTCCACGCGCAGGCCGGCATTGCCGGTGGTGGCATCCACGTCCTGTTCGCCATAGCGCAGCGCGAACAGGTCGTTGCCCTGCTCCACGTAGCGGTCCAGCGAACCCTGCGACGCATCCAGGCGGGCGTACGGGGTGAACTGCCAGTTGCCCTTGGCCAGGTCGGCACCGAAGGCGAGCGAACCGAACCACTGGCTGCCGTTGCGACGGGCGTGCACGAAGCCGCCATCGCCGGTCACGTAGCGGCGCAGGGTGTAGTCGAGCAGCTGGTGACCCAGCAGGGCGTCCACGAACAGGCTGCGGCCCGGGCTGTAGCTGGCATACACCGCCATGCTGTAGGCCTGGCCATCGCTGCGGCTGCCGCTTTCGCCGACATCGCTGCGATCGCGGCCGTAGCCCAGCCCGGCGCCAACGGCGAAGGCCTCGCTGATCCGCAGATCGCTGCCGACGGTGACGCCATCGGTCTCGAAGTCGGTACCGGCGCGCTGGCCGCCCTCGCTGCGCCCGGAGCGGATGGTGCCGCCCACCCACAGGCCAAGCGGTGCCTGCGAGGCCGTGCCGGCGGCACTGGGTGCGTTCTGCTCCAGCCCCGTTTCACGGTCGAACGGCTGCCGGCGCTGCGCATCGCAGTCCGGACCGGGCACGTTGCCCACCATCGGCTCGCAACGGCGCGTGGCGTAGGACAGGCTCAGATTGTTGCTGAACCCGTTGCTGCGGCTGGCCCCGTGCAGGCGCTGCATGCGCTGCTGGAAGTTCTCGATCTGCGAGTTGGCGAACCGGCGTGCCGCATCGCGCTGGGCCGTCAGCAGACCCCGCACTTCCGGATCGCGGGTCGGATCCGGGCGTTGGGCGATCTGCACCACGTAGTCGTGGCTGCCGGTGAAGCCCAGGGCGTCGGTCGCCGTGACGGTGAATGCGAACGCGCCCGCCGCGGTTGGCGTACCGGCCAGCATCCCCGCCGCTTCCAGCGTCATGCCGTCCGGCAGTGCACCGGCACTGACCGCATAACGGTAGGGTGCGGTGCCGCCGGTGGCGGTCAGGACCTGCTCATAGCGGTTGGCGAACAGCCCGGCCGGCAGCGAGGCCGGGGTCAGAGCGAGCACCGGTGCCGCCACGCTCAGCGAGTAGGCCTGGGTAAGCGTGCCGCCGCCGCCGGTGGTGGCGTCGGTGACGGTGACGCTGAAGGCGAAGCTGCCCGCCACGCCGGGGGTGCCGGCGATACGGCCGGTGGCCACGTCCAGCACCAGACCGGCCGGCAACGCACCGGCGGTGAGCGCGTAGCGGTACGGCGCCAACCCGCCTTCGGTGGTGAAGGCCAGCGTGTAGCTGCTGCCGGCGGTGGACGCCGGCAGCGCGCCGGCAACCGGGCTCAACGACAGGGTGGGCGCGGCCACGGTCAGCGTGTAGGCCTGTACCAGGCTGGCCGGGGTGCCACCGGTGCTGTCGGTGACGGTGGCGGTCAGCGCGAAGGTGCCCGACTGGGTCGGCGTACCGGACAGCGTACCGGTGCCGGCATCGAACGACAGGCCGGCCGGCAGCGCGCCGGACAGCAGCACGCGATACGGCGCGATGCCGCCCGTGGCAGAGAACACCTGCTGGTAGGGCGTGCCCGCCGCCGCCGCTGCCAGCGTGGCCGGCGTGGCGGCCAGCACCGGGCTGGCCACCACCAGGCTGTAGGGCTGGGTGAGGCGGGCCGGGGTGCCGGCGGTGCTGTCGGTGATGGTGACAGTCAGCGCGAAGGTCCCCGACTGGGTCGGCGTACCGGACAGCGTGCCGGTGCCGGCATCAAACGACAGGCCGGCCGGCAGCGCGCCGGACAGCGCCACGTGGTACGGCGCGATGCCGCCGGTGGCGGTGAACGCCTGCTGGTAGACGCTGCCGGCGGTGCCGCCCGGCAGGGCCGACAGCGGGGTCACCAGCACCGGGCTGGCCACGACCAGGCTGTAGGGCTGGGTGACGCTGGCCGGGGTGCCGCCGGTGCTGTCGGTGATCGTCGCCGTCAGGGCGAAGGTGCCCGACTGCAGCGGCGTGCCCGACAACGTGCCGGTCGCGGCATCGAAGGTGACGCCGGTCGGCAGCGTGCCGCTCAGTGCCACCTGGTACGGCGCGATGCCCCCCGTGGCGGTGAAGGCCTGCTGGTACGGGGTCCCTGCGGTCCCGGCTGCGAGCGCCGACGGCGTGGCGACCAGCACCGGGCTGGCCACCACCAGGCTGTAGGCCTGGGTGACGCTGGCCGGCGTACCGGTGGTGCTGTCGGTCAGCGTGGCACTCAACGCGAACGTGCCGGACTGGGTCGGCGTGCCCGACAACGTGCCGGTCGCGGCATCGAAGGTGACGCCGGTCGGCAGCGTGCCGCTCAGCGTGACCTGGTACGGCGCGATGCCGCCGGTGGCGCTGATCGCCTGCTGGTAGGCGCTGCCGGCGGTACCGGCAGGCAGCGTCGCCGGGGTGGCCGACAATGCCGGGCTGGCCACCACCAGGCTGTAGGCCTGGGTGACGCTGGCCGGCGTACCGGTGGTGCTGTCGGTCAGCGTGGCACTCAACGCGAACGTGCCGGACTGGGTCGGCGTGCCCGACAACGTACCGGTGGCAGCGTCGAAGCTCATCCCGGTCGGCAGCGTACCGGACAGGGTCACCTGGTACGGCGCGATACCGCCGGTGGCGGTGAACGCCTGCTGGTACGCCGTGCCGGCGGTAGCGGCGGGCAGCGTCGCCGGGGTGGCCGACAATGCCGGGCTGGCCACCACCAGGCTGTAGGCCTGGGTGACGCTGGCCGGCGTACCGGTGGTGCTGTCGGTCAGCGTGGCACTCAACGCGAACGTGCCGGACTGGGTCGGCGTGCCGGACAGCATGCCGGTGGCGGCGTTGAAGCTCATCCCGGTCGGCAGCGTGCCGGACAGGGTCACCTGGTACGGCGCGATACCGCCGGTGGCGGTGAACGCCTGCTGGTACGCCGTGCCGGCGGTAGCGGCGGGCAACGTGGCCGGCGTGGCAGACAGCGTCGGGCTGGCCACCACCAGGCTGTACGCCTGTGTGGCGCTGGCCGGCGTACCGGTGGTGCTGTCGGTCAGCGTGGCGCTCAACGCGAACGTACCGGACTGGGTCGGCGTGCCGGACAGCATGCCGGTGGCGGCGTTGAAGCTCATCCCGGTCGGCAGCGTGCCGGACAGGGTCACCTGGTACGGCGCGACGCCGCCGCTGGCGGTGATCGCCTGCTGGTAGGCGCTGCCCGCGGTACCGGCAGGCAGCGTGGCCGGCGTGGCCGACAGGGTCGGGCTGGCCACGGTCAGCACGAAGCTCATGCCGGTGGTGAACGGACCGGTGCCGGTGCTGCTGTCGCGTGCAGATGCCACGAGCCCAAAGCTTCCCGACGCCGTGGGCGTGCCGCTGATCGTCGCCGTGGTGGCGGTGGTCGCGGTGACCGTCAGGCCCGCCGGCAGGTTGCTCACCAGATGAGCGGTATACGGCTGCGCGCCGCCGGCCCAGGTGAACGTCTGGCTGTACGGCGTACCGGCTACCGCGGCGAACCCGCCGCTGGCGGACACGGTGATGACGGGAATGCCCACCGTCACCGTCACCGTGGCGGGCGCGGACGTGCCGCCCGGGCCGGTGGCCGTATAGGTGAAGCTGTCCGGTCCGGCATAGCCGCTGGTCGGCTGGTAACTGATCGTCAGCGGGCCGGTCACCGTCGCGGTGCCGTGCTGCGGTGCGGTCGCCACCGCCACCGAGGTGGCCGCGCCACCGGACAGGACCAGGGCGACCGGCGTCGCCGGTGCGTCATAGGACGTCGTCAACGGAACGTTGCCGGCCACCGGTACCGGGTCGACCACCGTCAGCGTCAACGTCTCGGACGTGCCATAGGGCGCACCCGTGCCCGTGGTGCCGTCGCGCACGGTCACCGTGAAGGAGTAGGTTCCCGCCGCAGTGGGCGTGCCGCTGAGGACGCCGGCCGGGGACAGGCTCAGTCCTGGCGGCAGGGTGCCGGGGATGGCGCTGAAGATGTACGGCTCGGTGCCGCCCGTGGCCGGCCCGCGGTTGCTGTTGAACGGCTGGCCAAGGACAGCCGGCGGCAACGGCGCGCCAGGCAGCACCACGAGGGGCTGGAGGACCGCAAGGACGTACGCCTGCATCTGCGTGTTCGCGACCGCGCTGTTGTCGGTGGCCGTCACGGTGAACGCATACGTGCCCACGGCCGTGGGCGTGCCGCTCACCACGCCGGCCGCGTTCAACGACACGCCTGGCGGCAGGTTGCCGGTATGGGTGAAGGTGTAGGGCGCAACGCCGCCGGTCACCGTGAGCGGCTGGTTGTACACGGCACCGGCGCGCGGCGCCGGCAGGGACGGGGGCGACAGCGTCATCGGCGCGTCGTCGTTGAGGATGGTGACCGTTGCCGTGCCCCGGGCCAGGGTGGCATTGGCCGGGTTGGTCAGACGCACCTGGAAGGTTTCGTCCGCTTCCACCGTGGTATCGCCATTGACCAGCACCGTGATGGTCTGGGTCGTCACACCGGGCGGGAACGTCACCACACCGCTGACCGCGGTGTAGTCGGCCGGCGCGATGGCCGTGCCATCGGCGGTGGCGTACTGCACCGTCACGTTCACCCCGCTGGCGGCGGACAGGCTAACGGGCACGTCGACCCGGGTCGTGCCCGAATCGCCTTCCGTCGTCATGTAATCGACGATGGACAACGTCGGCAGCGCATCGTCGTTGACGATGGTTCCCACGCCCTGCCCATCGACGATGGTCGCACGCGCAACATTGCTCACGTTGACGAGGAAGGTCTCGTTCACCTCATACATCGTGTCGCCGTTGACCTGCACGGTGAACGTGTAGGTCTGGGCGCCGGCCGGAATGGTCTGGCCAACCAGACTGCGCGCCACGTAGTCCGAACCGGCGGTGGCGGTGCCGTCGGCGGTGGCGATGTCGAATGTGACGCCCCCCGGGCCCGCCGGCACATCCAGCGATACCGTGAAGGTGAAGGCACTGGTACCGCTGTTGCCTTCGTTCTGGGTGACATCGCTGATGCGCAGCGCCGGCAGATCGTCGTCGCGGATGGTGCCGGTGGCGCTGGCCGGCGTGCCCAGCGTGAAGCCCGTACCCGACTGCAGGCTGACCACCACCGTCCTGTTGGGCTCCGCCGTGGTGTTGGCGATCGGCGTGAGCGAGAGCGTGCCGGTCGTCTGGCCCGCCGGGATCGTCACCGATGCCGGCGTGCCGGTGTAGTCCACGCCTAAGACACCCGTGCCGCCCAGCAGGATCGGCACGCTCAGTGCGATCGGATTGGTGCGATCCAGGGTGACGGTGTAGATCATCGGCGTGCCGCTGTCTTCATCCACGATCGCCGGGGCGACGGCGATGGTGGCGACGGGCTTGTCATCGTTGAGGATCGTGCCGGTGGCGCTGGCCGGTGCACCCACCGTGTAGCCGGTGCCGGGCAATACCGTCAGGATCACCGTTTCATCGGCTTCCACGGCGGTGTCGTTGACCGGGACGATGTTGACCGTCGCGCTGATGGCATTGGCTGGAATGGTGACAGTGGACACGCCGCCGGTGTAGTCGGAGCCACTGGTCGCCGTTCCCGAGGTCCCCAGATTCACCACCAGGGGGGTGGCCTGGGTGACACTGCGGGCAACTGTGTACACCAGCGGTTGACCGCTGTCCTCGTTCACGCTCGCCGGCGACACCGCGATGCTGACGGTGGGCGCGTTGCCCACCGTCAGGGCGAAGGTCTTCAGTTCAAAGTAGGGGGCCGTACCGGTGCTGCCGTCGGTCACCCGCAGCGTGAACGTGTAGGTCTGCGCTGGACCGGTGGGCGTGCCACTGATGTAGCCCTGGTTGGTCAACGTAATGCCCGGGGCCAGCACGCCCGATTCAAGGGCATAGTTGTACGGCGCGACACCGCCGCTGGTGTCCAGCAACAGGGTGAAGGGGGCGTTCAGCGTCGCGGTCGCTGCGGTGGGGCTGAGCGTCAGGCTCGGGTTCTGCACCGTCACCGAATACGCCTTGTCGACCACGCCGCCGAGGTTGTCGGTCGCCCGCACGGAGAAACTGAAGGGGCCGCGTCGGGTCGGCGTGCCGGACAGGATGCCCGTGCTGCCCAGGATCAACCCCGGCGGCACCTGCCCGCTGCTGATCGTGTAGGCGTAGGGGGCGGTTCCGCCGGTGGCGGCGAACGTCTGCGAGAACGCCGTACCCGCCGTCATCGGGCCCAGCGTCGCCGGGCTGACCACGATTGCCGACGCCGGCGGATCGATGATCATCGTCACCCGGACCGTGCGGTTGGCGGTATCGGTGAACTCGAAGACATCGCCCTGGAGGTCAACGCCGTTGTGGCTGTAATCGACGTACCACCTGGGTTCGTCGACGCGCAGGACGGCGCTGCCGCGTTGTGGCAGGGCAGGCCCGTCGACCGCGCCGTCGGAGGCGAGGAAGATGTTCCCGGCACAGGCAGTGACGTCGATCGCCACACTGCCGCCACTGGGCACATGCGCCGTAAGCGGTGTGCACAAATTGGACGTATGGGCCGCCTGCGCCAGGCCCGGCCAGAACAGGGCCAGGCAGGACAACAACGAGACGAAGGCGAACAGACGCGCGGAACGCGCGGTACCGGAAAGGAACGACATGACTCTTCCCCCTTAGAAGAATCCCACCTGGATGCGGAACAACATCGAGGTGCGCGTCCCAACTGGCGTGCTCCCGGGGAAACCATCCCCTGCCGATCCCCGGCGCTGCCAGCGGTAGGCCATCCGCGCCTCCCCCGTTGGCGCCATTGGAACAGAGTCGCGGCGCGGAAGATAGATGCAACGTCCGGTCAAATCGCTGCAACGGCAGGGACTTGTGAAGATCCTGAATGGCGTTCAGAGTACGCGGGCGCCAGTCCGGCGCCCGCGCTCACCATCCAAGGGGGATATAGATGGGCGAATATTATCTCGGCCAGATTGTCATGGCCGGCTTCACCTTTGCACCCAGGGGCTTTGCACCGTGCAACGGCCAGCTTCTTCAAGTAGCGACCAATCAGGCCCTGTTCGCCCTGCTGGGGACGCAGTACGGCGGCGACGGTCGAATCACCTTCGGCCTGCCGGATCTTCGCGGCCGCGCGCCGGTGTCGGCTGGCACCTCCGTGGACACGGGCTGGCAACCCGCTCCTACGCAGCTCGGCGAAGTAAGCGGGTTTGAGAATGTCACCCTGCTGGCCCCGCAGATGCCTTCCCATACGCACCAGGTGCTGGGGGTCAACGCCGCCGGCAATGTCCGCATTCCGACCGGCTGCGCCTACGCCGGCACCGGTACCGGCGCCAAGCTCTATGCCACCGCGGGCGGCGCCCAGGTCGTACAGACCCCGCAGACGGTTGGCCTGACTGGCAACGGGCAGCCGCACCCGAACATGCAGCCGTTTGCCGTCATCAACTTCTTCATCTGCGTGTCGGCGGGCATCTTCCCGCCCCGCGACTGATGGGCGGGACCACCCGGCCTCCCCTCGCCTTACTCTCCTGGAGCACGCATCGATGACCATGCCTTTTGTCGGCGAGATCCGCATGTTCGGATTCGGCCGTACCCCTTCCGGATGGCTGCCCTGCGACGGGCGCATCCTGCCGATCCCGGACAACGACGTTCTGTTCACGCTGATCGGCACCACCTACGGCGGCAATGGCACCACCAACTTCGCACTGCCCGATCTGCGTGGCCGGCTGCCGATGAACCAGGGCCAGGGGCCCACATTGAGCCCCCGCGTGATCGGCCAGGTGGCCGGCAGCGAGCAGGTCACCCTGACGTCGCCGCAGTTGCCGCCGCATACCCATCTGCTGGCAGTGACCACGGTGGCGGCCACCGCCGACCTGCCCTCCGCCACGGTGGTACCCGGCGCGGTCAGCGGCGAAACCTATTACGTCAGCGACATCACCGACGGCACGTCGATGACGCTGTCCCCGTCATCGGTATCGGCAAGCGGTGGCGACCTGCCCCACGAGAACTGCATGCCCACGCTTACCGTGCAGTACTGCATCGCCATCTACGGCATTTTTCCGTCGCAGAGCTGACTTCCTCCTTCGCAAGGCGCAGAGATCACCACCATGAGCGATTCGTTCCTCGGCGAAATCCAGATGTTCGGATTCCCTTACAACCCCAAGGGCTGGGCCTTCTGCAACGGCGCAATGCTGCCGCTGCGGCAGAACACCGCCCTGTATTCGCTGATCGGCACCCAGTACGGCGGCAACGGAACGACCACCTTCCAGTTGCCCAACCTGGTAGCGCGCGCAGCCGCCGGCCAGGGTACCGGGCCCAGTTTGAGCCCGCGGGTGATGGGCCAGACGTTCGGCAGCAACGCGGTCTCCCTGACCAGCGATCAGCTGCCCGCACACCGGCATGACCTGGTCGCCTACGCACAGGGCGCCGCCAAGCGCCTGGCCACCCCAGCCACCAACGGTGCGCTGTCGATGCCCGGTACCAGCACCGTCAAGTCCTTCAGCAACGCGGTTGCCAACACACCGATGGCACCCAACATGCTGCAGCCCACAGGTGGCGGCAACCCGCACGAGAACCGGCAGCCGTACCTGACGGTCAACTTCTGCATCGCCCTTGAAGGCACGTTCCCGTACTTCGAATGATCCCGGCCGACACATTGGCGCCGTTCCCTGCGGAACGGCGCCCTGCCCTGGCCGCGGTGAACGGCAACATCCCGTGGGCGTGGCGCGCGCTGGGCAGCGCCGACCTGCCGTGGCTGATGGCGCTGTACGCCACCACCCGCGCGCAGGAACTGCAGCCCCTGCCGTGGCCGGAGACGGTCAAACAACAGTTTCTGGCGCAGCAGTTCGTGGCCCAGCACCAGCACTACCTGGGCCACTACCCGCAGGCGCACTACCTGGCCATCGACGTCGACGGGCAGGCGGTGGGCCGGGTGTATATCGACGAGGCCGGCGAAGACGATCTGCTGGTGGACATCAGCCTGTTGCCGGCCTGGCGCGGCCGCGGGCTAGGGACGGCGCTGATCCAGCAGCTGCAGCAGGCCGCGGCGATGCGCGGGCGCAGCCTGCGTCTGAGCGTGCAGGTTCACAACCCGGCAGCACGCCGGCTCTACGAACGGTTGGGCTTCATTGCCGACGTGGCAGCAGAGGCGCAGACCCATGTGGCGATGCGTTGGACAGGCACCGCCGGCCTCAGTTGAACACCGCCTGGTAGAGAAACCCCGCGCGCTCCTGCGCGATCGGGACCAGGAAAATGCCCACCTCGCCCACGCGGTCGTGGCGCATCGAGAAGATCTGCTGCGGGAACACGATCGGGGCGGCATTGCGGAACAGCAGCGAGAACGGCACGCGCGGCGCATCGGGGCGCGCGTGCTTCAGCGGCCGCGCTTCAACCAGCACGAAGTCCACCTGCATGCCCTGCAGATCCACGGCGAACGTCTCGTCCACGCAGCCTGCGAAATGTTCCAGCGTCAGCATCTCCATGCCTTGTCCCCTGTTGGCATGCCGCATGCGTCGCGGCGGCCATCATCCTCGCCGCTGCGCGCGGTGCGCGCAAGGTGCGTGCAGGCGCGCGGCGCGCCTGCACGCGGCCCGCATCAGGCGGCCAGCGCAGCGTCGATCGCGGCCACCAGGCGGGCGTCATCGGCCGGCACGTCCGGTGCGAAGCGCGCGATCACCTTGCCATCGCGGCCGATCAGGAACTTCTCGAAGTTCCACAGCACCGCCGGTGCCGGATTGACCACCAGGTCCGGGTACTTGGCCACCGCTCCCTGCAGCTTTTCGCGCATCGGGCCTTCGCCCGTGGCGGCCGGCTGGGCTGCGGTGAGCTGCTGGTACAGCGGGTGGATGTCCTCACCGGCGACGCTGATCTTGGCAAACAGCGGGAAGCCGACGTTGTACTCCAGCTGGCAGAACTGCTGGATCTCCGCCTCGCTGCCCGGCTCCTGGGCCAGGAAGTTGTTGGCCGGGAAACCCAGCACTTCCAGGCCGGCCGGCTGCTTCTCGGCATACAGCGCCTGCAGGCCTTCGTACTGCGGGGTCAGGCCGCACTTGGAGGCGACATTGACCACCAGCAGCACCTTGCCGCGGTAATCGGCCAGCGAGGACGGCTGGCCTTCGATGGTGGTGACGGGGATGTCGTAGACGGTCTGGCTCACGGGAAATCCTTGCAATGGCAGGTTGGCGGCACAGCATACCCGTGCCGGAGACGGGTCAGTCGACGCAGATCGTGCCCTGCGCCACGCCGTTGTCGATGCGCTGGCGGCAGCCGAAGTTCTGGCTGATGTCGCGCTGGCAGACGCCGCGCGCTGCCGCGCCTGCCACCAGCTCGGCGCCCTCCCGGGCAAGGCACTGACCGTTGCAGTCGGCCTTGGCGCTGCAGGCCTTGCCGGCATCGGCATAGGGCACCACGCAGTGCACGTGCTGCAGGCGGCCGAGCGGCCTGGCTTCACCGCCGGCGGCCTCGCATTCGGCGCGCTGGGCGGTCGTCGCGCCCGCTTCCACGCTGGCCACCGGCACCGTTGACCCGGTCGCGTGCGGCGCACTGCTGCAACCGGCCAGCGCCCACAGCAGGAACATCATCAACACAATGCGCATGGGTCCATTCCTCATGTCGGTTCAGACGTGGTGTCGTCCACGCCGGTGTCGTCATCGTCGCCGGCCGCATCGGCCAGCAGCAGATCGGTCTGCTCGCTGCCCAGCGATTCCACGCCACGCAGGCGCCGTTCGATGGTGCGGGTCTTGCGGCTGGCTTCGCCCAGGCTGCGCCCCACCGTGCTGATCTGTTTTTCGGCCTTTTCCAGGATGCCGGCGAACTTGCCGAACTCGCTCTTCACCGCGCCCAGCAGGCTCCACACCTCGCTGGAGCGCTGTTCGATGGCCAGCGTGCGGAAGCCCATCTGCAGGCTGTTGAGCAACGCGGTGACCGTGGTCGGCCCGGCCACCACCACGCGGTGCTCGCGCTGCAGCAGGTCCACCAGCCCCGGGCGGCGGATCACCTCCGCGTACAGCCCTTCGGTGGGCAGGAACATCACCGCGAAGTCGGTGGTGTGCGGCGGCACGATGTACTTCTCGCAGATCGACTTGGCCTGGACCCGGATCGCACGTTCCAGCTGCGCGCCCTGCACGCGTACGCCGTCGGCATCGCCCTGCTCCTGCGCATCGAGCAGGCGCTCGTAATCCTCGCGCGGGAACTTGGAATCGATCGGCAGCCACACCGGGGTGTCCTCATGGCCACGGCCCGGCAGGCGCACCGCGATATCCACCATCTCGCCGCTGTCCGGGCGCACTTTCACCCCACGCGCGTACTGCTCCTGGGTGAGGGTCTGCTCGAGGATGTTGTCCAGCTGCACTTCGCCCCAGCTGCCGCGGTTCTTGACGTTGGTCAGCACGCGCTTGAGGTCGCCCACCCCGGTAGCCAGCTGCTGCATCTCGCCCAGCCCGCGCTGAACCTGCTCCAGCCGGTCGGAGACCAGCTGGAACGACGCGCCCAGGCGGGCTTCGAGCGTGGTCTGCAGCTTCTCGTCCACGGTGACGCGCATCTGGTCGAGCTTCTCGGCGTTGTCGCTCTGCAGGCTCTTGAGCTGCTGCTCCAGGGTGGCGCGCATCTCGCCGATGCGCTGTTCGTTGCGCTGGGTCAGGTCCTGCAGGCGCTGGCCGAGGGTATCGCCGAGCCGCTGCTGCGACTGCACGTTCTCGTCGCGGCCCTTGCGCGCGTCCTCGGCCAGGGTCTGGCGCAGCGCGGCCATGTGCCCGTCGGTACGCGTGGTGAGGTCCAGCAGCTGCTGGCCGAACGCGTCGATGCGTGCCTGCTGCTGCTGGCCGAAGGCTTCCAGCTGCAGGCGCACGTCGTGCAGCCGCTGCCCCAGCAGATCGCCGGTGCGCTGCTGGGCCAGGCCGTGTTCTTCGCGTGCCTTGCGCGCGTCTTCGCCCAGCGCGTCGCGCAGCAGGTCCAGGCGCTGGTCGGTGCGGGTGGACAGATCGGTCAGCGCGCGGGCGAAACTTTCCAGCCGCGCATCCTGCTGCCGGCCCAGCCCTTCAAGCTGCTCGCGCAGCTCGCCGCGCCCAACCCGGGCTTCATCGCGCAGGGCCTGCTCCAGGCCGCCATGCTGGGAACGCCGCAGCAGGAGGATCAGCTGCAGGATGAGGACGGCGCACAGCAGGCCGCCAAGCAGAAGGAATTCGGTTTGCATGCCGGCAAGTGTAGGCCGTGCCGGTCTCAATGGCTGCGCCAGGCAGCAGCGATGCGGACCCGGCGAGCCGGGCCGCATCGATCCGCGTGGGCGGGGCAGGGTTACAGATGAGTGAACAGCTGTTCGCGCGGCAGCCGCGACTTGGGCAGGCCGGCGTTGAAGTTGGTCTCGCTGCCGTACCCCAGCGCCACCAGCACCACGCTGGTCAGGCCGCGCTCGGCCAGGCCCAGTTCGGCATCCAGCACCGTCGCGTCGAATCCTTCCATCGGTGTGGCATCGATGCCGTGCACCCCCGCCGCCAGCAGCAGCGTGCCCACCGCCAGGTAGGTCTGCTTCTGCATCCAGTGCTGCACATCGCCCAGCGTGTGGCGGTGCAGGTCCACGTAGTGGTGCAGCGCGCCGCGCTGGCCCTCGCGGGCCTGCGGGGTGGGAAAGCGCCCGTCGGCGGCTTCCTGCTCGATCACCTGCGCCAGGTACGCATCATCGATCGCGGTGCGCGTGGCAAACACGATCACGTGCGAGGCATCGGTGATTTTGGCGGTGTTGTACGGCTGGTTGGGCTGGGTGGCGCGCGCGATGCGGGCGCGCGCCTCGGCGCTGCCAGCCACCAGGAAATGCCACGGCTGCGAATTCACCGACGACGGCGCGTGGTGCAGCACCTCGAGCAGGTCCTCCAGCACCGCCGGCGGCAGCGTGCGGGTGGGGTCGTAGGCCTTGGTGGTGTGACGGCGAAGGGCCACGGGAGCGAGGGTCATGGGAACGGTGTCCAGTACAGGGTTGGCAAGGGGTTCAGAAGCCTTCGAGGACCAGCTTGCCGCGCGCGCGGTGGCTCTCGACCAGAGCATGCGCACGGCGCAGGTTGGCGGCGTCGATGCGGCCGTAGTGCTCGCCGAGGGTGGTGCGCAGCACGCCGGCATCGACGAGGTCGGCCACGCGGTCGAGCAGCGCATGCTGGCGCTCCAGATCGGGGGTGTTGAAGCTGGAACGGGTGAACATCGACTCCCAGTGCAGCGACAGGCTCTTGCGCTTGAGCGCCATCACATCCAGTTGGCCGGGGTCGTCGATCAGCGCCAGCTGGCCTTGCGGCGCCAGCGCGGCCACGATCTGGTCGTAGTGCTGGTCGGTGTGGGTGAGGCTGGCCACATGGTCCACCGCCGCGATGCCCAGGCGCGTCAGGCCGTCGGTCAGCGGCTGGGCGTGGTCGATGACATGGTGCGCGCCCAGCGCATACACCCAGTCCTGGGTATCCGGTCGCGAGGCAGTGCCGATCACCGTCAGCCGGGTCAGCTGGCGCGCCAGCTGCACCAGGATCGAGCCCACGCCGCCCGCCGCACCGACCACCAGCAGGGTCTGGCCCTCGCCACCACCCTCGGCGATGCGCAGGCGGTCGAACAGCAGTTCCCACGCGGTGATGGCGGTCAGCGGCAGCGCCGCGGCGGCGGCATCGTCCAGGCTGACCGGCTTGCGGCCAACGATGCGCTCATCCACCAGCTGGTACTCGGCGTTGCTGCCGGCCCGGCCGATCGCACCGGCATAGAAGACCGCGTCGCCCGGCTGGAACAGGCGCACCTCGCTGCCGACCGCATCGACGATCCCGACGGCGTCCCAGCCCAGCACGCGTGGCCCATCCACGGCCACGCCGTTGCGCACCTTGGTATCGACCGGATTGACCGAGATCGCCCGGACCTGCACGCGCAGGTCGCGCGGACCCGGTTCGGGCAGCGGCAGGGTGATGTCCACCAGCGCGCGCGGGTCGCTGATCGGCAGGCCGTGTTGGGTGTAGGCAACAGCTTTCATCGAAAGGCAGGTCCGTGGGGGAAGGAGCACAGCGTGCGCTTCACCGGCGCGCCCGAAAAGGCGCAGAATCGGTCAGCACTTTCACTCCTGGAATGAAAATGGTCCGTGTCGACGATCTGGCCCTGTTCGTCCGTACCGCGGCACTGGGCAGCTTCTCCAATGCAGCGCGCGAAGCCGACCTGCTGCCCGGCCAGGTCGCCGCGGCCGTGGCGCGGCTGGAGCGCGAGCTGGACCTGCGGCTGTTCGTGCGCTCCACCCGCAGCCTGCGCCTGACCGCCGAAGGCGCGCTGTACCTGCCCTATGCCCAGGACGTGCTGGCCACGCTGAGCGAGGGCCAGGCCCGGGTGCGCGGCGAGGATGCCGAGCTGCGCGGGGTGCTGCAGGTGGCCGCGCCCTCCGACCTCGGCCGCCACCTGCTGCTGCCCTGGCTGACCGAGTTCCGCGCTGCGCATCCGAAGCTGCAGCTGCGGTTGCAGTTGTCCGACCAGGTGGCCGACGTGTTCCGCGATCCGGTGGACATCGCCTTCCGTCTCGGCCGCTTCGACAACGCCAGCTACGTTGCCCTGCCGCTGCTGCCGGGCAACCGCCGGGTGCTGGCCGCCGCGCCCGGCTACCTGGCCCGGCATGGCACGCCCACCAGCCTGGACGCGCTCAAGGACCATCACTGCCTGCTCTACCAGCTCGCCGGCCGTGCCTACGACCGCTGGAATTTCGAGGCCGACGGCCGCCGGGTGGTGGTGCAGGTGCGCGGCAACATGATCTGCGACGATGCCGATGTGGTGCGCCGCTGGGCGGTGGCCGGCGAAGGCATCGTGTTCAAGTCGTGGCTGGATCTCCGCGAGGACGTCCGCGCCGGCCGCCTGCAGGTGCTGCTCGACGGCGCCGGCGACAGCCTGCCGTTGAACCTGGTGTGCCCGCATCGCAAGCAGTTCTCGCCGGCGATCCGGCAGCTGCACGCGCTGTTCGAGCACCGCCTGCAACCGCTGCTGAAGGATCTGCCGCGCCCATCCGGTTGACGCTATCGGGAACCGGGGTGGTGCCGGACAATGGCGCTCCCCCGTTGTCGAGTCGCCGCCATGCCGTGGATGGGCATCCAGGATCTGTGGACCTTCGTTGCTGCCGTGCTGGTGTTCCTGGCGTTGCCCGGCCCCGGCACGTTCACCCTGCTCACCGCCACCGGGCGCGGCGGCGTGCGCGGCGGCTACACCGCCCTGTTCGGCCTGCTGCTCGGCGACCAGATCCTGATGTGGCTGGCGGTGGCCGGCGTGGCCGCGCTGCTCAAGGCCAACCCGCTGGTGTTCCACGCAGTGCAGTATCTCGGCGCGGCCTACCTGGTGTGGATCGGCATCGGCCTGCTGCGGCGTCCCCGTCCTGCGGGCGAGGAAGGCGGCATCCGCCTGCAGCCGGGGCACTACTTCCGCCAGGCGGTGCTGATCAACCTGCTCAATCCCAAGGCGATCATCTTCTACATGGCGTTCCTGCCGCTGTTCATCGACCCCACGCGGCACCAGGGCATGGCGACGTTCGCCAGCATGGCAGTGATCATCTTCGTCATGGGCCTGGCGTACTGCTCGGTGCTGATCGGGGTGGGCAACCTGCTGCGGCGTCGGATTCTTCAGCATCCCCGCGTAGGGCTTTTGCTGAAACGCGTGGCGGGCGTTTTCCTGATCGGGTTTGGCGTACGCCTCGGCGTCAGCGGCTGAAGCCCCGGCACGTGGGCCGATGCGCCTCCCGCACAGCGTGTTGCGCATGCGGGCGAATAGGCGTGGTCATCCAGACGTTGGGCTTCAATCAATAACTTGAGATTCCCTGCCGCCCCCGGCGGGTGTCCAATCGGCCCCATCGCCCCACGGCCGCGCCTGCTGCGTCCGCGCGCCCCACGCGAGGAATCGATGCCCCCCGTGTACTTCGTGCAGCATCTGGCCGGATTCGACGAGCGCCTGCTCGGCATGGGCACTGGGCGTATCGACCTGGCCCATCCTGCGGTCTGCCGCATCCTGGCGGATCTGCAGCCGCTGGATCACATCGACCTGCGCGCCTGCCATTACGACTGCCAGGCCAGCCTGGCGCAGGCACTGCACCGGCGCATCCGCGACGCCGAAGATGCCGCGCAGGGCTGGCGGATGTTCGACGAGCACGGCGTCCTGCGCTGCAAGCGCTTCCCCGGCGATGCCCAGGTGGTGTTTCCGCATGGGCTGCCGTGCGATGGCGATTGGCTGCGGCTGCTGCTGGACACCGCCGCCTGCGCCTCCGGCTGATCGGCGCCGCGTTCAGTCCGCGCGGCGGGACTGGCGCAGGTGGTCGATGAACACCCGCAGCTTCGGCGCCATCTGCTCGCGCGCCGGGTAGTACAGGTGGAACCCGGCGAACGGCGGCTGCCAGTCCTGCAGCACCGCCTGCAACCGGCCCGCTGCGACATCGGCCGCCACCACCGCCTCGAACGCCTGGCCCATGCCGAGGCCGGCGCGCACGGCGGCGTGGATCAACGCCGCATCGTTGAACACCAGCCGGCCACTCACCTCCACCTCGAAGTCGCGACCGTCGTGGCCGAACTCCCAGGCCATCAGCCGGCCGTTGCTGCGCCGGTGCACGATGCAGGCATGCCCGACCAGATCGGCCGGCGTGCGCGGCGTGCCGTGGGCGGCGAAGTAGTCCGGCGTGGCCACCACCACCTGCCGCTCGAGCGGGCCGATCGGCACCGCGATCATGTCGCGCGCCAGGCATTCGCCCAGCCGGATGCCGGCGTCGAAACCGCCGGCGACCAGATCCACCAGCGCCGGCTCCACGAACAGCTCCACCTCCACCTGCGGGTAGCGCGCCATGAACGCGGGCAGGTGCGGCAGCACCAGCAGTTCCGCCGCAACCCGCGGCACGTTGATGCGCAGCTTCCCGGCCGGCACATCGCGCACGCTGTCCAGGTCCTCGAACGCCGCGTCGATCTGCGCCAGCCCGTCGCGCACCCGCGCCAGGAAGCGCGCGCCGTGTTCGGTCAGGCCCACCCTTCGGGTGGTCCGGTGCAGCAGGCGCACGCCCATGCGGGCCTCCAGCGCGCGCACCGTCTGCGACAGCGCCGAGGGGGATATGCCGAGATCGTCGGCCGCGCGGGTGAAGCTGGCATGGTGGGCCACACGGGCGAAGGCGACCACGGCGGACAATGGGGGCTGGGAGGACATTGTGAAGCCTGCCTTCAAGGTCGATGTGGCCAATACCGGTTTATCCACATGGTACAGCGGAGGATGCTGTGGCTCCGGCGTTCGCAGGCGCCGCCCTCCCCCGCTTCCGGAGCTTTCCCATGCAGACCCGCACCCTTGGCCCTCACGGCCCCACCGTTTCCGCGCTCGGCCTTGGCTGCATGGGCATGAGCGCGTTCTACGGCGGCCGCGGCAGCGATGCCGATGCCACCGCGGTGATCCACCGCGCGCTGGAACACGGCGTGACCCTGCTCGACACCGCCGACATGTATGGCCCGCACACCAACGAGGTGCTGGTCGGCAAGGCCATCGCCGACCGCCGCGACCAGGTGTTCCTGGCCACCAAGTTCGGCATCAAGCTGGAACCCACCGACACCCGCGCGCGCAGCGTGGATGGCCGCCCCGAGTACGTGATCGCCGCCTGCGAGGCCAGCCTGGCCCGGCTGGGCGTGGACCACATCGACCTGTACTACCAGCACCGCGTGGACGGCACCGTGCCGATCGAAGACACCGTCGGCGCGATGGCGCGGCTGGTCGAACAGGGCAAGGTGCGCTTCCTGGGCCTGTCCGAAGCCGCCGCCGCCACCATCCGCCGCGCACATGCCGTGCACCCGATCACCGCCGTGCAGACCGAGTACTCCCTGTGGTCGCGCGATCCCGAGCACAACGGCGTCCTGCAGACCGTACGCGAGCTGGGCATCGGCTTCGTGCCCTACTCGCCGCTGGGCCGTGGCTTCCTGACCGGCGCCATCCGCAGCCCGGGCGATTTCGACGCCGACGACTACCGCCGCCAGTCGCCGCGTTTTCAGGGCGACAACTTCGCGCGCAACCTGGCCCTGGTCGACGCGGTCACCGCGATGGCCAGCGCCAAGGGCATCACCCCGGGGCAACTGGCCCTGGCGTGGGTACTGGCACAGGGCGAGGACCTGGTGCCGATCCCGGGCACCAAGCGGCTGGCGTATCTGGAAGAAAACCTGGGGGCGCTGCAGGTGCAGCTGAGTGCGGACGAGCTGGCCCGCATCGACGCGATCTTCCCGCCCGACGCCGCCGCCGGCCCGCGCTATGCCGCCGCGGCGATGGCCACGCTGGACCGCTGATCGCGTTCGACCGGTACTGCCCGCGCCTGCACCCAGGCGCGGCGCATTGTGCCGGTTTCGTCAAGCTTCCCCCAGTCATGTGGTCATGCACGGACCGGTGGACGCTTGGCAGTAGTAATGCTGCACCGCGTTCGGTAAAACTCGCAGACTTGTCGTTAACAGTCATCCACCGCGAGGCCCCATGTCGTTGCTCCGGCGCAAGTCCCTAGACACCGTCACCGTTCATGAAGCCGGCAGGCGACTGATCCCCACCCTGAGCTGGCCGCACCTGATCGCGCTGGGCATCGGCGCCATCGTCGGCACCGGCATCTACACGCTGATCGGCGTGGGCGCCAACCTGGCCGGCCCGGCCGTGCTGATTTCCTTCGCCATCGCCGGCGCGGTGTGCGCCTGTGCGGCACTGTCCTATGCCGAACTGGCGACGATGATGCCGGCCGCCGGCAGCGCCTACACCTACAGCTACGCCGCTCTCGGCGAGATGGTGGCCTGGGTGGTGGGCTGGAGTCTGATCCTGGAGTACTCGCTGGTGGTGAGTACCGTGGCGGTGGGGTGGTCCGGCTACGCGGTCGGCTTCCTGCACGGCTGGGGCATCGAACTGCCCTTGATGCTCACCGCCGGTCCCCATGTGGACGGCGGCTTCATCAACCTGCCGGCCGTGCTGATCACCTTCGTGGTGGCCGGCATGCTGATGGCCGGTACCAAGGAAAGCGCCACCCTCAACGCGGTTCTGGTGGTGGTCAAGATCATCGCGCTGACCGTGTTCGTGGCGATCGCGCTGCCGCACTTCGACACCGGCCACATGGACCCGTTCATGCCGTTCGGGTTCGCCAAGTCGGTGGGTGAAGGCGGGGTCGAACGCGGCGTGATGGCGGCTGCGGCGATCATCTTCTTCGCGTTCTACGGCTTCGATGCGATTTCCACCGCCGCCGAGGAAACCAAGAAGCCCGACCGCGACCTGGCGATCGGCATCATCGGGTCGATGGTCGGCTGCACCATCATCTACGTGCTGGTCGCGCTCGCCGCCGTCGGTGCGATGAGCTACACCATCTTCGGCCAGAGCGCCGAGCCGCTGGCGCTGATCCTGCGCGAGCTGGGCAGCCCGGGCGCGGCCAAGTGGATCGGTGCGGCGGCGGTGATCGCCCTGCCGACCGTGCTGCTGGCCTTCCTGTACGGGCAGAGCCGCATCTTCTTCGTCATGTCGCGCGACGGCCTGCTGCCGCGCGGCCTGTCCAAGGTCAGTGCGCGCACCGGCACCCCGATCGCCACCACGCTGTTCACCGCCGTCCTGGTGGCCGCGCTGGCCGGCGTGGCCCGCCTGGACGAGATCGCCGCGCTGGCCAACGCCGGCACGCTGGCCGCGTTCACCGCCGTTGGCCTGTGCCTGGTGGTGCTCCGCGCGCGCGAACCGAACCGCGAACGCAAGTTCCGCACGCCGCTGGCGTGGATCGTCGGCCCGCTGGCAGTGATCGGCTGCGTGTACCTGTTCTTCAGCCTGCCGAGCAAAACCCAGCTCTACTTCCTGGGCTGGAACGTCCTGGGCCTGATCGCCTACTTCGCCTATGGGCGTCGCAACGCGGTGCTGGGCAAGGCCTGATAGGCACGGCCGGCACCGTAGAGCCGGGCTCTGCCCGGCTGCTCTTGTTTACCGATGCGAACACGGGCTCCGGAACCAAGCCGGGTAGAACCCGGCTCTACAACGGCGCTGCTCGCCAGCCGTGAGGCCCCAGGCGCCGGAAAAAAGCCACACGTAGAGCCGGGCTCTGCCCGGCTGCTCTCGCCCGCCGATATCAACACCGGCGCCGGAACCAAGCCGGGTAGAACCCGGCTCTACAACGGCGCTGCTCGCCAGCCGCGAGGCCCCCGGCACCGGAAAAAAGCCACACGTAGAGCCGGGCTCTGCCCGGCTGCTCTCGCCCGCCGACCCCAACACCCGCGCCGAAACAAGCCGGGTAGAACCCGGCTCTACGACGGCGCTGCTCGCCCGCCGCGAGGCCGCCGGCGCCGGAAAAAAGCCACACGTAGAGCCGGGCTCTGCCCGGCTGCTCTCGCCCGCCGACACGAACACCGGCTCCGGAACCAAGCCGGGTAGAACCCGGCTCTACGACGGCGCTGCTCGCCCGCCGTGAGGCCCCCGGCGCCCGAACGAAGCCACACGTAGAGCCGGGCTCTGCCCGGCTGCTCCCGCCCGCCGGCACCAACACCCGCGCCGAACCAAGCCGGGTAGAACCCGGCTCTACGGGGTGGCGGCCACGTTGTTGGCGTGATCCTGCGCCTGCTGCATCACGCGCAGCAGGTTGCCGCCCCAGATGGCGGCGATCTGCTGCCGGGTGTAACCCTTGCGCAGCAGCCATGCGGTGATCTTCGGCAGTTGGCTCACGTCCTGCAGATCCGCCAGCCCGCCACCGCCGTCCCAGTCCAGGCCGATGCCCACGTGCTCGGGACCGACCACCTTGAGGATGTGCTCGAAGTGGGCGAAGAAATCGTCCAGCGTGGCGGTGCGCACCGGCTGCAACCGGTCCAGTTCGGCCCGCGCCTGCGCCAGCTTGACGCCCTGCGCCATGCTCAGGTTGTCGTAGCCGCCCCATTGGTCGATCGCCGTCTTCTCGGCCAGCGCGCGCGCGTCGTTCTTGCCGATGTCGATCAGATACCCGCCGTACGCGTTGACCTGGATCACCCCACCGGCCTTGGCCAGGCGCTTCAGACGCGCGTCGTCCAGGTTGCGCGGGTGGTTGTAGATCGCCTTGGCCGAACTGTGCGACAGCACGAACGGCACCGGCATGCGGTCGATCAGGTCGTCGAATACCGCGTCGGAGGCATGCGACTGGTCGATCACGATGCCCAGCCGCACGGCCTCGTCCACCAGCGCCTTGCCGGCCGGGCTCAGGCCCTTCCATTCGGCGCCCTTGGGATCGGTGGCCGAATCGGCGAACTCGTTGTTGGCGAAGTGCACCGTGCTGAGCAGGCGCAGCCCGGCGCGGTGGTAGAAGCTGAGCAGCGTCGGGTCATCGACCAGCGGGCTGCCGTTCTCCATGCTGATGTAGACCACGCGCTTGCCGGCGGCCTTGATCCTGGCGGCATCGGCAGCAGTCAGCGCGAGCTGGAAGGTCTCCGGATGTGCGGCGAGCATCTCGCGGATTTCCATCAACCGCAGCAGGCCGGCGTCGCGGTCCTGCTGGTGGGCGGCCGCGCTGCGGTCGCCCTGGTCGGTGTAGATCGCCCAGAAGCCGCCATCCAGGGAACCCTCGACCATGCGCGGGTAGTCCACCTGCGACAGCGCGTTGTGGTCATGCCGCTGGGCGATGTCGAAGCCCTCGCGATGGAAGTTGGCCGGCGTATCGAGGTGGCTGTCGAGGGTGAGCAGTGTCTTCTGCAGCGCCGCAGCGCGCGCAAGCTCCTGCGGGGTGAACGTGATCGCATGGGCGGCCAACGGCGTGCACAACGCCAGCGACACCAGCAGGGACAGACTGCGCAACGTCATGACGCCTCTCACCATTCGGGAAGCGTCAGACCATAGCGCCGCAGGCACAGGAAACGGTAGTGCCGGCCGCTGGCCGGCTCCCCGCAATGCGCGAAATTGCCGTAACGCCGGCCGCTGGCCGGCTCCCTGCAATGCCCGGTATCGCCGCAACGCCGGCCAGCGGCCGGCCCTGCGTCAGTCCAGCACGCGGCAGAACACGGCCTTGAGGTAGCGCGATTCCTGCACGTGAGCCATGAACGGGTGATCCGGACCGGCGCCGGATACCTTCAGGATCTGGATGGTGCGGCCGGAATAGAAGGCCGCACGGCGCAGCATGTCCAGGAACTGGTCCTCGGCCACCAGGCCGGTGCACGAGAACGTGGCGAACAGGCCACCGGGCTTGACCACGCCCAGCGCCAGCTTGTTCATGTCCAGGTACTTCTTGAGGGCGGTGATCACCTGGTCGCGGTCGCGGGTCATCTTGGCCGGGTCCAGGATCACCACGTCGTACTGCTCACCGCGGTTGGCCGCATCGCGCAGCCACGGGAAGATGTCGGACTGCACGAACTTCGGGCGCACGTTGTTGAGGCGCGAATTGCCCTTGGCGATGTCGATCACGTCCTCGTCGATGTCGATGCCGACCACCTCGGACGCGCCGCGCACCGCGGCATACACCGCAAAACCACCGGTGTTGCAGCACAGGTCCAGCACGGACTTGCCTTCCACCTGCTGGCTCAGCCACTCGCGGTTTTCGCGCTGGTCGGCGAAGAAGCCGGTCTTGTGCGCACCGGCCGGGTCGGCGCGGAACTTCACGCCGTACTCGGTGATCACCGACGCTTCGGTGGTGGTGTTGCCGTGGAAGTCGAAGCTCTCCTGCTTCTGCACGTGTTCGTCGGCGAAGCTGTGGAAGCGGCACCCCGGGAACTGCTCGCGCAGCGCCTCGTAGATCCATTCGCGGTGGCGGAACATGCCGGCGGCGAAGAACTCCACCACCACCAGGTCGCCGTAGCGGTCCACCACCAGGCCGGACAGGCCATCGCCTTCGCTGTGAACCACGCGCCAGGCATTGGACACGTCATCGAGCTTGAGCACGTCACGACGCAGCGACACCGCCTGGGCGATCTTGCGCGAGAACCAGCCAGCGTCCACCGGGATGCGCTGATCGGTTTCCAGGATACGCACGGCAATGCGCGAATGACCGTTGTAGAACCCCCGGCCGATCCACTCCCCGTCCACGCCGACCACATCGACGATGGCACCGGGCTTGGGCCGGACGGCAGGCTTTTCGACCAGTTTCTGGAAGATCCACGGGTGGCTGGAGCGCCAGGCGTTCTTGAGGCGGACTACGGGGGCGGGGGCATTGTTCATCGGCCTATTGTAAACGGGCGCCGCCCCGGCCCGGCAGGCCGGCGATTTGACGCCAGCCCGATCAGCCCGCAGAATCGGCGCCAGAAGGGGAGTAGCTCCCAGACGTTGTCGCCGTCAATTCGAGCCCGCAGGCTCCGGTGCAACGGCAGTCCCACCCATCGGGACTGCGAGCGAGACCTTCGCCGTATGGCGAAGCTCTGTCCCCGGATCCCCCCGATCCTCCGTTGCAGATCCTCGCCGTCCGGCTTGAGGCTTTTTTCTTTTCCCAACGGATAAACCCATGCAGACGATCGGTAATTTGTGGTTGTGGGGCGGCTTCGGCGCGGTGGTGGTCATCGCGCTGCTGGTCGACCTGGTATTGATGCGCCACGGCGGCCCGCACAAGGTCACCTTCAAGGAGGCCCTGTGGTGGTCCATCGGCTGGGTCGCCCTGGCCCTGGCCTTCAACGGTGGCCTCTGGTACTACCTGAACGAGACCGCCGGCCAGGTCGTGGCCAACAAGGTCGGCCTGGAGTTCCTGACCGGTTACCTGGTCGAGAAGGCCCTGGCGGTGGACAACATCTTTGTCTTCCTGATGATCATGGGCTACTTCGCCGTGCCGGAAGAACAGCGCCAGAAGGTGCTGATCATCGGCATCCTGGGTGCGATCGTGCTGCGTACGATCATGATCTTCGCCGGCAGCGTGCTGCTGACCAAGTTCCATTGGCTGCTCTATGTGTTCGGCGCCTTCCTGCTCTTCACCGGCTGGAAGATGTGGTTCTCGGCCGGTCAGGAGCCTGATCTGGAGACCAACCCTGCCCTGCGCTGGATGCGCAAGCACCTGCGCCTGCTGCCCGACTATGCCGGCAATGCCATGAGCGTGATGCGCGACGGCAAGCGCTGGTTCACGCCGTTGTTCGTGGTGCTGATCCTCATCGCCGTCACCGACGTGATCTTCGCGGTGGACAGCATCCCGGCCATCTTCGCCATCACCACCGACCCGTTCATCGTGCTGACCTCGAACGTGTTCGCGGTGCTGGGCCTGCGCGCGATGTTCTTCCTGCTGGCCGGCATGGCCGATCGCTTCCACCTGCTGCCGTACGGCCTGGCCCTGGTGTTGGCCTTCATCGGCGCCAAGATGATGCTGATCGACATCTTCAAGATCCCCACCCCAATCTCGCTGGGCGTGGTGGCCGTCATCATCGCCGCCACGGTGGTGCTGAGCCTGAAGAACCCGCCCAAGCAGGGCGGCCACGCCTGACCCCGGTTGCCGCCTGCGGGATTGTCCCGCAGGCGGTACCTCTCTCTCCCACTGCGTTGCCCTTGTGTTCAGCCCGGGCGACGCAATCCCTAAGGGTATGAACGCCAACCTGCCCCTGCCTGCCGGCGCCCCGCCGGCCCCGTCCCGTACCGACCGCGGTCGCGTGATGCGGGCCTTCAACCTCAGCCTGGCCTTCGTGCTGGTGCTGGTGGCGGTGTTCACCGCGCAAGGCCATTTCGACTGGCGCCCGTGGGCGGTCGCCCCGCTGGACACGGCCGGCCTGCTCGGCATTCTCGGCGCGCCATTGCTGCATGGCTCGGTCCAGCACCTGGGCGCCAACGCGGCCGCCCTGCTGATCCTCGGCACCCTGGCCGGCAGCGTCTATCCCAAGGCCACCCTGCGCGCGTTCCCGTTGCTGTGGATCGGCTCGGGCCTGGGCGCCTGGCTGCTCGGCGACATCGGCAGCCGCCATCTGGGTGCCAGCGGCATCACCCACGGCCTGATGTTCCTGGTGTTCGTGCTCGGCCTGCTGCGCCGCGACCGGCCCGCCATCGCTGCCGGCCTGATCGCCTTCCTGTTCTACGGCAGCATGCTGCTGACCATTCTTCCGCACGAGCCGGGCGTGTCCTGGCAGTCGCACATGGGCGGTGCCTTCGCCGGCATCATCAGCGCCCTGCTGTTCCGCCTGTCCGACCCGATGGCCCCGCGCAAGCGTTACAGCTGGGAGGACGAGGACGAGGACGACGACGCGCTGGCCCCCCAGCGCGACAACGACCTGGAACCGCCGTCACCGCAGCGCGTACCGGTGCTGTGGCAGCCGCGCGAAGGCCAGGACTACGTCGTGATCCCGTTCCGCAGACCAGACGACCGCCCGTAATCCGGGCCGCCGGCCGGCTCCCGACACAACACCCGCGAACCTTGTAGTGCCGGCCGCTGGCCGGCTCTGCAGGGCGTCGGGTGGGTTCCGAGGAGCCGGCCAGCGGCCGGCACTACCTAGCGTTCGGTGTCCACTGCCTGGCGGCCCAGCGCCGGGTCGTCGGTGAAGAAGGCATCGATGCCGGTCGCCAGGTAGGCGCGCATCTCCGCCACCGACCCGTCCGCATTGCGCGCATTGGGCTCGCCGCTGCGGAAGTCGGCGGCCTGGAAGTAGTTCTCCGGGCGGAAGGTATACGGGATCACCATCAGCCCGGCCGCATGCGCATCGCGCACCAGCGCGGTCGGGGTGCCCAGCTTGCCGGCCGCATCCAGCGGAATCACCATGCGCAGGCTCGGTCCGATGCCGTCGGCATAGGTCGCCACGTCCTGCAGCCCGGCCGGGGTGATCAGATCCGCATAGCGCTGGGTGCCATTGGCGGCCAGCACATCGCCGGGCTGCTGTGCCGGATCGCCCAGCAGCTGCAGCAGGCGGATGTTGCTGTCGCGGCCGATCCTGCCGCGCAGATACTGCAGGTTGCCGACCTCGAACGACTGGATCGTCACCGGCGCCACGCGGGTATAGGCATTGCCCTGCAGCGTGGCCAGCACCTTGTCTTCCATCGGCAGGCCGATGCTCTTGAAGTAGGTGCCGTGCTTGATCTCCGGCACCAGCCCGATGCCGCGGTTGGCGCGGCCGGCCTGCTGCACCAGGAAGGCGATGATCTCGTCCAGCGTGGCAATGCGGAACTGCCCATCGAACGCGGTGCTGCGCAGTTGCGGCAGCCGCTCGCGGGCGTACAGCGTCTTCAGCTCGGCCAAGGTGAAGTCTTCGGTGAACCAGCCCTCGATGCGCTCGCCGTCGATGGTCTTGACCGTCTTGCGGCTGGCGAACTCCGGGTGTGCGGCCACATCGGTGGTGCCGCCGATCTCGTTCTCGTGCCGCGACACCAGCACGCCGTCCTTGGTCATCACCAGGTCCGGCTCGATGTAGTCCGCACCATCGGCGATGGCCTGGGCGTACGACGCCAGGGTGTGCTCGGGCAACAGCGCGCTCGCGCCGCGGTGACCGTACACGGCCGCCTTGCGCGGCGCGGGGGAAGATTCAGCGCTCATGGCCACCGATGGTGCCACGGCCAGCGACAACAGCAACGCACAACCCCACAACGACTTCGACACCGCAAACCCCTGTTGATGCGGCCCGCGCCAACGCGGCGGGGCGTGGAAAGGACCGGCGTAGTGTGGCGATGCGGTGTGACAGCGGGAAGTACGCGGCTACTTGCCGATGCAGAAGCTGGAGAAGATCCGCCCCAGCAGATCGTCCGCGCTCATCCGCCCGGTGATCTCGCCCAAGGCCTCGTGCGCCAGCCGCAGTTCCTCGGCGGCCAGTTCCAGGTGCTCGTGCACCAGCTCGGCCTCGGCGCGCTCGGCATGGCCGATGGCCTGGACGATCGCCTCCACGTGGCGCGCGCGTGCGGAGAACTCCCCATCCACGCTGTCGCCGGCGCCACCGCTGGCCAGTTCGCGCAGCCGCGCGTGCAGGCGGTCCAGCCCCAAGCCGGTGGCTGCCGACACATGCACCACATCCGGCCCGGCATCGGCGGGCAGTTCGGCCAGCAGATCGCTCTTGTTGTGGATCCACAGCTGCTGCGGCACGTCGGCGATGGCATCGCCGATCGCGACACGCCCGGCCTGCGGATCGCGCGCATCCAGCACGATGATCGCCAGGTCGGTGCGCTGCATCTCCGCGCGTGCGCGGCGCATGCCTTCGCGTTCGATCGCGTCACCGCCTTCGCGCAGGCCGGCGGTATCGACCAGGGTCAGTTCCAGCCCGTCGATGCGGATGGTTTCGCGCAGGGTGTCGCGGGTGGTGCCGGCGATGTCGGTGACGATGGCACGTTCGCTGCCAGCCAGCGCATTGAGCAGTGAGCTCTTGCCGGCGTTCGGCGGCCCCACCAGCACCGCGTGCAGGCCATCGCGCAGCTTGCGGCCGCGTTCGGCGTCGTCGCGCAGCCGCCCCATCGCGCGCAGCGCCTCGCCCAGGCCGCCGCGCACCTGCTCGCCGCCGAGGGTATCCAGCGGTTCATCGGCGAAGTCGATGGCCGCTTCCACGTGGATGCGCAGCAGAACAAGCTGTTCTGCGACCTCCTCCACCCGGCGCGAGAACACCCCGTCCAGCGAGCGCCGGGCCGCGCGCGCTGCGCGGGTATCGCCGGCGGCGATCAGATCGGCGATGGCCTCGGCCTGGGCCAGGTCGAGCTTGCCGTTGAGGAAGGCGCGCTCGCTGAATTCCCCGGGCCGCGCCTGCCGCGCGCCCAGCGCGATGCAGCGCGCGACCAACTGCTGCAGCACTACCGGGCTGCCGTGCCCCTGCAGTTCCACCACCTCTTCGCCGGTGAAGCTGTGCGGTGCCGGGAACCACAGCGCGATGCCGTCGTCGATCACCTCGCCGTGGGCATCGCGGAAGCGGGCGTAATGCGCGTGTCGCGGGCGCAGCGTACGCACGCCGATCGCCTCGGCGATGGCGGCCGCGTGGGGGCCGGACAGGCGCAGCATGCCCACGCCACCGGCGCCGGGTGCGGTGGCGATGGCCACGATGGTGTCGGGAGCGGAGGACATGGGGCGGGCTGCCGTGTGCGATGGATCGGGGCCATTCTACGGATCGCGCCGGTGCGCGGGCCGCAGATGCAGGAAACCCGCCTTGCGGCGGGTTTCCTGGTTCCGGTTGCCCGGTTACTTCTTGTTGGCGGGCGCGGCGGTGGCCGGCACCGGGTCACTGCCGTGGCGCTTGGTCATCCACCACTGCTGCAGCAGGCCCAGGCCACCGTTGACCACCCAGTACAGCACCAGACCGGACGGCATGAAGGCCATCATGACGCCGAAGATCAGCGGCATCATCTGCATCATCTTGGCCTGCATCGGGTCCATGCCCGGCGCCGGCGTCAGCTTCTGCGTGGCCCACATCACCGCCACGTTGATCACCGGCAGGATGAAGTACGGGTCGCGTGCGGTCAGGTCCTGGATCCAGCCGAACCACGGCGCCTGGCGCAGTTCCACCGATTCCACCAGCACCCAGTACAGCGCGAAGAAGATCGGCATCTGGATGAGGATCGGCAGACAGCCGCCCATCGGATTGATCTTCTCCTTCTTGTACAGCTCCATCATCGCGGTCTGGAACTTCTGGCGGTCATCGCCATAGCGTTCCTTGAGCTGCGCGATACGCGGCTGGAAGCGACGCATCTTGGCACCGCTCTTGTACTGCGCGGCCGACAGCGGGTACAGCACCAGCTTGAGCAGGATCACCAGGCCCACAATCGCCCAGCCCCAGTTGTTGACGACCTTGTGGACCTGGTTCAGCACCCAGAACAGGCCCTGGCCAATGATCGCCATCAGCGAGAAGCGGCTGTAGTCGACCACACGGTCCAGACCCGGCACGTCTTCCTTGGCGATCTGGTTGACCAGCTTCGGGCCCACCCACAGGCGTGCCTCGGAGCTGACCTGCTGGCCCGGCGCGACGGTGAAGGCCGGGCCGGTGGCCTGGATCTGGTCGCGGCCGTCATGCTGGGACAGCGCGTAGTTCGCGGCCTGGTCGGCCTGCGGAATCCACGCGGTGAAGAAGTGGTGCTGCAGCATCGCGATCCAGCCACCGGTGACCTGCTGGTTCAGCGGGCCATCTTCCAGGTAGTCCTTGAAGGCGCGGCGCTGGTACTTCTTCTCGGCATCGAACCAGGTCGCGCCGTTGAAGCTGAACGAGTCCGGGTTGGTCATGCTGCGCGACAGGATCGTCGGGGTGCGGTCCAGGGTGCGGTAGACGTAGCCGTTCCACGGGGTGGTACCGGCGTTGATCACTTCATCCTTGATCTTCACCGCGTACTCGTTGCGGCTGACCGTATACGTACGGCGGATGCTGACGCCGTTCGGGCCATTCCACACGAACGGGATCTGCAGTTCGTTCTGGCCCTTGGCCAGTTCGAAGGTCTTGGCATCGCCGACCAGCGTGAAGCCGTTGGCTTCCGGCACCGGCATGCTCTTGTCCTGGCTGGTCCAGCCACTCACCGCGCGGTACGGGTGGGTGGCTTCCTCGGTCAGCAGGCGCACCGGCGGGCTGCCGTCGTCCTTGGTCTGCGGGAACTGCAGCAGCTCGGCATCCAGCACCGTGCCGCCATCCAGCACCAGGCGCAGCACGTCGGTGGTGACGGTAACGCGCGGGGCGCCGGCGTCGGCCTGGGCGGTCGCCGCGGCCGGGGCACTGCCCGGCGCGTGCGGCACCGAAGCGCCCGGCACGGCACCAGCGGCAGCGGGCACGGCGCCCGTGGTCTGGGCGGCCACCGGCGCGGTCGCCGGAGCGGCCTTGTCGCGGCCCCACTCCATCCACAGCAACACGGCCACCATCAGCCAGGCAAAGATCAGGAAAACGCGGGTCTGGTTCATCAGCGTGGAGGCTCGGCGTGGCCGGCACGCGATGCCGGCTCGGACTGGGAAAGGGATGCAACGCCCAGAGGCGGCGGCATTGTGCCGTCCGCGCCCGGCATGGGCAATGTGCCAAGGCGGCGCAACAGGCGCTCGAAGGCCTGGCGGATCTCTGCATTGCTGGCGGTACGGGCAGCGCTACGGGCGACGACGACGTAATCGCCGGCACTCAGCCACGGCCGTAGGTGGCGTGTGGCATCGCGCAACACACGCTTCACTCGGTTGCGACCCACGGCTCGGGGATCGACTTTGCGCGACACCGCAAGACCCAGCCTGGCCGGAGAATCGCTCTTCAGCCAGTGCAGGGTCATCAGCGGATCGGACACACGGCGGGCGCCGTTGAAGACCGTTGTATATTCGGCACGCGTACGAACCCGCGCAGAGCGAGGAAATCGCTTGCGCGGGTCGGAACTGCTCACAGTCTGGATTGCGTCTGCCGCGGGAAGCGGCATTGCAATCAAGCGCTCAGGACTTTGCGGCCCTTGGCGCGGCGACGCGACAGGATCTTGCGGCCGTCAGCGGTCTTCATACGGGCACGGAAGCCATGGTCGCGCTTACGCTTGAGGTTGCTGGGTTGGAAAGTGCGCTTGGTGGCCATGCGGGCCTCTATATGAAGGGGACGGAAAGAACCGGAAATTCTATAGACCTGGTTGCGGTGCCGTCAAGTGCTGCCCACTACGGGATTTCATCGGCCTGTGCAATAGCTGTGGATCATTTTGTGAATAACTTCGGGACAACCATTCCCGGCCCCCCTCGTCGGTGGTAGTCTGCGCCATCCATTCTTCCCCCCTTCCGGCCTGCGGTGCGGCGGTTTCCTACGCCTTTACCGCTGGCCCCAGACGATTATTGCCGATGGATGCCTGGTCTCGTTGTCTCGAACGCCTTGAAGCGGAGTTTCCGCCAGAGGACGTTCACACCTGGTTGAAGCCGCTGCAGGCAGATCTGCGCGCGGACAGCCTGGTGCTTTATGCGCCAAACGCCTTCATCGTCGACCAGGTGCGCGAGCTGTACCTGGCGCGCATCAAGGAACTGCTGGCGCACTTCGCCGGTTTTGGCGACGTTTTTCTTGAAATCGGCTCGCGTCCGCGCCCGGTGGAGCCGCAGATCGCGCCGATTTCGGGCTTCACCGCCCCGGTTGTGCCGGCCGAGCCGCTGGTGCCGTTCGCCGGCAACCTGGACTCGCACTACACCTTCGCCAACTTCGTGGAAGGCCGCAGCAACCAGCTGGGTCTGGCCGCGGCGTTCCAGGCGGCGCAGAAACCCGGCGATCGCGCCCACAACCCGTTGTTGCTGTACGGCGGGACCGGCCTGGGCAAGACCCACCTCATGTTCGCGGCCGGCAATGCGATGCGCCAGGCCAACCCGGCCGCCAAGGTGCTCTACCTGCGTTCGGAACAGTTCTTCAGCGCCATGATCCGTGCGTTGCAGGAAAAAACCATGGATCAGTTCAAGCGCCAGTTCCAGCAGGTGGACGCGCTGCTGATCGATGACATCCAGTTCTTCGCCGGCAAGGATCGGACCCAGGAAGAGTTCTTCCACACGTTCAACGCCCTGTTCGACGGCAAGCAGCAGATCATCCTCACCTGCGACCGGTACCCGCGCGAAGTCGAGGGCCTGGAAGCACGGCTCAAGTCGCGGCTGGCCTGGGGCCTGTCGGTGGCCATCGAGCCGCCGGACTTCGAGACCCGCGCGGCCATCGTGCTGGCCAAGGCCCGCGAGCGCGGTGCTGAGATCCCCGACGATGTGGCGTTTCTGATTGCCAAGAAGATGCGCTCCAATGTCCGCGACCTCGAGGGTGCGCTGAATACGTTGACCGCCCGCGCCAATTTCACGGGCCGTGCGATCACCACCGATTTTGCCCAGGAAACCCTGCGCGACCTGCTGCGTGCCCAGCAGCAGGCCATCAGCATTCCCAACATCCAGAAAACCGTTGCCGACTACTACGGGCTGCAGATCAAGGATCTGCTGTCCAAGCGCCGGACCCGGTCGCTGGCCCGCCCCCGCCAGGTGGCGATGGCGCTGACCAAGGAACTGACCGAGCACAGCCTGCCGGAAATCGGCGACGCCTTTGCCGGCCGGGACCACACCACGGTGCTGCATGCCTGCCGCCAGATCCGGACGCTGATGGAAACCGACGGCAAGTTGAGGGAAGACTGGGACAAGCTGATCCGGAAGTTGAGCGAATGATGCATGTACGCCGCTAAGGCGTCATCGCATAAAACGGTGCAGAATCCGGTAGTAAGCACGGGACAGGCTGTGGATAAAAAAGCCCGCTGATTCGGCGGCAAAATTATCCACAGCTTTCCCCACCCCCTGAGGGGCAGTAATGCAGAGGGTTTCGCGGTCCAAAACCCTTTTATTTACAAAGACTTAGCTGTGTTTTCCAGCGATTCTGGCGCTACCAGCACCACCAAGCTTTTGATTTATTCCACATTTTTTTAAAGCATAGGGGCACGGAACCACATGCGTTTCACACTGCAGCGCGAAGCCTTTCTCAAGCCGTTGGCACAAGTCGTCAACGTGGTCGAACGCCGCCAGACCCTGCCGGTTCTGGCTAATTTCCTGGTCCAGGTCCAGAACGGACAGCTGTCGCTGACCGGCACGGACCTGGAAGTGGAAATGGTGTCGCGGATCGCGGTGGAAGATGCCCAGGACGGCGAGACCACCATCCCCGCCCGCAAGCTGTTCGAGATCATCCGCGCCCTGCCCGACGGCAGCCGGATCACCGTCTCGCAGACCGGTGACAAGATCACCGTGCAGGCAGGCCGCAGCCGCTTCACCCTGGCAACGCTGCCGGCCAACGACTTCCCGTCGGTAGACGAAGTCGAAGCCACCGAGCGCGTCGCCATCGGCGAAGCCACCCTGAAGGAACTGATCGAGCGCACGGCGTTCGCGATGGCCCAGCAGGACGTGCGCTACTACCTCAACGGCCTGCTGTTCGACCTGCGTGGCGATGCACTGCGCACCGTGGCGACCGACGGTCACCGCCTGGCGCTGTGCGAAACCGAGCTGGAAAAAGCCAGCGGCGCCAAGCGTCAGATCATCGTGCCGCGCAAGGGCGTAACCGAACTGCAGCGTCTGCTGGAAAGCGGCGATCGCGAGATCGAGCTGGAAGTCGGCCGCAGCCACGTCCGCGTCAAGCGCGACGATGTGACCTTCACCTCCAAGCTGATCGACGGTCGCTTCCCGGATTACGAAGCAGTGATCCCGATTGGCGCCGATCGCGAAGTGAAGGTCGACCGCGAAGCTCTGCGTGCCTCGCTGCAGCGTGCCGCGATCCTGTCCAACGAGAAGTACCGCGGCATTCGCGTGGAAGTCTCGCCGGGCAACCTCAAGATCAGCGCGCACAACCCCGAGCAGGAAGAAGCCCAGGAAGAGATCGAAGCCGATACCACGGTCAGCGATCTGGCGATCGGCTTCAACGTGAACTACCTGCTGGATGCGCTGTCGGCTCTGCGCGACGAGCACGTTGTGATCCAGCTGCGTGATTCCAACTCGTCGGCGCTGGTGCGTGAAGCCAGCAGCGAGAAGTCGCGTCATGTGGTGATGCCGCTGCGCCTCTGACAGGTGCAAGGTTCCACGTGGAACAGACGTAATCAGGAAACCCGGCCGAGTGCCGGGTTTTCTTTTGGCTGCGATGTTGTTCCACGTGGAGCATTCGCGATTCGACCGTGAGTCGGCTGCGCTCCCCCGTTTCACGATCGCGTTGCCGACTGCGCCAACCACGATGGCTGCGAAGAGGAACGGTGAGATCCACGCCCCCGGATTCTGCGCAATTCCACGTTCTTCGCTGATCCCGAGCCAACAGATCCGACGCTGCCGAAGCAGCGCTTTTTTCAGCGCCTGGATCACAGCTCTATGCTTTAAAAACTGTATATAAATCTAAAGCTAGGTGGTGATGGTAGGGCCAGATTTGGTTGAAAAGTACCTTATCTTGTTGAAATCAAAGGGAAATTAGACCTCGAAACCCCCGGTAAAACAGGCCCTGAGCCTGGGGTTGAACCTGTGGATATCTTTCAGGGGTAGGATCGGGGCTCTTTTTATCCACAGCTTGCGCAGAGTTTGTGCATAAGTCATACAGAGGGCCTGTGGACAGCGGAATCCGGTGCCCCTGAATCCCTTCCGATCTGCGCACTGAACCCTTGCGCTGTCCTTCAGATTTCAAGAAATCGACGCGTCCAGACGACGCGAATTCCTTGAAATCTGCACGGTTACACCCCTGGCCGCTGCGCAGATTTCAAAGAATTCGAGGGTGTTCCACGTGTTCGGTGCCGGCGGATCGCCGGTCCGGTGGGCACACCTGGGCGCAGATCCGTGGAACCCGGCCGATGCAGTAAGCTGATCGATTCCCCCTCCCTCCCCGGCCGTCGGCCCAGATCGTCCGCATGCACATCCGTCGTTTGTCCCTGCACCAGATCCGTCGCTTCGACAGCGTGGAACTGGCACCGCAACCGGGCATCAATCTGATCACTGGCGACAACGGTGCTGGCAAAACCAGCGTGCTCGAGGCGTTGCACGTGATGGCGTACGGCCGTAGTTTCCGTGGGCGCGTTCGGGATGGCCTGGTGCGTCAGGGGCAGGAGGCGTTGGAGGTATTCGTCGAATGGGACGAACACCGGGGTGGTGCCGCATCGCCCACGCGGCGAAAGGCCGGGCTGCGCCACAGTGGCCAGGAGTGGAAGGGGCGTCTGGATGGCGAAGACGTCGCCCAGCTCGGCAACCTGTGCGCAGCGCTGGCCGTGGTCACCTTTGAACCGGGTAGCCATGCGCTGGTCAGCGGTGGCGGCGAACCCCGCCGTCGGTTCCTCGATTGGGGTTTGTTCCACGTGGAACCAGACTTCCTGGCTCTGTGGCGGCGCTATTCGCGTGCACTGAAGCAGCGCAACGCCCTGCTCAAGCAAGGCGGGCACCCCAGTGCCCTCGATGCCTGGGACCACGAGCTGGCCGAGGCCGGCGAGCCGCTGACCACGCGGCGCCAGCACTACCTGGAGCGGCTGCAGGATCGCACCATCGAACTGGCGCACGCGTTGGCGCCGAATCTCGGCATCCAATCGCTGAGCCTCAACCCCGGCTGGCGCAAACAGGACCTCTCGCTGTCCGACGCCCTGCTGCTGGCCCGTGAGCGCGATCGCATGGCGGGCTATACCTCGGTGGGCCCGCATCGCGCCGACTGGAGCGTGGGGTTTGCCTCCATCCCCGGGCGAGATGCCCTTTCCCGCGGCCAGGCCAAGCTCACCGCCCTTACCTGCCTGTTGGCCCAGGCCGAGGATTACGCCGAGCAGCGCGGCGAGTGGCCGGTGATCGCGCTGGACGACCTGGCATCCGAGTTGGATCGCAGCCACCAGGCGCGCGTATTGGACCGTCTGCGCGCAGGCCCGGCGCAGATTTTCATCACTGCCACCGAGACACCGCCAGCACTGGCGGACGTCGCCGATATCGCCCGGTTCCACGTGGAACATGGGCAGGTCCAGCCTGTGCCATAGTGGCCGGCAAGGGGGTCCGTCCCCCGACTGGTATAATTGCTGTTGCAACCCCTTATCTCTCGGCGCCCCGCCTCACGGTGGCGGCCCGACCTGCGGAGCCTACGGCAAGCGCAATGACTGAAGAACAGAACACCCCGGCAACCACCGGCAATTACGACGCCAACAGCATCACCGCCCTGGAAGGCCTCGAGGCAGTCCGCAAGCGTCCTGGCATGTACATCGGCGACGTCCACGACGGCACCGGTCTGCACCACATGGTGTTCGAGGTTGTCGACAACTCCATCGACGAAGCCTTGGCCGGCCATGCCGACCACGTGGCGGTGACGATTCACGCCGACGGTTCGGTCTCGGTCTCGGACAACGGTCGCGGTATCCCGACCGGCAAGCACGAGCAGATGAGCAAGAAGCTCGATCGCGAGGTCTCCGCGGCGGAAGTCGTGATGACCGTGCTGCACGCCGGCGGCAAGTTCGACGACAACAGCTACAAGGTTTCCGGTGGTCTGCACGGCGTCGGTGTCAGCGTGGTCAACGCGCTGTCGCAGAAGCTGCTGCTGGACATCTACCAGGGCGGCTTCCACTACCAGCAGGAATACAGCGACGGTGCGGCGCTGGTCCCGCTGAAGCAGGTGGAGCCCAGCAGCAAGCGCGGCACCACCCTGCGTTTCTGGCCGTCGGTGAAGGCATTCCACGACAACGTGGAGTTCCACTACGAGATCCTGGCCCGCCGCCTGCGCGAGCTGTCGTTCCTGAACTCCGGCGTCAAGATCGTCCTGATCGACGAGCGCGGCGATGGCCGTCGCGACGACTTCCACTACGAAGGCGGTATCCGCAGCTTCGTGGAGCATCTGGCGCAGCTGAAGACGCCGCTGCACCCGAACGTGATCTCGGTGACCGGCGAGTCCAACGGCATCACCGTGGAGGTGGCGCTGCAGTGGACCGATTCCTACCAGGAAACGATGTACTGCTTCACCAACAACATTCCGCAGAAGGACGGCGGTACCCACCTGGCCGGTTTCCGCGGTGCGCTGACCCGTGTGCTCAACAACTACATCGAGCAGAACGGCATCGCCAAGCAGGCCAAGATCAACCTGACCGGCGACGACATGCGCGAAGGCATGATCGCGGTGCTGTCGGTGAAGGTGCCGGATCCGAGCTTCTCCAGCCAGACCAAGGAAAAACTGGTCAGCTCGGACGTGCGCCCGGCCGTGGAAAGTGCCTTCGGCCAGCGCCTGGAAGAGTTCCTGCAGGAAAACCCGAACGAAGCCAAGGCGATCGCCGGCAAGATCGTCGACGCCGCCCGTGCGCGCGAAGCGGCCCGCAAGGCGCGTGATCTGACCCGCCGCAAGGGCGCGCTGGATATCGCCGGCCTGCCGGGCAAGCTGGCCGACTGCCAGGAGAAAGACCCGGCGCTGTCCGAACTGTTCATCGTCGAGGGTGACTCCGCAGGTGGCTCGGCCAAGCAGGGTCGCAACCGCAAGAACCAGGCGGTGCTGCCGCTGCGCGGCAAGATCCTCAACGTGGAACGCGCCCGCTTCGACCGCATGCTCGCCTCCGACCAGGTCGGTACGCTGATCACCGCGCTGGGTACCGGCATCGGCCGCGATGAGTACAACCCGGACAAGCTGCGCTACCACCGCATCATCATCATGACCGACGCCGACGTCGACGGCGCGCACATCCGCACCCTGCTGCTGACGTTCTTCTACCGTCAGATGCCGGAGCTGATCGAGCGCGGTCACGTCTACATCGGCCTGCCGCCGCTGTACAAGATCAAGCAGGGCAAGCAGGAGCTGTACCTGAAGGACGATCCCGCGCTGGATGCCTACCTGGCCAGCAGCGCCGTGGAAAACGCATCGCTGGTGCCGGCCGATGGCGAGCCGGGCATCGAAGGGCTGGGCCTGGAAAAGCTGCTGCTCACCTACGCCTCGGCGCAGGAAGCGATCAGCCGCAATGCCCATCGCTACGATCGCCAGCTGCTCGAAGCGTTGATCGATTTCACCCCGATGGATCTGGAACACCTGCGCAAGGCCGGTGCCGATGAAGGCCTGGCCGCGCTGGCCACCCGCCTCAACCAGGGCAGCCTGGGCTCGCCGCGTTACAGTCTGCAGCTGCAGGAGCCCACCGACGAGCGTCCGGCTGCCGTGCTGGTCACGCGTCGCCACATGGGCGAAGAGCTGATCCAGGTGCTGCCGTTGAGTGCCTTCGAAACCGGCGAACTGCGTGCGCTGCACCAGTCCTCGCTGCTGCTGCACGGCCTGGTCCGTGCCGGCGCGAAGATCAGCCGTGGCGCCAAGTCGGTGGAGGTCGAGAGCTTCTCGCAGGCACGCGACTGGCTGCTGGACGAAGCCAAGAAGGGTCGCCAGATCCAGCGCTTCAAGGGCCTGGGCGAAATGAATCCGGAACAGCTGTGGGATACCACGGTCAATCCGGACACCCGTCGCCTGCTGCAGGTCCGCATCGAAGACGCGGTCGCCGCCGACCAGATCTTCAGCACCCTGATGGGCGATGTGGTGGAGCCGCGCCGCGACTTCATCGAAGACAACGCGCTGAAGGTCGCCAACCTGGATATCTGACACAATCGGGGCAAGGCCGGCCGGGTGCGACCTGCACCCTGGCCGGCCATCGCCTCCCGATGCCAGGAATCCGATGTCCGCTACCGCCCCGGCGTCCATGACGCCTCCCCTGCCGCCGCCGGTTCCGCCGGTGGCCAGCAAGCCCGGCTCACCTCTGGCCGGTTTCTTCATCGACCTGGGCATCGCCGCGGTCGTACTGTTCGGGTTGAGCCTGATGGCCGGCCTGGCCTGGGGCGTGTACCGCGGCATCGAGGTCGGCTATGCCGCCGCCAAGAACGGCGACGCGGTGGGTTCAGCCGCCGACCTCACCACACAGCTCGGCCAACCCGGCGCACTCGCCCAGATCCTGATGGCGCTGATCGCCACCGGCGGTGCCGCCCTGCTGCTCTACTTCTGGCGCCGTCGCGCCACCCCCGTGGAACAGGCCACCTCGCGCAGTGCCGCCCGCCGTCCCAGCACGTGGGGCTGGACCGTCCTGGTTGCCGCCGGCGTGGTGATCGGCAGCAACGGCATCGCCTTCCTGGCCAAGCAGGCCGGCATCGAACCGGTGCCGACCAACCTCGGCTTGATGGAACAGGCGCTGTCGCGCTTCCCGCTGTTCCTGGCGGTATTTGCCATCGTGCTCGCCCCAGCCTACGAGGAACTGCTGTTCCGCCGGGTGCTGTTCGGGCGCTTGTGGCAGGCGGGCCGTCCCATGCTGGGCATGCTGCTGAGCAGCCTGGCCTTCGCCCTGGTCCATGAAATTCCCGGCACCAGCGCCAACGGCCCGCTGGAAATCGCGCAGTTGTGGCTGGTCTACGGTGGCATGGGCGCGGCGTTCGCCTGGCTGTACCAGCGGACCGGCACCCTGTGGGCACCGATCGTCGCGCACGGCCTGAACAACGCGATTGCCCTGGCCGCGCTCGTGTTCCTGGGCGTGCACTGAACCTGCAGGACCGATTGACGAAAAATTAAGCCGTCGCATACGACACTGCGGACATGAACACGGGGGACGCATCGATGAAACCAGTTCTGTTGGGGCTTGCGATCGCGCTGCTGGTCAGCGCGTGCGCGACCACCACCTCGCCGACCGGTCGGCGTCAGATGGTGGGCGGCGTGTCCCAGGCCGAGCTGGACCAGCTCGGCGCACAGGCGTTTGCCCAGACCAAGCAGAAGGAAAAAGTCAGCACCGACGGCCGGCAGAATGCCTACGTGCAGTGCGTGGTCGATGCGCTCGTCGCGCAGTTGCCGCCTCAGTACCGTGGCGTACGGTGGGAAACGGCGGTGTTCGTCGACAACGAGCCCAACGCGTTCGCCCTGCCGGGCGGCAAGGTCGGGGTGAACTCCGGCATCCTCACCGTGGCCAAGAACCAGGACCAGCTCGCCGCCGTGATCGGCCACGAGATCGGGCATGTGATCGCGCGCCACCACGAGGAGCGCATTACCCGCCAGATGGGCGCGCAGACCGGCCTGAGCGTGCTTGGCATGCTGGCAGGCGCCGCCTACGGCGATGCCGCCGCCAGTACGGTCAATCAGCTCGGCGGCATGACCGCCCAGACCGCCTTCCTGCTGCCCGGCTCGCGCACCCAGGAGTCCGAAGCGGACGTGCTGGGCCAGCGCCTGATGGCCGAGGCGGGCTTCGACCCGGCGCAGGCGGTCAATCTGTGGCAGAACATGATGGCCGCCAGCAGCGGCCGCTCGCCGCAGTGGATGTCCACCCACCCTGATCCCAGCAACCGGATCCGGGAACTGCAGCGCGACGCCCCTGCCCTCACAGGCGTGTACCAGCAGGCCCAGGCGGCCGGGCGGCGTCCACGGTGCGGCTGATTCGACTAAAGGATGCTGTATTGCAGCATCGGAAACGATTTCTCACGCCATCGGTTTCTGATACGTTTGGCGGCTCAGATTTTTCTGACAGTCCGTTTTGATGCCGCCACGGCGGTTCCGATCGAGGTGAAAGATGATTTTCAGCAACCACAAGCAAGCCGTGCTTTCCGTCCTCATCGCGACCGCACTCGGTGGCGTGGTCGTCACCGATGCCGTCGCCCAGACGCGTTCGACCGATCGTTCCAGTGATCGCCGCGGTGGAAAGCAGGCCAAGGCCGAAGTGCTTTTCCCGAACGCGACCCGTCAGGAGCCGACCGTCAAGGCCTCCGCCAAGATGGGCAGCAAGCTGCAGAAGCTGGTAGACAACTACAACAAGCAGAAGTTCCCGGAAACCCGCGCTCTGGCTGACGAGATCCTCGCCAACGCCGACGCCAATGCCTACGACAAGTCGCTGGCCGCCCAGTTGGCCTCGCAGGCCGCCTACCAGACCGAAGACAACGCCGCCGCCAAGAAGTACCTGCAGCAGGCGCTGGACTTCAACGGCCTGGACAACAACGGCTACTTCCAGTCGATGCTGATGCTCGGCCAGCTGCAGCTGCAGGACGACCAGCTCCAGGAAGGCCTGGCCACGCTGGACAAGTACTTCGCCGAGAGCAAGTCGGCCAAGCCGGAAGAACTGGTGATCAAGGGCCAGGCCCTGTACCAGCAGCAGCGCTACGCCGATGCCATCCCGGTGCTGCAGCAGGCCATCGCCGGCGCCACCGAACCGAAGGACAGCTGGAACCAGCTGCTGATGGCGGCGATGTCCGAAGCCGGCCAGACCGGTGAAGCGGTCAAGCAGGCCGAAGGCCTGGCTGCGCGCAACCCGAACGACAAGAAAGCCCAGCTGAACCTGGCCAGCATGTACATGCAGGCCGACCAGATGGACAAGGCCGCCGCGGTGATGGACAAGCTGCGCGCCTCCGGCCAGCTCACCGAAGAGCGCGAGTACAAGCAGCTGTACTCGATCTATGCCAACACCGAACACAAGGAAAAGGATGTCATCGCGGTCATCAACGAAGGGTTGCAGAAGGGCATCCTGAAGCCGGACTACCAGGTGTACCTGGCGCTGGCCCAGTCCTACTATTACTCCGACCAGGTGCCGCAGGCCATCGAGGCGTGGCAGAAGGCCGCCCCGCTTTCCAAGGACGGTGAAACCTACCTGAATCTGGCACGCGTTTTGCACAGTGAAGGTCGCATCCCGGAGGCCAAGCAGGCCGCCCAGCAGGCGCTGGCGAAGGGTGTGAAGAACCAGGCGGATGCCAAGAAAATCATCAACCTGAAGTAAGTAGGAATAACGCCTGAACGCCCGCGCGATTGATGCGCAGGCGCTCAGGATTGGTATAAGCTTGGAGGTTCCTGCGGTGTCATGCACCGCTGATCATGGGCTACCTGTCCCCGGGTATCCCGGCCCCACTAATGAGCTCTTGGCGCATGACGGAACAACTAGTCGTTCACAGGTACGAACAACGCGATGACACCGGCTTCAGCTGGCCGCGGATCGTGGGTATCGCTTTTGTAATCGCACTGCATCTCGCCGCCTTCATGATGCTTCTGATCCCGGCTGTGGCTCCCAAGGCCGCTGCGGAGAAAGAACGCAACATCATGGTGACCCTGGTCGACGCTCCGCCGCCGCCCCCACCGCCGCCGCCGCCGCCGCCGCCGCAGGATACGCCGCCGCCGCCGGTGAAGAACCTGTCGCCGCCGAAGCCCTCGCCGGTGCCGCCGCCGCCGCAGGCGCCTGTGGTCGACGTCCCGGAACCGCGTCCGAACGACATCGTCACGCCGCCGTCGCCCCCCTCGCCGCCGGCTCCGCCGACGTCGATCGAGGCAAGCGTCGACATCTCGTCGAAGAACATGAACCCCCCGCGCTACCCGCCGGCCGCGTTCCGCGCAGGTATCCAGGGTGAAGTCATCCTGATCATTGATGTCGATGCCAACGGCAACGTCACCAATGTCTCGGTCGAGAAGTCCAGCCGTAACCGTGACCTTGACCGCGCCGCGATGGAAGCAGCTCGCAAGTGGAGCTTCCGTTCTGCGGAGTCGGGCGGGAAGAAGGTCGCAGGTCGCGTTCGCGTCCCGGTCAACTTTGCGCTGAACTGATGGTTGCCGGTGGCCCGCCGGCCACCGTTCCATCGGTTGTTTGTAGCCACACCCTTTATCACCACACACAACAAAGGTAAGCGTCATGCTGCAGGAAATTTTCATCGCCGCTGCTGCCGGGGGCAACTCGTCGAACGCCCTCTCGCAGATGGGCTTCGAGCACCTGATCCACGAAATGACCACCAAGCCGGGCGACTTCGCCGTCTCCTGGGTCGTGCTGCTGACCCTGGTCATCATGTCCGCCATGTCCTGGTACTGGACCGTCATCAACATCTTCCGTGCTACCCGCCTGAAGAGCGCTGCTGACAAGGTCGTGAGCCTGTTCTGGGATACCCCGAACGCCCAGGACGCCATCCGTGCGATGGAAGAGCAGCCGGCTTCCGAGCCCTTCTCGAAGATCGCCCTGGACGCTGCGCAGGCTGCTGCCCACCACCAGCGTGCCGAAGGCGGCGCCACCGGTGGCCTGGGTGAGAACCTGAGCCGTTCGGAGTTCGTCGACCGCGCCCTGCGTCAGGCCGTGACCCGCGAAAGCAACAACCTGCAGTCGGGCATGACCCTGCTGGCCACCGTCGGCGCAACCGCTCCGTTCGTGGGTCTGCTGGGTACCGTGTGGGGCATCTACGGCGCGCTGATCAAGATCGGTGCAACCGGTTCGGCCTCCATCGACGCCGTTGCCGGCCCGGTGGGTGAAGCCCTGATCATGACCGCCATCGGTCTGTTCGTGGCAATCCCGGCCGTGTTCGCCTTCAACTTCTTCAGCAAGATCAACAGCGCCACGATCAGCAAGTTCGATACGTTCGCTCACGACCTGCACGACTTCTTCGCCACCGGTTCGCGCGTCCGCTAATTGCGACGCGCTGTACCCAGGCGAGAACGTAGTCAACACGATCTAGACGGAGCCCGTTATGGCTTTCAGTAGTGGTAACAGCGGCGGCCCAATGGCCGACATCAACGTTACGCCCCTCGTGGACGTGATGCTGGTGCTGCTGATCATCTTCATCATCACGGCGCCCCTGATGTCCCACAAGGTCAAGGTGGATCTGCCCGAGGCCAACCTGGTGCAGAACCCGGATGACGCTGAAAAGCGTTCGGGCCCGATCACCCTGGCAGTCAAGGAAGACGGCTCGATCTACTGGAACGACGAGGAAATCGACAAGCAGACTCTCGAGTCTCGCCTGGCGACCGCCGCCCAGCAGACCCCGCAGCCGCCGCTCAACCTGCGTGGTGACCGCACCACCAAGATGCGCGTCATCAACGAGATGACCAAGGTTGCGCAGGAACAGGGCATGCTCGATGTTGGCTTCGTTGCCACCAAAGAGAAGGGGCAGTAAGCCATGGCATTCAGTACCGGTGGTAACAAGGGCCCAATGGCCGACATCAACGTCACTCCCCTCGTGGACGTGATGCTGGTGCTGCTGATCATCTTCATCGTCACCGCGCCGATCATGACGTACCCGATCGCCGTGGACCTGCCGCAGCGCGTGCTCAACCCACCGCCGGTGACTGTCGAGCCGCCGCCGCCGATCGAGCTGAAGGTGGACGCCAGCAATCAGGTGACGTGGGACAACAGTCCGGTTCCCGTGCACGAGCTGCAGCAGCGCATGGAGCAGGCCGTCCAGCGCGATCCGACCAACCAGCCGGAACTGCGCATCGACGCCAGCCCGGACTCCGAGTACGACGTGATGGCCAAGGTGTTGGCTGCCGCGAAGAATGCTGGGATGAAGAAGATCGGTTTCGTGCAGCAGTAATACGCAAGACCGCAGTCATGACGCGACTGGAAAACGCCCCTGGAGACAGGGGCGTTTTTTTTTGGGGGCGCCGCGCCGGATGTACGGCCCGCTATCATCCGCACATGCTCGCCACCTTCCATACCCTCCGCGACTGGGTCGCAGGCATTCCCCACCTGGGCCCGCTGCTTGCCGTGGCCTACGTGCTCTACCTGCTCTGGCTGACCGGCTGGATCATGCTGCAGAAGCGCGAGCCGGTGGCTACCCTCAGCTGGATCCTGTCGCTGGCCGCCCTGCCCTACCTCGGCCTCTTCATCTACTACCTGCTGGGCCCGCAGAAGGTGAAGCGGCAGCGCCTGCGCCGCGGCCGTTCGCGGTCGGGCATGGAGCACTACAGCAGCGTGTGCCCGCCCGATGCCGACTGCACCGAGCTGGCCAAGATCGCCCAGGCCACCACCGGCCTGGCGCCCAGTTCGGCCACCGAGGTTGAATGGCTGGTGGATGGCGCGGCCACCTACCGCGCCCTGCTGGCGGCCATCGCGCAGGCACGTGACCACCTGCACCTGGAGTACTACATCTTCAACCCCGACCACGCCGGTACCGCCCTGCGCGACGCCCTGGTGGAGCGCGCCCGCGCCGGCGTACGCGTGCGCCTGCTGCTCGATGCGGTGGGCTCCTCGGCCATCCGCAAGCGCTTCCTGGCGCCGCTGCTGGAGGCTGGCGCCGAGGTGGTGTGGTTCCATCCGCGGCAGCTGCTCAAGCCGTTCAAGCGGCCGTGGCTCAACATGCGCACCCACCGCAAGCTGGTCATCATCGACGGCCGCGAAGCCTTCACCGGTGGCATCAACATCACCGACGAGGAAGACGAAAGCCGGCGCAGCGATGCCTACCGCGACCTGCACATGCGCCTGCGCGGCCATGTGGTGCGCAGCCTGCAGCTGGTCTTCATCGAAGACTGGATCTACGCCAGCGGCGAAACGCCGGAGCGCTTCAACATCGCCCAGCTGTGGCCCAACGACATGGCCAGCCGCGGCGAGGGGCGGATCAACGCGCAGGTCCTGGTGTCCGGCCCGGACTCGTCCTGGGAAACCATCCACCGCCTGCACGTGGCCGCCATCCACGAGGCGCGCGAACGGGTCTGGCTGGTCACCCCCTACTTCGTCCCCGGCGAAGCCGCGCGCATGGCGCTCACCTCCGCCGCGCTCGGTGGTCTGGACGTGCGCCTGCTGGTGCCCAAGATGAGCGACTCCTGGTTCGTCACCCAGGCCGCGCGCTCCTACTTCGACGAGCTGCTCCAGGCCGGCGTCAGGATCTACGAGTACGGCCCGCGCATGCTGCATACCAAGGCCTTCATCGCCGACGACGACGTCTGCATCGTTGGCAGCGCCAACTTCGATCACCGCAGCTTCCGCCTCAACTTCGAGCTGTCCATGATGCTTGGCGACGCCGACCGCGTGGCCGCCCTCGCCGCCCTGCTCAGTGCCGAGTTCGACGCCGCCGTGCCGGTGCGCAACGACCGCCAGCGCGCCCTGTGGCGCCACCGCGTGCCCGAGGCCTTCGCCCGCCTCGCCTCTCCGCTGCTCTGAGACCGGCAGCGTGGAACCACGCTTGGCCTCGGCGCTACACTGGCCGGGTCAAACGGGGAGTGCTGACATGTACTGGTTGTTTCTGCTGCTCGCGCTGGGCTGCTTCGCCCTCGCGCTCAAGGCATCCCAGATGGGATGGATGATGCTGGCCCTGGCCGGCACCCTGCTGTTCCTGCTGGCCTGGGTGCGCGGCCTGTACGTTGCCCGATTCGGTGGCCTGCAGCGCGACACCAGCCAGCTCATCGACCCCCTCGAACTGCGCCGGTTGCGCGAGCAGGCCCAGGCCCGCCAGCAGCCGGCTACCGACGATTCCGACCCCCTGTAGTCCCATGACCCAGCTCAGCGTCAACGTGAACAAGATCGCCGTCCTGCGCAACTCGCGCGGCGGCACCGATCCGGATGTCCTGCAGGCCGCCCGCGCCTGCCTCGACGCCGGCGCGCACGGCATCACCGTGCACCCGCGCCCGGACCGCCGGCATATCCACGCCGAGGACGTGCTGGCGCTGTCGGCGCTGACCAGCGCGCGTGGCATCGAGTTCAACATCGAAGGCAATCCCTTCGCCCCGCCGCGCGAGGGCTATCCGGGCCTGCTGCCGCTGTGCGAGCTGACCCGCCCCGCCCAGGCCACGCTGGTGCCCGATGGCGACGGCCAGCTCACCTCCGACCACGGCTTCGACTTCGCCCGCGACGCCGAGCGCCTGCGCCCGCTGATCGCCGCGCTGAAGTCCTACGGGTGCCGGGTCAGCCTGTTCGTTGATGCCGGCAACCCGGACCTGGCCCAGGCCGCGGCCATCGGCGCCGACCGCATCGAGCTCTACACCGGCCCCTACGCCGACGCCCATGCCGCCGGCGATGCCACCGCCATGCTGGCCCTGTTCGCCGACGCTGCCCGCCGGGCCCAGGCCGTCGGCCTCGGGGTCAACGCCGGGCACGACCTGTCGCAGGACAACCTCGCCGACTTCCTGCGCGCCGTCCCTGACGTGCTGGAAGTCTCGATCGGCCATGCGCTGATCAGCGAAGCCCTCTACGACGGCCTCGACGCCACAGTGAAGGGCTACCTGGCCCTGCTTTGACCCGTCGCTGACGTGGCGTGACCCGCCCGCGTGGCCTGTGGACAACGTTGGGGACCAACCCGCGCCATAGGCCCGCAAACCCAGCAGGCACAAGGGTTTCGCTTCCCTTTTGGGCTGTGGTTAGTAATACTGCTAACCCATGTGCACCCCGCTGCCAGCCCCCCGCCTCCCGGCCGGGTCTCAATCGTTGAGACCCGCCCCGGCTAGCCTTTGATCATGGGTATCGCGATCAAAGGCCGAGGTTCCACAACGCACCTGGCGGGCCGTTTCGAGGTCACCGTCAGCGAAGCCGTGGACGACGGCTGGGAGGCGGACGACAGCGAGGAGTTCGCCACGCCGCGCCTGCGCACCGAAGTGCGCGCCGAAACCGCGCGCAGCATCATCAGCCGCAACAAGTCGCCCGACGTCGGCTTCAGCCAATCGGTCAATCCGTACCGCGGTTGCGAGCATGGTCTGAATTTCCCATAAGTGTTCACTGAGAAAGCGCTTCCTAATCAGCAACTTGCGAAGGAAATAGTGAACACTCTCGCGGCCAAATCTTCGAAAATCGTCCAGAAAGCGTCATTCCGCCAAGGTTGGTCGATCGGAGACTGGGAGAGTTGGGGAGAAACGTTCTAGAGGCCTGCCTCTGCCAGCAACTCAGACATGGTCTTCTCGAGGCCATTGGCCACCCGTTCAAGTGTGGCGAGAGTGACATTCTTCTCGCCACGCTCAATTTTGCTGTAGTAAGCCCGGTGCATCTGGATATGGTCTGCAAAGCCTTCCTGACTGAATCAAAGAGCGACACGACTCGCCCGGATGACGTCGGCCAGGACTGCCTGATGCGTATGTTCGACCATACGACCAAGCTTGTGGTTCCAGTACTTTAAAGACTACGCCTCTAAAGGTAGTCTACTTATAAGTACTGATCTGAATTCCCATAAATTTCTATCTCGTATGCCCGGAACTGGAACTGACTCTAGAGCTGCCCTTATCTCCTTTAGGAAGGGAACAAGTGATCAGCCAGGTTCGTCGAATGCAAGAAGACGAAGGCCAGTCGAAAAGCTTTGAGCACCGTCTAGCGGAGGAACTCTCGAGGCTCATCCCAGAACTCACCGACTGGGACATCAAGCCCCCGACAGGAGCGCAGATGGCATACGCAGTCTCGCTGTGTGCGCAACTGGGAATTGTGCTCCCAGCAGCTACCCGTCGATCACGGGGCCTAATGCAGACCTTCCTGGCTGAAGCCAAAGCGCTTGCTAGCCAACGGGACTGATGGCTGCCCAGCCGCAACCGCCCTGTGGATAAGGTTGGGAATACAACACGTCGCGATGAAGCATGAGGCCTACAGCTAGCTGAATCCCCGGACCTTGCAGTCCCTGTGGTTAGCAATAATACTAACTACTCATTAAGGGCTGAGGGCGGCATGGAACAGGATGCTCGAAAGGCTCAGGTACCTATCAAAGGCCGAGGCTCCGCTTCACGCGTGCAAAGCCGCTTCGATGCGACGACAACGGTCGGCGTCGATGATGGCTGGGAATCGATCTACGAAGACCTGCAGGAGTTGCCGCGGCTGAGAACTGAGGTGACCGAAGAACGCGCCCGGACTGTGATCAGCCGCAACAACTCTCCCGACGTTGGATTCAGTGCGTCGGTCAATCCCTATCGGGGATGCGAGCACGGATGCGTCTACTGCTTCGCCCGACCTTCCCACAGCTACCTCAGCCTATCGCCAGGGCTGGACTTTGAGACCAAGCTCTTTGCGAAAACCAACGCCGCAGAGCGGTTGCGCAATGAGCTTGGTCGTCCCAGCTACCAATGCGCTGCCATCGCCCTGGGTATCAACACGGACGGATACCAGCCCATCGAAAGGAGCTACCAAATTACCCGCCAATGCCTTGAGCTTCTGGCCGAAACGCGCCACCCCGTGAGCTTCGTGACCAAGAGTGCATTGATCACTCGCGACATCGATCTACTCGCGGCCATGGCAAAAGACCGCCTGGTCACGGTGTACTTCTCAGTGACCACACTTGATCGAAAGCTATCAGCAAAGCTCGAGCCACGAGCTGCTGCTCCGCACGCACGGCTAAGGGCGATGGAGACACTCCATAAGGCCGGCGTGCCTGTTGGTGTACTGGTGGCTCCTGTCATCCCCCGCATCACTGACCACGAACTCGAGGCGATCCTCGAAGAAGCGCACGCCCATGGAGCGCGGGCTGCAGGCTACGTGCTGCTGCGACTACCCAACGAGATCAAGGACATCTGGAAAGAGTGGCTGGAACTGCACTATCCGGACCGGGCAGAACACGTTCTCAGCCTCATGCGCCAGTTGCATGGTGGCAAAGAGTACGACGCCGCATTCGGTACCAGAATGCGAGGTACGGGCCCCTTTGCAGATCTACTTTCCCAAAGATTCAAGAAGGTGCACAGAAGCTTGGGATTCGCAAAGCTCCCTCCCCTGAACACCCAACTCTTTCAGCCCCCCAGAGAGCTGTCGCCCCAGGGCCAACTGTTCTGAGAAGTAAGATGGAGCCCACTCCAAGCGGGTGGGCAAGCTGTCTCAAGCTGTGAGATGAGCAAAAGCTAGCTTTCTCGGAAACAACTACACCGAGAGAATGGTAATGAGCTGGCTGAAACTGATACGCCTCTACTACCCCGCTGGCCTGGTGGCGACTCTCTCCTTGGCATTCGCGATAGTCGTGCATCCCCTTGGCGACAAAAGCTTGACCAGAGGCTTCTATGAAGTGGCCATGTGGCTACCAACTGCGGGCCTGGCATTTGCCTTCATTCATGGTCTGTGGACACTCCATCGGTGTTGCCAAGCGGGACTAGGCACAGGACCGATTTGTCCTTACCGCGGGGGGCCGCTGGGCGCCGAAAAAAGCGGCAAGTACAGCCTCCACAGGACCTGCGTGGCATGTGGAAAGCACGCAAACAAGCGCCACTACCGCTGATCACAACCGACTGATGCTGCATCAATCTAGTTCCCTGCTAGTTTCCGCCACTGCGACGGCAGCAACGTCCGCTCTATCGCCGGATCAGCATTCCGCTGCTGAAGTCAACGCCCCAAAGTGGTCCTTGAACAAAGGGATCAGGCACAGATGCCACATCAGCCAGCAAGCATACATAGCGTCGCCACTGTACGGCACACCGTCGCTTGCGGTGCCATGGGCGATGGCATGCCTGAGTCCTGGACCGGATCGAGCGAGAAAAACTCGATCGATGTCATCAATCACTGCCTCTCCAAAGATCCTGTCCAACTCACTCCGATGATTCTTGTAGAGCTGAGTAATGCTCATGTCCTCCTGTGTCCCTGAATCCTCATCGTGCCGAACGACGTCGACATCGTGCCCCTTGAGGACATAGATCAGCGAAGCCTCCATAAGTGGGGTCAGGATGAAAAGTGCCGACGTCAAATCACCATGTAAGAACGCTAAAAATCCTCGTGAGAAGGTTTCCGTAAGATCGGTTGGCACGAACGGGCTATCTCGACAGAGTAGAGAGACGTCCTCGTATGAAATTGGATGCTCCAAAGCCAGCTGGTACAAGACGACAGCAATACGTCCTTGCACCACGGTGCCACGATAAATCTCCTCCTGCCTCGCAACTGCATGTTCCAGGGCAGCAGAGTCAATATCGCGCAGACCTGCTCCAGGCGCCCTGAAGCGAACATAGCCATCGGAGTCATACTGCTCTACGCCAAACAGCGAGCTCAATGGATGCTTCCGTATGCCTTCGATGGCCTCTGCTTCTATGACTTGGGTAGGCCGCGGGCGATGGATGGATGCGAGCAAAAACAGTCCGTCCTTGAGTGAAGCTCCTTTGGCTCGACTCCTTACAGCATCAACTAGCTCGCTCAAATCCCATGAATACTCAAACGAGCTAAAGTCATCCTCTGCAGCGGACTGAAGACGAATCAACTCTGTGCGAAGTTCACGCTTGGAAGCCTTGGCGTCAGCTGAGGACAGCCCGCGCAGAAGATCGATGGCCTGCTGCACAAAGTGAGATCCACTTAGCGTGCCACCTAACAAACGGCCATGCTCCGCCATAACGCCGCTAGCCTCAATCAGGCACCTCTCATAACTGGCATTGTCCTGCGCGCGGCGCCACGCGCGCCCAGCAGAAGCAAGTGCATCGCACACGGCATGCGGGTTCTGATCAGGGGAGAATCCGTGGGCAGCGACTTCCATCCGAGGCGCACAGTTGCCTGGTTCATCGAGCTCAAAGTCCAGAGCCAGGGTCATCATCAACAGTAGTCCCTCACTGTTGCCCTCAGCCTCGAAACTGTCGGCAGCGGAAAGGCAAAATCGCCTCAGCACCCTAAAATCTGGGTCATCCCGATCAAGATGCATGATGTCGCAGATCTGCAGTCCCCTGCGCAACGCATTGCCGATCACACTGACAGGTAGATGACCTGCATCAAAGTCACGGTGCCTAAGCTGCTGAGTCATCAGTCCTTCCGCAACACGATAGTACGCGAGTGCAGCCTCCCTACCCGAATCAACCCGACCCCGTTCGACAAACCAACCGAGATCGCAGAGCCGAGCACAAATCACGGGGTTGGGTGAACGACGCCCAAGGGCCTCTAGTACTGCGCCACATCCCTTCCAGTCAGTGCCGACAGCTGTCCGTCCATTGCCGGACTCAATCATCGCAGTGTACGGAGCCTTCGGCAGATCCAGCCTTTGGTGCAGCTGCAAGGCCGACCCAAGCAATTGCAGGACGCGACCACGCGAAGATGAGTTCTTCTCCTCGGAGCTCGGGCCATCGGCGAAGAACATATCACCGAGACGATGGGCAGAAGCCTCGCTAGTCAGAAGCTCGGCATCCGCGAGGTCAAACTGAAACTCATTGACGTCTGACAACGACGCTGCCGCCCAAGGATACTTCGCATCGTTCATTGAGCTCCTCCAATCCGACACGTGGAGACTGCGGCAGGTTCGCTAGCTCCATAAGAATAAAGACACAAGCAGCAGGGATACGAATATCCGAAGACCTGTCTGAGAAAAATCTCTACAAGGACTCCACAGGACCAGGCAACTCCTCTTCAACAAAGGGGAGTGGATCAACCAAGCCACCTTCGTCCAAGTAAGGTAGCCCCTCAGCCTTGCAAATCCCTGCTACCTCTCTTAGCAGTGAGTACACGCTCTCGAATCTATGGTCTACGGAAGCAGCAACCTTCGTAAGCGTCCTTCCCTCATGGACGATAGAGTTACGGAGCCTAACTATCTCCGCGATGGGGGCGGCAACGTCGGCAGCGACACGATGTCTTGTGAGCTTGTAGATGCGTTCAAAAATCTTCTCGATTGAACCATCCGATGCATTGCGCGCAGCTCGACGCGCGAACTCGCCACGAAGCTCGGACAAGGATGACGCAGCCAACACTTCACGTAGAGGCACGTACGCCTCCTCTCGCTTAGATGAGTTAGGCATCAGATGCGCATGAATCGACTGCGGTTTGGCAGTGAAGTACACCACGAGGAACTCAAAGATGATGTTCTCGACATACGTCGCAGCGGTGACGACCATAAGCGACGCGTAGTGATCAATGGCTGATAAAGCGTCACTGTAGGCAGAATCGCGAATACGTTCATCCAGACGACTGACATGAGGCGAAACCCGCGCTCCTCTATCACCCAACGTCTGCACGTAAAGAGATCGCTTGTACTCGGCTGCCACCGGCGGATGCTCTGCCAAGTCAACTAGCCTCGAGTAAGCGGCCGGTGTGGAAAGGACTCTCGCATGCCACTTTCCAACGTCAAAGGCCATTCTCATTCATCCCCGGGGGCCGATTCTGGACGCAATTCTGGGCCGCCGCCGCGCGTGCTGTCTACTCAAGGTTGAGAGAGCCATGGGATTCAGCCCCTAAAGACCCCGGGGCACAAACCTCTGTAAGCGCATGGATCCGATTAGGGCGCAGAACCGCGAGAACCTAGTGTCAATCTACCTACCGCGCACGATCTGCAGGCGGTGAGCAGAATGCACGCAGCGATAACCATGTCCTGATCTGAGCTCACCTCATACCCCGTCGGATAGCTTTCCACAGAGGCATATGCTGCGCACTTCCAAGGCTATTCATTATGAATAGGCGGCTCTCTTAGTAAAGGTATCAGTACCCAATGGTACGGTGCAAGTCTATGAAATAGCGGGGAAATAAACGCTAATGTGAACCATGCGCATCCAGGCCGTACCAGTAGGCTCACGCGCTTGCATTCCGAATTGGGACTGCTACGTTCCGCGCCCATGAAGGCCTACGACGCAGAAATCCGGGTGGTCAGGAACAACGAGGGGAAGAGTCCTGCTTCAAACGGGGGACTTTGGGGTACTCCTTTGCCGAATCACTTCTGCTTCTTGACCAGCCGAACTGACGGGAAAGTCATAGAGCCGGCGTTCGACTTCATGTGTGCCACCTATCTAACCAGGGCGGCGACGCCGTGCCTGAAGGGGGAAGGAACACCGCGCCAACCATCCTGGCCGACATAGCCGACTTCCATCACTACCTGGACGCCTCGGGCATCAAGGTGGCCGATATCTCATCCGCACACTTGAGGGGCTACGCCACAGACCTCTGTCACTCCAAGTCGGCAGCAACAGGAAAGAACCTGGCCGCGAGCACGGTCAATCGACGCTGGTCGACGCTCACGAAGTTCATCCTCTACTGCCTACGGCATGGATATCTGAAGAACGTGATCCCTACCGCCGAGCGAGACACCAAACGCGGGAAGGTCACCTATCTCGACATTGACGCAGATATCTCTGGATCAGGCAGCAACCTGCTTATCACTGCGCTTGACCCTCAAACCTTGGACCTCTTGCTTGAGGAGTTGGGGCCTCCTGTGAAGGAGATCATTGATCAAACAGTCGTGCTCTGCGAGGGCGCAACCACTGACCGACTCATGGCTGAGGTCTGCCTACATACGGGCCTAAGGCGCGCCGAAGTCTGCAATCTAGGGCTCTCTGCTATTGAGACCATGCCGCTCGATCAGCTGGACCCGGTGTCGGAGCTTCCAGTAGTGATCGTGGGCAAGGGGAACAAGGCGAGAAACGTCCCATTTCCTGTCTGGCTGCTTGGCGCGCTCAGCCTGTACGTCAGAACAACGCGACAGCTTGCAATGGCAAGAAGGCAAGGGCTGACGTCTGAACCCGATCATGACGCATTGTGCACCTGCGTCAGATGGAGCAGTCGTCTCAGCCGACGGCTCTCCGCCTTCTCTTCAAGAAGCTGTGCGCTCAGGCCGCGATTGGCTTCGGCCTTGGATGCCTTCCTAATTGCCTCCCACTGTTCTGAGTAGCGAGAACTGGAAGATCCAAAATTGGATCTGCTAACCCCTGATTCCCTTTCAACACCCTTGACGGAGACAAGGCGTTGCCCAGCCAATAGTTTTGCAACATTCGCTGGGTGCTCAGGCTTCTTCTGCACTAGCCGCGCGAGACCGGCCGTGATTCGTGCTTCGGTGGAAAGACGATTCTTCATTTGAACTCCCCAAGGTCGTTGACCAAGCAGGAATCTATGCCTCAGTACGCTTGTAGGTACATGAGTCAGAAATCGCAGTTGCGGCACACACAATGGCAAATGTGCGCTCACTCGAGGGAGAAAGCAACGCTGGGTTGCGCAGATACTCCGAAACTTACCTCGTGCACTGAGCTCCAATCCCTATCGGAACTTTTACCTGATCAATATGTGTGCTCCCGTACCGGCCATCGCTCTGTAGACAGGTCGCGGATGAAGAAGGCCAGAGATTTTCAGTCGATCTGACGACTCATACCCGAGGGTTTCAACTGCGAGGGAGCTAACGTATCACTAGGCTCACGGCTTGCCCGTACCAGTGGGCTCACGCAATGGACAGATGTGCTTGGAAACGGCAATGTAGGCAGACGCAATCATCAAAGAGATTTCCATGAAGCCGACCATCTTGGCATTGGACCTGGAAGGAACGCTGATCTCCAACGCTATAAGCCAGATTCCCAGGCCTGGACTCTTTCAGTTTCTGGAGAACGTACGTTCTCAGTTTGAAGAGCTCGTCATGTTTACGACCGTGCCGGAGCCTCTTACGCGCAATATTGCTGGGCTCTTGGTTCGCGAAGGTAGCGCGCCAGAGTGGTTCACTCAACTCTCGTACGTTCAGTGGTCGGGCAAGACCAAGGATCTGTCGTACGTCTGCCCTCGACTTGGGGGTGCTCTTCTCTTAGACGACCATGGCCCTTACGTGCACCCCGGACAGGAGCAGTTCTGGGTTGAGATCCCGTTGTATGGATCGCCGTACTCGGAAGACGACAAGGGGCTGAAAATTGCCTCTGCGAGGTTGCTCGAGAGACTCTCAATTCTGGAAAAATCGATATTCGGCAAGCTGAGACCAGAGCTTCGCTAATCGTGCCGCTACTTGACTTTCCCATGACTACAGGAAAAGGGTGATCCCCCAGATCAGGAGGCGTTGAAGACAAACGATTAGTCGTGAACTCACGCGCTTCTATCCGGAGCGATTGACACAGCGCTGATCGAGCTCTATGCGCTGGTAGAAAACTATCGAGGCGATGGTGTCGTACCAAAATCGGCATGTCTGCCGATAGCTGCGATAGGGAATGGCACGGACCGGAAAAGTTCGCACGCATCCCCATCGCGCCTTCACGAAGCGTTTCTACAAGCCAATTCCGACCGCAACGACGGTTGTGATTGGTAGCGAGTGGATCCATCCGCAGAGGTCGTGCCACTTGAGGAGCGTTGCGCCGCGTGCACCCTTGGTAAGCTAACTCATTGGCTAGTCATGTCGATTGATCGGTCGACGCGAGCTTCGGTAATACATCCTGATCAAAAATTTCCTGTGCGGTACGGCCGCTCGGCTTATAGCCGGTAATCTCCTCAAGGGGCTCGACTGTGCCTCCAATTGCAACAATCACATAGCGAAGCGATGTGCCGTTGAGAGAAAACGATCGAGCAGGCAGCTGGTTCATGAGTTCTGCCATGCTCGGAGCATGTCTTGAGATGTAATCTTTGAACTTGAGTCGCCGTTGTTTGAGTAATTGCAACAGCATAGGATTCGCAAGATCCTCAGGACGCCACCGTGCAGGCTCAAAATTATCAGAAAGAACTAAATCTGGGATGAGAGTCGCTCTTCGAGCATCGTAGGGTTGATGTTTAACGGTAGCGTCTACTAGATAATATGGGGGTGCAACAACTATGGCATGCGGTGCAGTGAACTGACCGTGGTCGATGGCCCAGAAGTAGCGAGGCGAAAGAGCTGACGCTGATGGGAATTCGATAGTGAGAGTTGCCTTTGCTACGTAGTTCCAGATTCCTAGCCTGTCCAGCATTCGCCCAATCATGCCCGAGGCGTCTACACACGCTCCTAACCTACCATCTCTCTCAACCGACGCGCGCACCGCCTCCGTCACGATAGCAATCTTCTGTCTCGCGTTCGCTAGGTAGCTCTCATCGTATTTCTTCGCTTCAACGTATCTCGCATAGAGCTCAAGATAGCCAGGATCACGCTGCTCCTGCTTGAGGAACTCTACAGAGTCATAAAACCCTGCCGTGTTGAAGTCTATCCGGCCACGCTCAAATATCTGCTCTAGCTCGCTCTGCTTAGTCTGGTTCGTAAGCGCCCACGAAGTCTCCGCTTTCCCTCTTTCGGCTGAGCTGGCAAAAGAATCCATAGTCATCTATCTCCTATCTATATCAGACTAACACTCATGTAGACCGATAGTCCGAGGCAATTGAGAGGTGGCTTACGACAATATTTTCTGGCTAGGCCGTTCTGATTTGAGCACAGATGGTGGTTGGCATAGTCACCGCTACTACTCCATGATGGTCGGCGCAGCTGTGTGCCGAACAAGTGAGTTCTCAGGAAAAACTCTCGCAGAACCACGGAAGGACAGCTCGCGCAACGTAATGCCCAGAGACACGTTACCAACGTAATGTGTTTTATAGATCGGAAAATCCAGAATTGGGTGAATGAGCGTGACGTGTGACTCATTGGTGGCGCCCTGGAAGCTTGAGGTGTTGATTGCCACCACCATCCCCGTTTCTGGGTTGATCACAGGGCCTCCGCTCGCGCCGCCGTGCAAATGAATTGAGGTTCGCATGCAAGGAAAATTCAACATCACGCGATCTCGCTGTACTGGGAAGACATCCAAAACAGCGCCATCGTAATGGTGCCCCGCAATGCCCATGTGAAGCACCCCGTTATGACGTGCAACAACTGTATCGGGGAATGCGTAAGTGGTCAGCTTTAATCCGGGCGATGGAACAGGTCCGCCGATTGGAAGTACATAGTTTGAAAGCGCTACTTTGTGCTCAGCGTGCAGCATTGGGTGGAGCTCACAAAGTGCCACGTCCGATACAGGGTGTCCTACAACTTGCCTGAACTGTCGAAAATAGAATTCGTTAGTGGCATCCTTTATCTGAAGGCAAGCAAATCTAGGTAATGCTCCTTCATCAAAAACATGTTTTGCTGTAAGTATCATGTTTGGGCCGACAAAGAATCCCGTCCCAACGACCCTCAAGTCGTCTCCACTCGGTCCCTTTACAACTATAGGCATTACGCCTTCCATAGGAGATATTTCACGACCAGATTCCGCAATAGTCGAGTATGAAGTGGAAGATATTCCTTCCTGTGCTTCCCCGCGTACATCTAATTTGAGGGGCGTCGTTTCTTTAAGTGCGAGAGCAAGGCGTGTACTGCGATCCCCTCTTCTACTAGCCTCTCCCATTGCGGTATACCCTTTGTCTCGACGAGAAATTAAAGGCCCATGTAGCACCTCTAGTTTCTTATGTGAAAATGTACGACTGATCCGTCGCTTGATTCATTAGCTCAAGCTACGGCACACTTTGCTAGGTTCTAGGCGGCTTCCCAAAATCACCTATGAGAGAACTAATAGCGAAGCGCCCTCCGGCAAATCTCGATTTAGTCTCATGCCAAACTCAGTCCCTGCTTCAGCATTGATTTCCGCCACTACAGCGTTTCCAATCCTCAGTTCCTCGATCGTGATCTCGTAAATCAATCCTTTTCCAGCAAAGAACGAAAGGCCGGGTTCCAACCTAACTCGTTGAGACGCACGCGAACCGAAAATTTTGCCTGTGTACTTCTTCACTGCTACCGCCACCTCCTTAGTCGCGCCAGTTGATCGACCTGCTTCGATTATCTGAGTCCGCAGCAATGTGGCAAGGCATAGGCATAGAGTCTCAACGAAGTCTGCGTAAGCGACGAGCTGATTCGATCCACTGATGTTCGATACGGCTCCGTGCGATGCCTCATTACGTTCAGTAATAATTCTCTTCAGGTAGTTCGCAGGGGTATCTCCATCCCAGGTGATACGATCAAATAGTAGCTTTCCTTCCGGCACGGTACATGCTCGAGCGAAGGCGTTCTCGACACCCAGCTTGGCAAAAATCCTGTTCACGACATCCGCGCGATAATTGTCGGAGTCGGTCAGAAATGCATCGGTCAGCAGCTTGTAAGTGTTCCCCCGGAGACCATCAACCAATCCATTAGCAATCGCGTCCTCAGACAACGTTGAAAAAAGAGTGTTGACCGGCGCCCATTTCGAAAGGATGTAACCGACGCCGACCCGATGATTGATCCGTACAGCCTCCGCTAATCCGTTATAGGTAGGATGGAGTTTTGATATCTCATCTACGTATTCTTCAACAAGATCGCAGATTGCCTGTTCCCATAATGCGTAAGTTCGGGTCACGGCGGCCGAGGAATCAAGGATCTGCCAAGCCAGTTTGTCCGGTGCCCCACTCCTGAGAATATCGACAGCCGCTTGGTCCAGCCCAAGGGTGGCAATACTCGGCGTAGCAGAATTCAAGGTCTGCCGTAGGCTTTCTTGCCACAGGACAGCTGCCCTTAAGTCAGACAATTGGCGAGATAGTGCCGCTGGTTGCGAGTTGAACATGAGAGCAGCCGCAGCTTATGCCAAAACAGCAGTTAACATATCTTTGAAAGCGTCCATTCTCTCTTGGATTGCCTTTGCGGTGTTTCCTTGTCCAGTGAAGGTGCCGGGACGGGCGGTAGCAACCAGTTGATGCGTCGCCTGAACGACCTCCTTTGAACGATGGAGCAACTTCTCGCGATTGCCGAGATTCTCGCTCAGCCCAACCATTACAGCGTCGGCGAAGGCAATCTGAGGCTGTCGGGCAATTCGGCCTTGCTTCTGCACCCATGGCTTAAACAACTCAGCGCCGTAAACTTCAGCCGCCAACTCAATGGTTTCACTAAAGATCGCACGCAGCTCGCTTATATCAGCCGCGTTGAACTTCCGGCTTCGAACCATGTACCTATCAAGGAACTGCTGAAGTCCCCCACGGTACTGAGTGCGATGGCGAAGAGAGAAGAATCGAAGGACGAATTCAACGTCTCTCATCTTGCTGAAATGAGGGTTGTTAAGCAAAGAATCTGATGGGTTCTGTTCCTCTTCCTCGCTGTACTTCGGCAGACCCCACGCCGCCCTCATCGTCGGGTGGCGAGAGAGCTCCAAAAGAAGATCGTCGAACTCATTGTGATAAATGCAGTGGCGGATCTCTTGGTTCTCAAGATGCACGCCGCCAGTGTTAAGGCGTTCAAAAACCTGCTGCCGTAGAAGCATCTCGTGCTCCCCGGTGGTGGCAGATTCCTTAAGCAGTACGATGTAGGAAATTGATCGACGATCCAATCCTTTACGGATCTCGCTGGGCAGCGTGCTGTACTGTCGACCGTTAAGCTCTGGCCACTGCTCTAGACCGCGGAGCTTGAAATTGTTCTCGTAGAATTCGCTAATAGTCGAGATACGTTGTTGCCCGTCCATTACCTCATACCGGGCAAAATCCGACTCGAAAAGGAAACACGGAGGAACAGGGATGTTCATGATGAGAGATTCAATTAGCTTAGACTTTCGCTTGACATCCCAACGTTTCCGGCGTTGGTAGAACGGCTGCAGCCGCATCCAATCCGCGCGCTTGAGTGCAGCTACGAAATTTGGGAGTTGCTCGCGATTCGATTCCGTAACAATGCGAAGCTCTCGAGCTGAGTACTTGCTGTTGATCTCTTCATCTGTCGGTTTGCGGGTCCGTGCGACTGGCTCGTCCAGCCACATGGTCTGCTCACTCGGGGAAAATGGCACGCTATGTCTCCTTTTGCTGCGAGTGCTGCAGGCCGCACGGAGCGCCACTATAGCAAGAATGGCAGAAAGCTCGCGCCGCCTACTCGGCTCGGCGCATGGCCGTCGACGCAGCATCTGGCAGGTCCAGATAGGCTTATCACTAGTAACATACCGCTCTGCTGATCCTATCGACCATCGACGGGCCCAGATTTGCACACTTAATCGCCCTGGGTTCCGTAGACACGTCGCAGCCAAAAACTATGGCTTAGGCGGAGGTGATCATGGGCACGATGCGGTAGACCAATGAGTTCAAGATCGAGACGGTCCGGCAGATCGTTGAGTGCGTCCGTCCCGTAGCGGAGGTAGGTAAGCTATCGACTAGGCGATCGATCCACAGTCTTTACGGTTGGAAGCGGCAGCATGTCAACCGTGACGTATGCTAGATCGTGGAGCAGGACCAGAAGGCGCAAGTGCTCCGCCTCGAGGGTGAGCTTTGCCAGACCACTCAAGAGCGAGGCATTCTAACTAAATATAGCCGCCACGCCCTTTGCGAAGGGCTAAGAGCAAAATCTGCCTTAACGAAGCGACACCAAGACGAGTTGTGTCTCTACGCTATATGCCGGATGCTTGGCATCCATCGCATTGGCTGCAACGCTCCGATGAAAGCGCCGGTAGGCTCTCGCGACAAAGTCGATAGAATACTGCTCGGGTAAGTGAGGTAGGCCCGCTCCAACCTCGAATTCGGCTTGGAGCGATCTTTCAAGTATCCGGCGATGCCGCGCTCCCTCTGCCGTTCGGCAAGACTTTGGTCGCACCAGTAGGCTCACAGTTGGACATTCAGATCAAAAGGGCGCAGCGTTTGCTTCTCGCCCCCAAAGCCTATTGATTTCGGAGAGCTCAGGTGGGCAGAACAAGTGTCTCCCATCCACTGCAGATTGCGACCTTGCCCGTCGGGGTGAGCGGCGGTGCAATCGGTGTCACCTTTGCACCGGGAAAACATCAGGACGTCGCGATGACGGGGTCTTGGGCTCGGGACCTGGACCTCGATCTAGCGTCGATCGTCGCCTGGGGAGCACAGCATCTGATCACGTTGATTGAGCCGTGGGAGTTCGAAGAGCTGCGAATCGCCTCTTTGGCCGAACGTTCCGGAGCGCACGGTTTGATGTGGCATGGCCTGCCGATTACGGATGGTGAGGCTCCTGATGCGCGACTGCTTGGGCCATGGCGATATCTAGGACCACAGTTTGCAGCCGAGCTCTTGTCTGGAAGCAGAATCGTCGTGCACTGCAAGGGAGGACTGGGTCGGACCGGGACCGTGGCTTCGATGCTCCTCATTGAAACACGTTGCGTTTCGGATGGGATCGATGCAATTGCTAAAGTGCGCTCAGTGCGGCCTGGTGCGGTGGAGACTGTGGAGCAGGAGGAATTCATTCTTAACTGGCCCGAGCGCAGGGCGCCGAGTCTCGGGTAGCCGCAATGGACGGCTAACCTACCCTTCGCTGCCTTGAGTTGGCATACAAGGTGGCGGCATTCGGCAGTTAGTCTGGAGAAAGGGTACCGGTAGAGAACGTAGTGCTGAACACTTTTCTTCGAACACATAAAGTGTTGCTGCTCGTACTGCTTCGCGCGGCCCTCGCATGCCTACCTCAACCTGTCGCCCGGCCTGGACTTCGAAACCAAGCTGTTCGCCAAGACCAACGCCGCCCAGCTGCTGCGCAAGGAGTTCTCGCGCCCCGGCTACGTGCCGCAACCGATCGCGCTCGGCATCAACACCGACGCCTACCAGCCGATCGAGCGCAAGCTCAAGCTCACCCGGCAGCTGATCGAGGTGATGCTGGAAACCCAGCACCCGTTCTCGCTGATCACCAAGAACGCGCTGGTGGAGCGCGACATCGACCTGCTTGCGCCGCTGGCCGAGAAGAACCTGGTGAGCGTGCACTTCTCGGTGACCTCGCTGGACCCGCATCTGTCGGCCCGGCTCGAACCGCGCGCCTCGGCGCCGCACGCCCGCCTGCGCGCGATGCGGCGGCTGCACGAGGCCGGCATCCCGGTGGGCGTGATGGTGGCTCCGGTGATTCCGTGGATCAACGACGCCGAACTGGAGGCCGTGCTCGAGGCCGCCCACGATGCCGGCGCCTCCACCGCCGGCTACGTGCTGCTGCGCCTGCCGCTGGAAGTGGCCCCGCTGTTCCGCGACTGGCTCGACACCCATCACCCCGACCGCGCCGCCCACGTGATGAGCACCATCAACCAGCTGCGCGGCGGCAAGGACTACAACAGTGCCTTCGGCACCCGCATGCGCGGCGAAGGCGTCTACGCCGACCTGCTCTCCAATCGTTTCAAACTCGCGCGCCGGCGGCTGGGCTTCGACGCCCAGAACAGCCACTGGCCACGCCTGGACTGCAGCCGCTTCCAGCGCCCCTTGCCGCCGCGCGAGGATTCGCCGCAGGGATCGCTGTTCTAGGTCAGCGGCTGGACACCCGGCCGGACCTGCGCGAATAATCCGGCGGGTACAGCGTGCACAGGGAGAGGCGCATGGCCGTCGAAAGATCACGGGCACATCCGTTGTCGCGGACGTGGGCACGCTGGATCTGCGCGATCATTGTCGCCGTACACAACGCCGCAAACTGATGGTCTTCAATTTGCGGTCAATGTAGGCGCAATGACGCCAAGCACGGTGGGGGATCATCACTCACATGGCGCGTACTATGTCTATCCGAGTACCGGGCAAGCCCTCAATCCGGAGCTCTTCACGGAGGGGGAGACAATGGGGGAGATTACGGGACTGCGGTATTGGATGCCGCAACGGCAGCTCGTTTTGGCAATCCCTACTTCTCTTATCTAGCGTCACCAAGTGGGGTCATCAAAAAATTTGATCCGAGGACTGGAAACGTCAGGAACACTGACTATCCGAAGCCGGGCGATAGATGTGGATGCAAGTAGCCGGGAGGGCACAGGGATGCATAGAGTTTACTGTCTTGGTTTCGCTGCGCTTCTCATGGGGGTTATCCCATTTGCCAGTGCTGAAAAGGCATGTGCTGGAGGAGCTGGTGAGGACGCTTCTTCGGCACTTAGGGTCGCCTACGAGCACTTCGATCATGATCTGTCGAAGACGATGCGTGTGGGGTTGCAAGAAGGTCTAAGGGGATTTCTTGCTCGCATGGAGAACTATCAGATAAGGATCAGCCTTGAAGGGGACCACTACACTATTCGTTTCACGCCCTCGGCGTATCCGGGAGGCACGCTGAAGGGGGGAGGCGCCGAGTACATCATCAGGAAGTGTTCGCACACGATTGAGCGTGTGCGTCCTTATATGTAGGGGCTGGTGCCCAACTGGAACGCTTCCGATCGACAAGGCAAAGGGCAAGCTTGGTCTGGACAAGGACGCAGTTCATGAAATAAAAAAGGGCGTTGGAGCAGGCTCTAGAACTTGGACAGGTATCGATCCTAGTGGAAATGTCTGGACAGGTGGGGTTGGCGGTTCGGGTGAAAATCATGGCCATTACGGCCCCTTTCTACCAGGTGGTGTACCGTGACTGAAGAGTGCTTTTCTGTGTCTCTCCGCATATGGCATCCGACGCTATCGACTGATGATGTGGTCAAGCAAATCTGCATGAAACCTGAGGTCGCTCATAGTGTGGGGGAGCAGAGGACCAGTCCTTCTGGGGAGATCCTTGAGGGGCTATATCGACGTACCTACTGCTGCTTTGAATTAACTCGCAAAGCTGCCGGTGTATTTACGGATGCTCTTCCTTCGCTCCTGCAGACCATCAAAAAGCATAAGAACTTCTTGGAAACTCTGGTGCTTGATGGAGGTCGTTCAGAGCTCTTCGTTGGCGTCTTCGCCGAGGGTGCTACCGGTTTCACGCTGGAGCCGCCCGTCATGATGGAACTCTCTGAACTTTCGTTGGAGCTGTCAGTAGATATATACAACTAACCCCAGCAATGGAATTCCGTCCAGCTGATTGATCCGCTCGCATTGCAGCTGACAGAAGTTGCGCACGAGCGCGCGTCAAGCGCATACGCGGCGAAGGTGTGTACGTCAACCTGCTCTCCAACCGCTTCAAGCTCGCGCGCCGACGCCTGGGCTTCGACGCCCAGAACAGCCACTGGCCACGCCTGGACTGCAGCCGCTTCCAGCGCCCCTTGCCGCCGCGCGAGGATTCGCCGCAGGGATCGCTGTTCTAGCTCGGCGGCTGGACACCCGGCCGGACCTGCGCCAACAATCCGCTGTCGCCCATGAGGGGCGTTCCAGGGGGAAAGGACGTGAACATCGGTGCCACCACGGCGGTCACCACCGCCGTCAACGCCACGATCATCGCCGTGATCCAGGCGCAACGGCGCAAGGTGCTGGCGCACTTCAACGACCGGCAGGCGCTGTCACCCGAGCGCGCAGTGCCCACCGCCGGGCTGGAGCCGGCACTGCACTCCACGCTCACGCAGCTGCGCGCGCAGGGCATCATCAAGGACGCCGGGGATGCCTACGCCTACCTCGATGCCGAGGCACTGCTTGCCTACGAGAAGAAAACCGCCAAAGGCGGTCGCACCGCGTTGATGGTGATGGTGCCGATCCTGGTGGCGTTGGCGGTTGCCATTGTGGTGGCGATTACCTCGTCTCGTTGAGATTCAAGCTGTCGGAGAAATCGAAGAAGCCCCCTGTGTTCAACCCCGAATCCAGGCGGCAGGGGCTTGATGGCCCGGAAACTGCCATCCCGCAGCACTCAATCGCGCTCCCTTCCACACTGAACCTGTTCAATCCACGCCCATGAATCGAACGATTGCCGCCATTCTCCTGACCTCGCTGGCAGCAGTTGGGGCCGCTGGTTGCTACTCTGACGGAACAAAAAACAATCTACTCGCGGCCGTCAACTCAGGCGATCTTGTCCAAATCAGATCGATCATTGAGAAGAAGCCGGATGTAATAGACGCATATCTCAATGATGGGTGGACGGCGCTGACATTTGCAGCCAAAGACGGGAACGTAAGCGTTGTCAATTTTCTGATCGAAAAAGGAGCTGACATCAACAAGCTGGAGGGAGGCGGAAACTCCCCTCTATACTGGGCTGCCAAGTATGGTCATGAGGATATCGTCGCCTTGCTGTTGCGACATGGTGCCAACATCCACCATAAATGTGCGAAGTGCCTTGAGCCTATAGACGTTGCCAGAGAAAACAACTACGAAGGGATTGTGAACATGCTCGTTGAGCAGGTAAGCTCACAGGCTGGATTGCCCATGTAGCCGACGCCCAACCTGCGGAAATGGAGGCGCCATCGAAACCTCGCTCAATAGAATCTGCGACAGGATCCCAGATCATCCTGGATGTGAGGCGACGTGTTAAAGCTGGATCGAATCCATTTCGACGGAACAACCTGGCATTTTTCCAAGTATTTTGAGTACATCAGAAGTGTTGCGCACCTGATGCCGCAGCCGCTTGGAGACTATTCGACTGATTGGGAATCCTATGCCCTTAGTGGAACCAAGACACTCCATGACGCCAGGCTGCTGTCAGCGATTCTTGACAAGAAGTACGACGGGAAGTACTCAAATGTTGTTTCGTCCGTCGAGCTGAGCTTCATTGATCAGATGTTCCAAGGAAAAACCACATTGCGGTACGGCGACGTCTCTTCGTACCTCTTCAAGGAAACAGACTCGGATACACATCTGCATGCGGACGTGTTGGTGCACGAGTTCTCAATCGTTTCGTCCGGCCGGTTCAAGCACCGAATCCTGCTTGATCACTCGGGTGAGATCGAGATTGAATTCGGCACGTTCTCCCATGTGTGGAAGAAGGAACTCTAGAAGCCCCTCGGGGCCTTTCCGCTCCCTGGGTATCTGCTACGCCAGTTCAGGAAGGAACCATGAGCGCATCGTCTTTCACTTTTCTGATTTACCTGTTTGGCTTCGTTGGCCTTGCGTCGATCGGCCTACTACCGTTTCGAGCTTGGCAAACCTTGAGGGGCCTATCTAGAAGCAAGTCGTTTCCCATCTCAAGAACGGCATCGTTCGTCTTCATTGCGTTGATAGCAGCAGTAGCACTCTGGGCTGACGTGCAAGTCACCGCACGAATTTTCAAGTGCCTAACTGGACGTTACTGTGGTCCAACCATTGCAGGCGGCTGGATTTATCTGGCAATGCTTGGCGTGGTGTACTTTGTTTTTGAGGCCGCAGTTCTTGGGATGCAGAGGATCAGTCGAGCCAAGGCAATCAACCCCGCCGCATAGATGTGGCGCACGAACACAATGGCTGGTTGGTAGCAGGGCGAGCTGCCGTTGGGGGGGCGCGGTGGCTAAGGGCGTTGGCCCAGCGGTGGGTTTGAGAACCGAAGTATCTGCAATGCATGGATCAGCATTCAAAGAAACTTGCAATAATTCCGAGGCACTGGCCGTGGCTGCCATAACCGGGGAAGAGATATGCAATTGACGTCGCCGTTTAGGTTCTCTTGTCCACACTGTCATGCGGAGGGACAAGGATTCTCGATTCTTCGATCACTCGAAAAGACAACGCGAACGTCGTGTTCGATTTGTGGCGTAGCGCTTGAGTCTAGCTCTGGCGGACTCAAGTATGTGCTTCTTCTGTTTTATACCCAGATTGTGGCCGCACCGGTAGGAATATTCCTGATAGCGGGAGCACTGACCGGGCGTTGGCTATGGGTGGGCGGGGCGTTGCTTGCCAGCATCCTGTTGGTGTGGGTTCCCCCAATGTTTCTGCACTCACGAACCGTGGCCGTGAAAACGGCTGCGGAGAGACCCCTACGATACGGGCGCAAACCACGACCGGAACAGTGAGGAAGAAGCCGCTCAGTCCCTTCTGCGCGCAAAGCTACTGAAAGCGCTTCAGGCAGTTGCTGTTCTGAGTCCCAAATGCGTACATCGTTGATGCAGAGCCAATGGCGTTCAAGGGCGATGGTGCCACATGCTCAACACCGGGGTTGCGTTGAGGCAACCCTCCGCGTTGAGTGCTTTCAGCGCATCCGGCCTGCGCTACCGATCTCCCACTTCCGCGTAGCGCAAGGTGGGCTTCGCGGGCGCCGGAGCGGCAGCGTCGGGCGGTGGGGTCTGCCACAGCGATGTGACGGTGAGCTGGCCGGGGATGGCTTCGATCCTTACCTGCACGCCTACGTCGAACCCCAGTGCGCGCAGCCAGGCGCCACGCAGCATGACGAAGGGAATGGGACCGACGGCATCGCGGTCCTCGGGCCCCACCTGCGGCAGTGCGCGCACGTTATGGATGCTGCGGGGCGCGTGGGGCTGCCTGCGCGAGGGGGATGCGCCTTCGGGCGGTTTGATCGGGTTGGTTGTCATGATGGCCTCCAATGCGGAAGGGCCCTCGCCGGTGAGGGCGAGGGCGTCGGGAGGTCAAAAACCGCAAAAGCCAGACGGCGGGCGTATTCCCCCATGAGGGTGTTGTATTAGCCACCCTCCCGACATGGGGCATCCAGTATTTTGGCTTTTTGGAGTTTTTGAGCTCCGTTGACCACCATGCCGAGTGGTGCAGAAGAAACGAAGTCGATTGTTTCTGTTGAACTTTCAGCTTGAGTAGGCGGCGCCTACCACGTGTCGCTATCGGCTCGGTCCCGCGCCATATTCCGGGCGTTTATGGGAACTGGCCCGCAGATCTCACCCGCCGCCGTACAGCTTCTCCGCGCTCTGGAACAGGATCCAGCTGGTGGCGATGAACGTGTCGCCGCCCTGCGGCCGGTTGCCGCGATGGGTGTGGGTGAATGCCGTCGGCGCGATCAGCAGGCTGCCGGTGCGCGGCGCGATCTGAACAGGAACTCGGTTTCGCCCTGCTCGACGTCGTCGTAATGGTTCGATGGCGAGCTGGTGGGCCTGGCGCGAAACGGGCAGTTGAACTTCGTCCACACCGATCACCTTGGCCGGCCGGACTTCGTGACCAACGCGGGGCGGCAGACGGTCTGGAAGGCATACAACTACGCATACGGACGCAGTGTTCAGCAGGACGATATCGGCGTACTTAACATCGGCTTCCCCGTGCAGTACTACGATGCAGAATCAGGGCTTTGGTACAACGGCTTCCGCGACTATGATGCGAGCATTGCGCGGTAGGTGCAAAGTGATCCCATTGGGTTGGCTGAGGGAATCAGCACCTATGCCTATGTGGGGGGAATCCGATCAGCTTCGTTGATCGGCTTGGATTACAAGCGACAACGGTTGATGCCTGTTGCGCTCGTTACGGAGCCGCTGCGTGTGCAGAAGTGGTTTCTGGGGGGGGGAGCTGCCAACCTGGCACCGAAGGCGTTGGGCACCGGCTTTGCCGCTTGGGCATGGTGCAGGATGACTGGCTGCACTATCCCGAATGCGCAGATGTCGAAAGCGAAGCCTTCCAGAGAACAGAAGCCTGATAACTGCCCAGCCGGTAAAAAATCAATTGATCAGTGGCCGGGCGTTAGCAGAGACGATATTCATGGAATCAAGGCAGGGATAAATGCCGGGGCCAAAGACTGGTTTGGAATTAGTCCTGATGGAAACGTCTGGATCAATGAAGATGGTGTGGGAAGTGATCGAGGACATTTTGGTGATTAACTGCTATGAGTAATTCGATCCGATACAGAATCTCGCTTCGAATTACACATCCAAGTATCGCAAGTGATGAAATAAGCGCTGAACTTGGACTCAATCCCAGGATCTCTTACACGGCTGGCGATAAGAAGCTGACGCCAAAAGGGAGAGAGGTTCCTGCCACCAGAAAAGAAACTTTCTGGTGCTATGAGCTGCCCACAGGCGATGAGCCATTCGAACTTGTGATATCGCGCTTCAGCAAGGAATTGGCTGAAAAAAAGTCATTTTTGGATCGTCTGTCTTCCACCGGAGGGCACGTGGAGCACTTCATTGGGTGGTTCTCTCCCGAAAACTCAGGGTTCGTCTTGGAAAATGGCCTTTTGAAGCTGCTCGCGGAGCTGAAGATCACCTTGGCGTTCGACATATATAACGATCCTCAGTCAGCGTAGCCCGGATGGAGCGCCACGCAATCCGGGATTGAAATGATCGAATGGCGCGTACCATGTCTACCCGAGTACCAGGCAAGCCCTCAATCCGGAACTCTTCACGGAGGGGGGAGACAATGGGGGAGATTACGGGACTGCGGTATTGGATGCCGCAACGGCAGCTCGTTTTGGCAATCCCTACATCTCTTATCCAGCGACACCAAGTGGGGTCATCAAAAGATCTGATCCGAGGACTGGAAACGTCAGGAACATTGACTATCCGAAGCCGGGCGATGGATGTGGATGCAAATAGCCGGGAGGACACGGTGATGCATAACGTTCACTGTCTTGGTTTCGCTGCGCTTCTCATGGGGGTTATCCCATTTGCCAGTGCTGAAAAGGCATGTGCTGGAGGAGATGGTGCGGACGCTTCTTCAGCACTTGGGGTCGCCTACGAGCACTTCGATCAGGATCTGTCGAAGACGTGGTGCAGAAGAAACGAGGTCGATTGTTTCTGTTGAACTTTGAGCTTGAGTAGGCGGCGCCTACTGCATGTCGCTATCAGCCCAAGCTGCTCCAGAAACGTGGACTGATTCGCAGATACTCATCGCCCACGGCCTTCGTACGCATGCAACGGCATGCCACGGAGGGTGATAGGCCAAGCACGCGCCATCCCGCAGCAGAACGCAGGCATTGCCGACAGTGCAGCGCGTTCCTCCGTCTCTGTATCGATGACTGACTGCACAGAAGCAGCGCGACGGCCAGTGAAGCTTCTGATGGAAGCCCATCCAACTACCGCATCAGCTCAATGCACGTCGCGGGGTTCCTTGGCTGTGCGCGCACCCATGCCAGCGCAGTGCACGCCACGCATTCTTCTTCAGACACGCTGAAAATGGCTGCATTTCTGCACTATGCGCAGCGAAAGCGGAAAACTGCATGCAGCCACGGTCAACGGATGACTAGCACACCGTCCGCAACTTGACCTAGATGGAGATCACGACGCGAGCCCGATGTTGCATTGAGCCGGATGCGTCAAGGTGGATTGACGCACCGTGCGAGGGGGAGGGAAATGCCATCGTCCGGTGCGGCAGTTTCCATCAAGGCTTGAATCGAAAAAGCGCGCCGGGCGATAGACAGTCTTGTATCCATTCAACACGGAGTACGAATGAGATGAAACAGTCGAAGGTGTTTCTTGCAGGTCTGCTGCTGGTCGGCTACACCCTCGCGGCACCGCCGGTGCTCGCCCAGCAGGTCGCTCAGAGTGCCGCATCGCCACGCGTAGAACAGGAGCTGCGATGCCGCGCCAACAGCGATGGCACGTGGTACTGCGAGTACGTCATCAAGTGGTGACGCCATAGGTCCATCCACACGCATCTGGCGTCCGCGGCGCTGGGTGCCCAGCGCGCGAGGAACACGTTCATGAACACAGGAACATGCCGGTACCTGCTACTCCCCCTGGTGATGCTGCTCTGTTCCTGCAGCACCTACTCCCTGGACAACGCCGCAGAGGATGCGGCGTTCCTGCGCGGATGGGACAGGGAGTGCGCACCCGCAGCAGGTGCAAAGCCGCAGGTCTGCTCGGAGACGTACTGGTCCACCACACCGCGCACCAAACGCGAGCAGGGTGCGCCCTTCCAGCTACGCAAACCGGACTAGATCAGCGTGTACGCATCCGTTGAGATCGCACTGCTCTGGTTACGCGGCCATCCGTCGAGGCTCATCCACCTTGTTGCATCACTCGCCATAGCGACGTGCTCATGGCTGGTGCTCTCGACCATCGCCTCGACCATCTCCGAGCGTGCCGCCCACGGCCAGAGCGAGGCCATCGTGGTGATGGCAGAGCGCAAGGGCCGACCGTTGCCATTGGGCCATATCGCCACGATGGAGGCGCTGGACGGCGTGGCCGACGTTGCGTACATGACCTTCCTGCCGGTGATGTGTCGGGAGCCATCCACGATTGCCACGCTCAACGCCTGGCACATTCCAACCGACAGGCTGCGCGCGGTGCTGGGCGAGAACACCCCGGTAGATGCCATCCGCTCCTGGCAGGCAGCAGATGGAAACCTGCTGGTTGGATCGCGGCTTGCGCGAGAGTGCGGATGGACGGCCGGTGTGACCATCGAGCCGATCAACGCCTTCAACGGCAGCCGCGTGCGCGTGACGATCACCAGCGTCCTTCCGCCTGGCCTTGGCGGCAGCGGCGATCAGATCGCCTACGCGCACTACCGCTACATCGATCGCATGAGTCCGCCGCAGGACGGCGGAACCTTTCGGGTCGCGCGCGTGTATCCCCGCAAGGGCGTGAGCGCTGCCGCGCTGGCCGCCACGGTGGAGGCCGCGTTGGCGCACGGGACCGAGCCCGTGGAGGCCACGCCGTCTGCCGAGGCCGAGAGCCTGATGGCCCGCTTCGAGAGCGTGGGCGTGCTCCTGTGGGGCGTTGCGGCCGCGATGGGCACATCCACCCTGCTCCTTTTCGCCAGCGCTTTCGCCCATGCGGCGGCCAAGCGCAGGGCATCCATCGCGGTGCTGCTCGCGCTGGGATTCAGGCACAGGCAGATCCGCTATGGGAGTGCCCTGGAGATTGCGGCCGTCGTCGTGGCAGGAACGGCCGTTGGCGCTGCCGCCGGATACGCCGTGCTGCACGCCATCGCGCCGCTTACCTCGCTCCACCTGGGGGGAACCCGCATCACCGCAGGCCCCTGTATCGCCATCGCGGCGGGAGGCGGGGTGTTGTGGTTGCTGTCGGCGCTTGCCCCCCTCCTGGCGGTAGGCGGCGTCCAGCCAACAGACATGAACGCCGCGTAGGGGACGACGCATGCGCATCCTTCATCTTCTGGACTTGGCGGCGCGCATGCATTGGGCGAGCCCTCGCGACGTTCTGATGGCGGTCGCGGGATTCGCCCTGGCGTCGTCGGTGCTGACGCTGCTTCTGGCCATACCATCCGGTCTGGAAAAAGCCGCGGCCTCCACCGGCAGGCCGGACGTGGCGTTGGCACTGAGTGCGGGCGCGTTCGATGAGGCGACCAGCACGCTGAGCGCGCAGCACCTTCAGCTGCTTGGCAGCCTGCCCGCTGTGGCACGCGATGAGCACGGAGCGCCGCTCATCGCGCCACACCTGATCGGGCGGACGACGATAACGGTGAACAGCCGAAACCGGCCCATCCAGGTACGCGGTGTGGACCCCATGACCTGGAAGGTGATGGAACTCGAGGGTGAGCGCCTCGCCCGGCTGGTGACGGGCTCGCGAGGGCTTCTGATCGGATCATGGGCGGTGACTCCACCGTCGAGCCACCCCGTACGGGTGCGCGCGGGCCAATGGCACGTAGCAGGCCGTGCCGACCACGGCGGGAGCCTTTGGGACTCGGAGTATTGGGCAGATCTGTCCACGCTTCAGGCGGACTACCAGTCACCGTCGCAGTTCTCGGTCGCGTTGATCAGACTCAACGCGGCTGCCGATCTGCCGGCGCTGCGGGAGGCGGTGCGTGAGGATCCCCGTCTGAGCGGTATCAGGATAGTGCGGCAATCGGACTACTATCAGCTCCACACGCAGTGGTTGGCAGAGCTGATCCGCAGCGTGTCGCTGGTGATCGCGGCCACTCTGGGCGCTGCGGCCGCGCTGACCATCGGCAATGCACTGAGCACGTCGTTCCTGGGCCGCCGCAGGTACGCGGCAACGTTGCGTGCGATGGGGTTCAGCAGCCGCACCCTTGCCCTGGCAGCGTGGATGGAAGTGCAGATCATCGGTGCGCTTACATGCTGCGCTGTTCTTCTGCTGGTGCGGGTGACGCTGGATGGCCATACCTTCGCTGCCGCAAGCGAGGGTCATCAGGTGCTCGCACAGCTGGATGTCGGCGTTGGGGCCGCGGCGGTGTCGCTGGTCTACACCCTGCTGCTGGCAACGGCGGCGTCGGTAGTGCCGATCTGGACGCTGTCTTTCGGCACCCTCGTGGACGCACTTGGCGCTGACCGATGACGGATCACGGCAGGGTGCGCCCTCACCCGCCGCCGTACAGCTTCTCCGCGCTCTGGAACAGGATCCAGCTGGTGGCGATGAACTTGTCGCCGCCCTGCGGCCGGTTGCCGCGATGGGTGTGGGTGAATGCCGTCGGCGCGATCAGCAGGCTGCCGGTACGCGGCGCGATCTTGCGGCCCTGGAACAGGAACTCGGTTTCGCCCTGCTCGAAGTCGTCGTTGAGATACAGCGTCCACAGCAGGTGCCGGTGCAGCGTTTCGGCGGCGGGGTCGCGCGGGTACAGCTCGCAGTGCCAATAGGGGTAGCCGCCCTCGCCTGCCGCATACCATTGCAGGTTGATGGCACCGGGGCGCAGGCAGGTGCGGGCCAGGTTGGACAGCGTGTCGGCGTCCATCGTGGCGAAATCCTCGGCGGCCAGACGGCGCGGCTGGCCGGCGCTGTCGTGGACCTGCAACATCAGCGGCGAGATCAGGGCCTGTGGATAACGGCGTAGATAACTCATCACGCCGGCAAAAACGGCTTGTTGCAGCTGCATTTCAACCTGCGCCCACGCCGGATCGCCGCTGATCCGAAGATCCTTGCTGTGCTTGAGTTCCGGGTAGATTCCGCTGCCCACTTCACCGGGCTTCAACTGCGCACTGGTTCGCATACGGGCCAGGATTGCCGCGCAGGATTCGGCGGGGATGGCGTTGTGGATTACTTCGATGAAGTCCAGCGACGGATCGGCGGTCATGGGGTCTTCCGTGGGCGCGATGCCCCGATGGTGACCGCTGCGATGGCCGATGTCACGCCGTTGCCACGTTGGTTTTCTGCTGTGCCACGGGACCGGCAATGCACCGGTCCCGGGTGACGGCTCAGCCTTGCGCGGCGTCGTGCTCGTGGTGGTAACGGGTGGCTTCGGCCACTTCGTTGCGCGAGCCGAGGAACACCGGCACGCGCTGGTGCAGCTGGTCGGGCTGGATGTCGAGGATGCGCTCGCGGCCAGTGGTGGCGGCGCCGCCGGCCTGTTCAACCAGCAGGCCCATCGGGTTGGCTTCGTACATCAGGCGCAGCTTGCCGGCCTTGGACGGGTCCTTCTTGTCCCACGGGTAGATGAAGATGCCGCCGCGGGTCAGGATGCGGTGCACGTCGGCGACCATGCTGGCGATCCAGCGCATGTTGAAGTTCTTGCCGCGCGCGCCGTCCTTGCCGGCCAGCAGGTCCTGCACGTAGCCCTGCATCGGCGCTTCCCAGTGGCGCTGGTTGGACATGTTGATCGCGAACTCCTGGGTGTCCGCCGGGATCTGCATGTCCGGCGTGGTCAGCACGAACTCACCCTTCTCGCGGTCCAGGGTGAAGGCATGCGTGCCGTGGCCCACGGTAAGCACCATCTGCGTGCTCGGCCCGTAAATGCAGTAGCCGGCCGCGACCTGGGCGGTGCCCGGCTGCAGGAAGCTGGCATCGTCGGGCTGCTCGGTGCCCGGCGGGCAGCGCAGCACCGAGAAGATGGTGCCGACCGACACGTTGACGTCGATGTTGGAGCTGCCATCGAGGGGATCGAACAGCAGCAGGAAGTCGCCGCGCGGGTAGGTGTCCGGCACGGGCTGGCAGTGGTCCATTTCCTCGGAGGCGCACGCGGCGAGATGGCCGCCCCAGGCGTTGGCTTCGAGCAGGATCTCGTTGCTGATCACGTCCAGCTTTTTCTGCGCTTCGCCCTGTACGTTGCCGGTGCCGGCTTCGCCAAGCACGCCGCCCAGGGCGCCCTTGCTGACCGCGATGGAGATGCTGGTGCAGGCGCGGGCGACGACGGCGATCAGCTGGCGCAGGTCGGCGTTGATGCGGCCGGCATGCTGCTCTTCGATCAGGTACCGGGTAAGCGACGTACGGGACATGGAATGGCTGCCACAGACATTTGGGGGCCGTATTGTGGCCCGTTGCTGGCGGCATTACGAGGTTGGGGAAACGTAAGCGGTTACATGTCGTGCCGGCCGCTGGCCGGCGTCCCGCCATCCAGTATTGTGCAGAGCCGGCCAGCGGCCGGCACTACCGGTGGTGTGAGGTCCAGATGGAACAACGGCCGCACTGGGCGGCCGTTGTTTCATGCACTGCGTGTTGCTTCAGCCCTTGGCGACGGTCGCCACGGCTTTGGCCACGTACGCCAGGTTGCCCTGGTTCAGCGCGGCCACGCAGATGCGGCCGGTGCCGACGGCGTAGATGCCGAACTCGTCGCGCAGGCGGTCCACCTGCGGGCGGCTCAGACCGGAGTAGGAGAACATGCCGGCCTGGTCGTTGATGAAGGCGAACTCCGGCGCACCAGCGGCCACCAGGTGTTCCACCAGGCCGTGGCGCAGGGCGTGGATACGCTCGCGCATCTCGGTCAGTTCCGCTTCCCACACCTGGCGCAGTTCGACGCTGTTGAGCACGCCGGACACCAGGGCCGCGCCGTGGTTGGACGGGCTGGAGTAGATGGTGCGGATGATGCGCTTGACCTGCGACTGCACGGCCTTGGCGGCGTTGGCATCCGGTGCCACCACCGACAGCGCGCCGATGCGCTCGCCGTACAGCGAGAACGACTTGGAGTACGAGTTGGCGACCACGAAGCTGTCGATGCCGGCCTCGGCGATGATGCGCACGGCGACGCCGTCTTCGCTGATGCCCTTGTCGAAGCCCTGGTAGGCCATGTCGATGAACGGGAACAGCTGGCGGTCCTTCAGCAGCTCGGCCACCTGCTTCCACTGCGCGACGGTGAGGTCGGCACCGGTGGGGTTGTGGCAGCAGGCATGCAGCAGCACCACGGTGCCCGGCTGCAGCTTGGCCAGGTCGGCCAGCATGGCGTCGAAGTCCACGCCGTGGGTAGCCGGGTCGAAGTAGCTGTATTCCACGACCTCGAAGCCGGCCGCCCCGAACACCGCGCGGTGGTTTTCCCAGCTCGGGTTGCTGATGGCGATGGTGGCGTGCGGCAGCAGGCGGTGCAGCAGGTCGGCGCCGACGCGCAGCGCACCGCTGCCGCCGATGGTCTGCGAGGTGGCCACGCGGCCGGCGGCCAGCAGCGGCGAGTCCTTGCCGAACACCAGTTCGCGGGTGGCCTGGTTGTAGGCGGGCAGGCCGTCGATCGGCAGGTAGCCGCGCGGTTTGGCCTCGGTGGCCAGCTGCTGCTCGATCTGCTTGACGGCGCGGAGCAGCGGAATGCGGCCGCTCTCGTCGTAATAGATGCCCACACCCAGGTTGACCTTGGTCGGACGGCTGTCGGCGTTGTATGCCTCGGTCAGGCCCAGGATCGGGTCGCCTGGGACCAGTTCCACATTTGCAAAGAAGGACACGGCGGTACTCATTCGGATGACGGAAGGGGGGAGGATGGCGCGACGCAGGTTGCGGCAGAATCAGCCAAAACCGACCCATCGTAACAAAGCCGCGACGAGGGCGCGGCGGCCGCCGTCACGTTCGTTTCCGTACCATTGCGTGTGGCACGCCCGAATTCCGAGGACACCCACACGCATGCGTCGTTTCCCCCCGTCTGCCCGCCGTTTTGCGCTGCTTTCGGCCGCACTGCTGCCGAACCTGGCACAGGCCCAGGACACCCCTCCGGACCCTGTCCCGGCGCAACGGCTGCCTACGGTGCAGGTGCAGGCCGCGCGGGTGCAGCAGGTGGCCGATGTGGACCTGCCGGCGTCGATCACCACGGTGTGGATCGACGACGCGGCGGCCGGCCCGCAGGTGCAGATCGCCGATGCGCTGGGTGGCATTCCCGGCGTGGTGGCCCGCGACCGCCAGAACTACGCGCAGGACACCCAGCTGTCGATCCGCGGCTTCGGAGCGCGCTCCACCTTCGGCGTGCGCGGGGTACGGGTGCTGGTGGACGGCGTGCCGGCCACCATGCCCGACGGGCAGGGCCAGCTCTCGCACGCCAGCCTGCTGGGCGCGCAGCGGGTGGAGGTGCTGCGCGGGCCGTTCTCGGCGCTGTACGGCAACTCGTCCGGCGGCGTGGTGCAGGTGTGGAGTGCCGATGGCGCGCCCGGCGATCCCTGGCGTCTGCGCCTGGATACCGGCAGCGATGCCATTCTGAGTATCGGCGCGCAGCTGCGCGGGCAGCAGGGGCCGGTCCGCTACAACGTGGCGGCCAACCACTTCCGCACCGACGGCTGGCGCGATCACAGCCGCGCGCGCCGCGAATCGGTGAACGCCCGGCTGGGCACCGAGGTGGCCGGCGGCGAGCTGGCACTGGTGCTGAACTACCTCGATGCCCCCGATGCGCAGGACCCGCTCGGTCTGACCCGCGCCCAGGTGCGCGCGGACCCGCGCCAGGCCACGGCGGTGGCCACCCAGTACAACACCCGCAAATCGGCGCGGCAGGCCCAGGCCGGGCTGGTGTTCAGCCGTACCGAGGGCGCCCATACCTGGCGCGCGATGGGCTATGCCGGGCAGCGCAGCGTGGAACAGTACCTGGCCATTCCGCCGGGGCCGCAGGCCAACCCGCTGCACGCGGGTGGGGTGATCGATCTGGACGGTGGCTATGGCGGCGTGGACGCGCGCTGGGCCTGGCACGGCGATTGGGCCGGCCGTCCGCTGGATGTGGTGATCGGTGCCAATGCCGACCGTCAGCGGCAGGATCGACGAGGTTACGAGAACTTCGTCGGCGAAACGCTGGGCATCAAGGGACGCCTGCGGCGCGACCAGGCCGACCGGGTGGAGAACGTGGACCAGTTCGCGCAGGCCTGGTGGCAGTGGGCGCCGCGCTGGTCGTTGCTGCTGGGGGTGCGGCACAGCACGGTGCGGTTCCGCTCCAACGATCACTACATCACCGCCACCAACCCCGACGACAGCGGGTCACGCCGCTACAACGCCACCACGCCGGTGGCCGGCGTGGTGTTCCGCGCCAGCGAAGCATGGCGGCTGTACGCCTCGGCCGGGCGCGGCTTCGAAACCCCGACGTTCAACGAGCTGGGCTACCGCGCCGACGGCCAGGCCGGGCTGGCGCTGGATCTGTCGGCGGCGCGCAGCCGGAATCTGGAGGTAGGCGCCAAGTGGCACCCGCAGGGCGGCGCGCAGCTGGAGACGGCGCTGTTCCGCGCCGATACCGATGACGAGCTGGCCGTGGCCAGCAACACCGGCGGGCGTGCCACCTACCGCAACATCGGCCGTACCCGCCGCCAGGGACTGGAAGCCAGCTATCTGCAGCCGCTGGGCGCTCAGGCCGATCTGGCCCTGGCCTACACCTGGATCGATGCGACCGTGCGTGATCCCTACGCATTGGCCGCCGGCACCGTGGCGGCAGGTTCGCGACTGCCCGGGGTGCCGCAGCAGCAGTGGAACGCGCGCCTGCAGTACCGTCCCGGCCCGTGGCAGTGGGCGGCCGAGGTGGTGGCCTCCAGCGATACGGTGGTCAACGACCTGGCCACCGAGCGCGCGCCCGGCTATGCCCTGCTCAATCTGGAGGCGTCGCGCCGCTGGCAGCGCGCGCAGAGCACGCTGCGCGCGTTCGCGCGGATCGACAACGTGCTGGACCAGCGCTACATCGGCTCGGTGATCGTCAACGACGGCAACCAGCGCTTCTTCGAGCCCGGGCCGGACCGCCGCTACAGCGTGGGACTGCAGTGGCAGTGGGCGCCGTGAGCGGCGCCTAGCGCGGCACCTTGGCCGGCACGAACGGCGAGGTCGGGTCGCTGGCCGGGAACGTCTCTTCCAGCGCCTCGTCCTGGTTGTCGCTGGCGTGTTCCTTGCGCTCGCGGCGCTGGTCCTCGTTCTCGCGGCGGCCCGGCGCCGGCGCGCCGGTGGGGTCCTTGCGGTCGCGGTAGGCGTGGGACGAACTGGCGGGCACCGGCAGGTGGTCCGGTTCCTCGTTGGGGGTGGACATGCCGGCGCCGCGGTCTTCGGCGTCCTGCAGGTCGTGCTTGGCGCGCTGTTCGCCCGGGACCGGGGTGGTGGCGTCGCGCAGGGGATCGCGTGGCATGGGATGTCTCCAGGGAGAGGTGCCTGCAGCGTACGCACCTGCGGTGGGTACCTGCCGTGAAGCCGGCGCTGAATGGCCGGGCACGCAACGGATCTGTCACGGCTGGATAACGGCGGCGGGGCTATTTCTGCCTCCCCCTGCCGCTGCCGGAGTCGTGCCATGCCCCGCCTGGACCGTCGAGCCGTCCCCGCGCTGTACAACGCCTACCTGCAGCCCGAGCGCAGCGGGCGCCGCAGCCGACGCGAACGCATGGAAGAGCCGCAGGCTGTCGCGCAGGATTACCTGCAGTACATGCGCAACGACTACGAACAACGCCGTGCACAGGGCCGCCGCAGCTGGCGCGATCTGTACCCGGCCTACGCCTTCGCGCTGACCACGCACTACGCCGACTGGCCGCGCGGCACCGGCGACGACACCGATGGCGAGCTGGCCGAACACTGGGAACAGATGCGCGGGCAGTCGAGGCTGGGCTGGCCGCAGGCGCGCGCCGTTGTCGAGGATGCCTGGCTGGCACTGGACCACATGCCGGCCGCGGCCGTGCACGGCCTGCTGCAGTAAGGCGCCGCGTACAGGCGGCCTGCACGGCGCGGACACAGGCGTTTCACGTCGCGCGCGGTACAGCTGCCCTCCCCCTTCTGCTGGAGTGGCGCCGTCATGGCCCGACCGATCTGGACCGGCACGCTGTCATTCGGGTTGCTCAACGTCCCGGTGTCGCTGATGTCCGGCGAGCGCAAGGTCGACCTGCAGTTCCGCATGCTGGATTCGCGCGACCGCAAGCCGATCCGCTTCGAGCGCGTGAATGCCGATACCGGCGAGGAAGTGCCGTGGAAGGACATCGTCAAGGCTTACGAGTACGACAAGGGCAGCTATGTGGTGCTCGAAGAGGACGACATCCGCTCGGCCGCGCCGGAGAGCCACGAGGCCGTTGAAGTGGAGACCTTCGTCGATGCGGCCAGCATCGATCCGCGCTTCTACGAGAAACCCTATCTGCTGGTGCCGGCCAAAAAAGCCGAAAAAGGCTACGTGCTGCTGCGCGAGACCCTGCGCAGCACCGGCAAGGTGGGCATCGCGCGGGTGGTGGTACGCACCCGCGAATACCTGTGCGCGGTGATGCCGCATGGCGATGCGCTGGTGCTGATGATCCTGCGCTACCCGCAGGAGCTGGTGGACCCGGAGGACTACAAGCTGCCCACCGGCAGCCTGGCCGACTACCGCATCAACAGCAAGGAAACCGCGATGGCCGAGCAGCTCATCGCCTCGATGTCCGGCGACTGGCAGCCAGAGGAGTACCACGATGAATTCCGCGAGCGCCTGCACACGCTGCTGAAGAAGCGCATCAAGGCCAAGGGCGGCACCACCCGCGTGGAAGAGGAACCGGCGTCGCGCGAGGACGATGCGACCAATGTGGTGGACTTCATGTCGCTGCTGCAGAAAAGCCTGGATGCGAAGAAACGAACACCGGCAAAGAAGAGCGCAGCCGTATCGAAGGTGGTGAAAAAGAGCGGAAAACCTGCCAAGAAGGCGGCCAAGGCAGCCAAGGCGACGACCAGGGCAGCCAAGGCCACCAGCAAAACCGCCAAGCGCACCACGACACGCAAGGCCGGGTAAGCGGCCATGTCGCTGCAGGAATACCGGCGCAAACGCCGCTTCGGCCAAACCCCCGAGCCCGACGACACGCGGCACGGTGCGGCGGCGCGGCGGCCGATCTTCGTGGTGCAGCTGCATCACGCCAGTTCGCGCCACTACGATTTCCGCCTGGAGGCCGATGGTGTGCTCAAGAGCTGGGCCGTGCCCAAAGGCCCCTCGCTGCGCGTGGGCGAGAAGCGCTTGGCCGTGGAGGTCGAAGACCACCCGCTGTCGTATGCCACGTTCGAAGGCGATATTCCCGAGGGGCATTACGGCGCGGGCCATGTGGACGTATACGACCACGGCACCTGGGCCTGCGATGGCGATCCGCTGGAAGCGATCGCCGCCGGCAAGGTGGACTTCGTACTGCACGGCGAACGGCTCAAAGGCGGCTGGAAACTGGTGCGGACCGCGATGAAAGGCAAGCAGCACCAGTGGCTGTTGATCAAGCGCGATGATGACGAGGCGCGCGACATGGAGGCCGACGACATGCTCGGAAAGGCAACCACGCAGCGTGCGCCAGGCAAACGCCGGGCCTCGCCGCAGGCAGCCAGGGCCCCGGCCGCGCGCAAGGCGGACGCGCGCTGGCACCGCCGGGCGCTGACGTTGGCCGGTGCACGGGATACACCCTATCCAGCAGGCTTCAAACCGCAGTTGACCGACCACCGAGCTACTGCGCCGGACGGCGACGGTTGGCTGCATGAGATCAAATGGGATGGTTACCGGTTGCTGGCCGACGTGCGCGACGGCGTAGTGAAGCTGCGTTCGCGCGGTGGCCTGAACTGGACCGATGATTTTCCCGAGGTGGTGCAGGCGATCCAACGGCTGCCGGTGCGCGACCTGCGCCTGGACGGCGAGCTGGTGGTGCTGGACGCGCAGGGGCGCAGCGATTTCACTGCGCTGCAGAAGGTCATCGACGGCACCGCAAAGCAGCCGCTGCGCTACGTGCTGTTCGATATGCCCGGTGTGGCTGGCGCGGACATCAGCCGTGCGCCGCTGCTGGCGCGCAAGGCGCTGCTGAAGGACCTGATCGGCGATACGCCCGGCACCCTGGCCTACAGCGACCATGTGCGCGACCACGGCCCGGCGGTGTTCGAGGCCAGCGGTGAGGCCGGCTTCGAGGGCATTGTCAGCAAGCGTGTGGATGCGCCCTACGTCAACGCGCGCTCGCCCAGCTGGGTGAAGGTGAAGCACGAGAACACCGACGAGTTCCTGGTGGTGGGCTACACCGACCCGAAGGGCGCGCGCAGTGGCTTCGGCTCGCTGTTGATGGCAACGCCAGACAAGGGCGGGCTGCGTTATGTGGGGCGTGTGGGAACAGGCTTCGACGATGCCGGGTTGGCCGCGTTGCACCGGCAGCTCAAGGCGTTGGCCACCGATGCCGCGGCGGTCGAACTGCCGTCGCATGTGCCGTTCACGGCGCGCAGCGTGCACTGGGTCAAGCCGACGCTGGTGGCGGAAGTGGCGTTCCGCGGCTGGGCGAAGGAAGGCCTGCTGCGGCAGGCCAGCTTCAAGCGGCTGCGCGAGGACAAGCAGGCCAACGACCTGGGCGTGAAGGAGGCAGCCGTGCCCACCACCGATACCGGTGTGACCATCAGCCATCCCGAACGGGTGGTGTTCGCCAAGGCGAAGATCACCAAGGGCGATGTGGCCGACTACTACCGGCAGATGGCGCGCTGGATTCTGCCCGAGGTGGCGCGCCGGCCGCTGTCGCTGCTGCGCTGTCCGGATGGCGTGGACAAACCATGCTTCTTCCAGAAGCACCACGGCACCGGCCTGGGCGATGCGGTGAAGGCCATCCCGCTGGAGCAGAAGAGCGGACGCGAGGACTACCTGTACATCGACGACGTACAGGGGCTGCTGCAGCTGGTGCAGATGAACACCCTGGAGCTGCATCCCTGGGGCGCCACGGTGGCCGACCCGGAACACCCGGACCGGCTGGTGTTCGACCTGGATCCGGGCGAAGGCGTGGGCTGGCCGCAGGTGAAGGCGGCCGCGCGCGAGGTGCGTGACCGGCTGCAGGACACCGGGCTGCAGAGCTTCGTGCGGCTGTCCGGCGGCAAGGGCGTGCACGTGGTGGTGCCGCTGCAGCCCACGGCGGACTGGGCGCAGGCCAAGGATTTCTGCGAGGCGTTCGCGCAGGCCATGGCCGAACACGCGCCGGAGCGCTACGTGGCCACCATGAGCAAGGCCAAGCGCACCGGGGTGATCTTCATCGACTGGCTGCGCAACGCGCGCGGTGCCACCAGCGTGTGCTCATGGTCGCTGCGGGCGCGGCCCGCGGCAGGCGTGGCGGTGCCGCTGCGCTGGGAAGAGCTGGGTCGGGTCAGTGCGCCGGATGCCTTCCCGCTGGCCAAGGCCCTGCAACGCGCGCAGCGGCTCAAGCAGGACCCGTGGGAGGGGATCGACACGGTCAAGCAGGTGCTGCCCGGCACGTGACGCAGGCCGGCGCGGCTCAGCGCGGCCGGCAGCGCGCACCCAGCCAGGCGCCGATGGCCTGGAAGGGCAGCGAGACCAGCAGGGTCAGCACGAACCAGAAGGGATAGTCGCTGCCCAGGCTCCAGACGGCATACACCGAGGCGGACGCGATCACCGCCCACACCACCCCGCCGTGCACGTAAGGCCGGGCCGGCGCATAGCGGCTGGCGAAGGCGATGGCGGCCACACCACCGAGGATGGTCCAGCCCAGATCCCAGGCCAGCCGCAGCGGGCTGCTGTCGGACAGGCCGACCCACGGCGCCACCCAGCCGCCGGCACCGGCGACCATGCCCAGCACGAACAGCGCCACCACCACCGACAGCACGGACAACACGACGGTCTTGGCGAGCGACAACGCAGACATGGGCATTCAACGGCGGGCGGGGATGCGGCCATTATGGCCTGCGAGGCCGGCTCAGGCTTTGCCGGCGGCCTGCAGCTGGGCGAACTCGGCATCGCTGAACAGCCGCGAGCGCACCAGGAAGCGCACACCCTCGCCGTTCTCCAGCGAGAACATGCCGCCGCGGCCGGGTACCACGTCGATGATCAGCTGGGTGTGCTTCCAGTACGCGAACTGCGACGGGCTGATGTAGAACGGCGCGCCGCCGATCTCGCCCAGCTGCACATCGCGGTCGCCGACGATGAAGTCGCCCTGGGCGAAACACATCGGCGAGGAGCCGTCGCAGCAGCCGCCGGATTGATGGAACAGCAGCTCGCCGTGGCGCGCGCGCAGTGTGTCGATCAGCTGCAGGGCCGGGAGGGTGGCGATGACCTGGAGCGGGAGGTCGGGCATGGGTCTGGGGTCCTGGGAGCCGGCCAGCGGCCGGCACTACCAACAGCGGCGTTGCCGTCCTGCCGCCGCCGGGAGAGGGGATGCGGCGCAGAACGGCAACGCACGTCCGGTTACGCGCTCATGTCCAGCACCACGCGGCCTTCGATCTTGCCGGCGTGCATGCGCGCGAAGATGTCGTTGATGTTCTCCAGAGAATCGCTGGTGACCGTGGCGGCCACCTTGCCCTGCTCGGCGAACTCCAGCGATTCCTGCAGGTCCAGGCGGGTGCCCACGATCGAGCCGCGCACGGTGATGCCGTTGAGCACCATGCCGAAGATGTCGAGCGGGAAGTTGCCCGGCGGCAGGCCGTTGAGCGACACCGTGCCGCCGCGGCGGACCATGCCCAGCGCCTGCTCGAACGCGATCGGCGATACCGCGGTGACCAGTGCGCCATGCGCGCCGCCGATTTCCTTCTTCAGGAACGCGGCTGGATCGGTGGTGCGGGCGTTGACGGTGATCGTCGCGCCCAGGCGTTCGGCCAGGGCGAGCTTGTCATCGTCGATATCCACGGCGGCCACGTTCAATCCCATCGCCTTGGCGTACTGCACGGCCATGTGGCCCAGCCCACCCACGCCAGAGATCACCACCCACTGCCCCGGCTTGGTGTCGGTGACTTTCAGGCCTTTGTAGACGGTGACGCCGGCGCACAGGATCGGCGCCACCTCGATGAAGCCGACGTTCTTCGGCAGGTGGCCCACATAACCGGCGTTGGCCAGCGCGTACTCGGCGAATCCGCCGTTGACCGAATAACCGGTGTTCTGCTGGCTCTCGCACAGCGTTTCCCAGCCACCCAGGCAGTGCTCGCAGTAGCCGCACGCCGAGTACAGCCACGGGATGCCGACCCGGTCGCCTTCCTTGACGTGGCTGACGCCGGCGCCGACGGCGACCACGTGGCCCACGCCCTCATGGCCGGGAATGAACGGCGGATTCGGCTTCACCGGCCAGTCGCCGTCCACCGCGTGCAGGTCGGTGTGGCAGACGCCGCACGCTTCGATCTTCACCAGGATGTCGCCGGCACCGGGGCGAGGCACCTGGACTTCCTCGATGCGCAACGGCTTGCCGAATTCGCGGACGACCGCGGCCTTCATGGTCTTGTTCATGCGTGGATCTCCGTGGATTGCCAGGAACTGCACTGTGGCGCCGGCCTCATGCCGGCGCCTTGATCGGGATCAAGCCTGCGCAGGCTCAGAAGAAGCCCAGCTTCTTCGGCGAGTAGCTGACGAGCAGGTTCTTTGTCTGCTGGTAGTGGTCGAGCATCATCTTGTGGTTCTCGCGGCCGATGCCCGACTGCTTGTAGCCACCAAACGCGGCGTGCGCCGGATAGGCGTGGTAGCAGTTGGTCCACACCCGGCCTGCCTGGATGCCGCGCCCCATCCGGTACAGACGCGACGCATCGCGGCTCCACACACCGGCGCCGAGGCCGTACAGGGTGTCGTTGGCGATCTCCAGCGCTTCTTCCTCGGTCTTGAACGTGGTCACCGACACCACCGGCCCGAAGATCTCCTCCTGGAACACGCGCATCCTGTTGTGGCCCTTGAACACGGTGGGCTTCACGTAGAAGCCGCCGGCGAGATCGCCGTCGAGGTGGGCCTGTTCACCACCGATCAGCACTTCGGCGCCTTCCTGGCGGCCGATGTCGAAGTAGGACAGGATCTTCTCCAGCTGTTCGGAGGAGGCCTGCGCGCCGACCATCGTATTGGGGTCCAGCGGATTGCCCTGTTTGATCGCGGCCACACGCTTGAGCGCGCGCTCCATGAACTTCTCGTAGATCGATTCCTGGATCAGCGCTCGCGAGGGGCAGGTACACACCTCGCCCTGGTTGAAGGCGAACAGCACGAAGCCTTCCACCGCCTTGTCGAGGAAGTCGTCGTCCTCGGCCATCACGTCGGCGAAGAAGATGTTCGGCGACTTGCCGCCCAGCTCCAGCGTTACCGGAATCAGGTTCTGGCTGGCGTACTGCATGATCAGGCGGCCGGTGGTGGTTTCGCCGGTGAAGGCGATCTTGGCGATGCGCGGGTTGGACGCCAGCGGCTTGCCGGCTTCCACGCCGAAACCGTTGACCACGTTGAGCACGCCCTTGGGCAGCAGGTCGCCGATCACCTCCATCAGCACCAGGATCGAGGCCGGGGTCTGCTCGGCCGGTTTGAGCACCACGCAGTTGCCTGCCGCCAGGGCCGGGGCCAGCTTCCAGGCGGCCATCAGCATCGGGAAGTTCCAGGGGATGATCTGCCCCACCACGCCCAGCGGCTCGTGGAAGTGGTAGGCGATGGTGTCCTTGTCGATCTCCGACAGGCTGCCTTCCTGCGCGCGCACCGCGCCGGCGAAGTAGCGGAAGTGGTCGGCCATCAGCGGGATGTCCGCGTTGAGGGTTTCGCGGATGGGCTTGCCGTTGTCCCACGTCTCGGCGTGGGCAAGCAGCTCCAGGTTCTCCTCGATGCGGTCGGCGATCCTGTTGAGGATGTTGGCGCGCGCGGTGGTGGAGGTCTCGGCCCAGCCGCGCTTGGCCGCATGCGCAGCGTCGAGTGCGGCCTCGATGTCCTCGGCATTGGAGCGGGCCACCTCGGTGAATACCTTGCCGGTCACCGGCGTGGTGTTCTCGAAGTACTGGCCGCTGCGCGGGGCCACCCATTCCCCACCGATGTAGTTGCCGTAGCGCGGCTTGAAGATGGACTGCGGGTCGGTGGCGTGCGGCTTGGCGGACGTGACGGCATTCATCGGGTGGATCTCCGGGTGCAGGTGGGAACGGGCCCATTCGGGTCCTTTCACTGCCGCAAGGACGATGCCAGGTTCGTGGTGGTGCACTGCCGCACGCATGTGGGCCGCAGTGACGCTGGCGATCGTGGTCCCGATTGCTGCACTGCATCACACGCGGTCATTGCACGGTAACGCGTGCTGTGGTGTTTATCGGAACAGGCCCCGCTACAACTGTCGCAGATTGCGACACTGGAGAATCCAGGTGTCCCAGCTTCCGCTCCAGCACCGCGTCGGCAACGCACGGCGTTCGTTTTTCGAACGGGGTGCAGCGCCGATCGGCATCGTGCCCGACACCATCCTGCAGTCCTGGCAGCGCTGCCTGCGCGGCGGTCTGTCGGTGGACGCGCAGCCGGAGGTGGAGCCGCTGCCCGATGCCCGCCTGCGCGAGCTGCGCCAGCGCCAGGAGACGCTGTGGCGCCTGGCCCGCCCGGAGCTGGATGGACTGGCTGCCGACATCGCGGTGGCCGGCAGCATCGTGCTGCTCACCGACGAGGCCGGGTGGATTCTCGATGCCGAAGGCAGTCCGGGCTTTCTCGACAAGGCCGGGCGCGTCGCGCTGATGCCCGGCGTGCGTTGGGACGAGACCACCGTGGGGACCAACGCCATCGGCACCGCGATCGTCGAAGGGCGCTCGGTGGAGGTGCGTGGTGGCGAGCACTACTTCGCTCCGCACGGCATCCTGACCTGCTCGGCCACGCCGATTTTCGACCCGTACGGCCAGCGCGTGGGCGTGCTCGACATCTCCGGCGATGCGCGCCTGCAGCACCTGCATGCGCGGGTACTGGCGCGCCAGGCGGTGGCGCACATCGAGCACCGCTACTTCGATGCCGGACTGGGCGACTGCGAGGTGGTCCGCCTGCATCACGACGCCGCGCTGCTGGGTACGGCGCGCGAAGGCGTGTTTGGCTTCCGCGGCGGGCGGCTGGTGGCGGCCAACCGCGCCGGGCTGGCGCTGTTTGGATTGGAGCATGGTGATCTCGGCCGTGCGTCCTACGAGGCATTGTTCGATGTGCCGTTGTCGCGGCTGCACGATGACGGTGCCCTGATCGACCGCCAGGGCCGCGCGCTGTATGGCCATCTCGGCCAGGCCCCGGCACCGCGCGCGCCGTCGGCGGTTGCGCGGGCGCCCGCTGCCGCCCCGGGGCGGACCGCAGCGTCGGCACCGCGCCTGGATGCCTCGCCCGTGTTCGACGCGGCCCAGCAGCAGGCGCTGGCGCGCGCGTGCCGGGTGCTCGACGCGCAGTTGCCGGTGCTGCTGCAGGGCGAGACCGGAACCGGCAAGGAGGTGTTCGCGCGCGAGCTGCATCGGCGCAGTACCCGCGCCGACAAGCCGTTCGTGGCGGTGAACTGTGCGGCGCTGCCGGAAGGCCTGATCGAGGCCGAACTGTTCGGCTACGAGGAAGGCGCCTTCACCGGCGCACGCAAGACCGGCAACACCGGCCTGCTGCGCCAGGCGCAGGGCGGTGTGCTGTTCCTCGATGAGATCGGCGACATGCCGCTTGCCCTGCAGCCACGCCTGCTGCGCGTGCTGCAGGAGCGCACCCTGTCGCCGTTGGGCGGTGGCAAGCCAGTGCAGCTGGATTTCGCGCTGATCTGCGCCACGCACTGCGACCTCGACCAGGCGATGGCTGCCGGCACGTTCCGCAGCGACCTGTACTACCGCATCGCCGACCATTGCGTGGCCCTGCCGCCGCTGCGCGCGCATTCCGACCGCGCCGCACTGGTGAACGGGCTGTGGGAACGGCTGGGACAGGGGCGTCAGCTCGATGCCGCCGCCTTCCACGCGCTGGCGGCGTATGCCTGGCCCGGCAACCTGCGGCAGCTATGCGCATGCCTGCGCACGCTGGTGGCGCTCAGCGATGCGGGCCAGGTCCTTCATCGCGACGACCTGCCCGGCTACGTTCGCCAGGATGCACCTGCAGCACCTGCAGCACCTGCAGCCGCAGCGGCCGATGGACTGGATGCGATTGCCACCTCGGCCATGCGCGATGCGCTGGCCCGCTGCGGCGGCAACGTTGCCCAGGCCGCGCGCCTGCTCGGCATCAGCCGCAGCACCCTGTACCGCCGCGTGGGCGACAGCGCCCGCCGTCACTGACGACGGGCGCGGCGGTCAGCCGACCAGTGCGGCCGATTCGCGCGCCAGCTGCTCGATGCCGGCCCAGTCGCGCGCCTGCAGCAGGGCACGGGTGGTCAACCAGGAGCCGCCCACGCACAGCACATTGGGCAGGTGCAGGAAATCGCGCGCGGTCTGCGCGCTGATCCCGCCGGTGGGGCAGAACCGCACATCGCCGAACGGGCCGTTCCAGGCCGACAGCATCGCTGCGCCGCCGGCCTGCACCGCCGGGAAGAACTTGAAGGTATCCAGCCCGTTCTCCAGGCCGCGCATCAGTTCGGACGAGGTGGCCACCCCGGGCAGGAACGGCAGGTCGGTATCGCGCGCGGCCGCATACAGCCGGTCGGTGGCACCGGGCGACACCGCGAAGCGCCCGCCCACGGCCTTCACCCGGTCCATCTGCGCGGCGGTCAGCACGGTACCGGCGCCCACCACGGCATCAGGCACCGCCTCCACCATCGCCTGGATCGCGTCCATCGCCACCGGAGTGCGCAGGGTCACTTCGATCACCGGCAGGCCGCCGTTGAAGAGCGCGCGGGCCACCTCCACCGCGTCCTCGACGTTGTCGGGGGTGAACACCGGAATCACCGGGGCCAGCTTCAGGACTGCGCGTACGCGCGGATCAGCGCCGGACATCGAATCGCTCCTCGCCCGTCAGGGCCATGATGTCAGCCTCGCTGACAGGGTTGAAGTCGCCGGGGATCGAATGCTTGAGACATCCGGCGGCCAGGCCGAAGCGCACGATCGCTTCCGGCGCGAAGCCGCGCATCATGCCATGCAGGATGCCGGCGGCGAAGGCATCGCCGCCGCCGATGCGGTCCACGATGCCGACCATCTCGCGGGTGGGCGCCACTGCACGGGTGCCGTCGCGGCCGATCAGCATCGCACCGAGCGCATGGTTGTCCACGCTGTGCGGCGTGCGCTGGGTGCAGGCCATCCACTGCAGCCGCGGGAACGCAGCAAAGGCCTGTGCGGCTGCCGCGTCCACGCGCTCCTGCGGCTGCGCCTGCGCGAACTCGCCGCCGAGCACCACGCCGATGTCGCGGTAGTCGGCGAACAGCACGTGCGCACAGGCGAACAGCTCGCGCAGGATGCCCGCCGCATCGCCCTGCCAGCGCGCCCACAGCGAGGGGCGGAAGTTGCCGTCGAAGGACACCGCGACCCCGCGCTCGCAGGCCGCGCGCGCGGCCGCCAGGGTAGCCTGGGCCATCGCCGGATTGAGCGCCGGGCTCACCCCGGACAGGTGCAGCCACTGCGCGCCGTCCAGCGCGGCATCCCAGTCGTAATCACCGGCGCGGCTGAGTGCGAAGGCCGAGTCGGCGCGGTCGTAGACCACTTCGCTGGCACGCTGCACCGCGCCGGTGGTGAGGAAGTACAGGCCCATGCGCCCATCGCGCACCTGCACCGCGCGCGTATCCACGCCGTGCCGGCGCAGTTCGCCGACCGCGAACGCACCCAGCGCGTTGTCCGCGACGGTGCCGACCATCGCCACCTCATGCCCAAGATGGGCCAGGCTGACGCCGACGTTGGCTTCGGCGCCCCCGGCGTGCACCGCCAGTTGAGGGGTCTGCAGCAGCAGCTCCCGGCCGGGCGCGCTCATGCGCAGCAACAACTCTCCAAAACAGACGACACGACTCATGGTTACCGGGTCCTTGTGAAGGCCGCACCGGCCGGGAGGGCAGGCGCGACAATGGCTAGCGGTGTCATTCTAGCGGTGCAACGCCCTCCGTCCACCTGTCCCGAATGTCGGAAGCATTGTCCCGCAAGCCTCTACGGGACATCAAAAGTCTGTTGCGCTGCAAGATGCCCTGCTCGGAACGGACTGTTAACGTCCGCCCTGACCAGCGGTGTCATTGCACTGACATGTCGCCGGATAGCTGTTTCATGTAGCACCTTTGGGAGAGGGAAGGCATGCAATCTCGAAACACTGAAAAAAAGACACCGGTTACCATGCTCGCGCTGTCGATCGGACTGGCGCTGAGCGGTGGCGCGTGGGCCCAGGAGGCCGGCACCACCAATCCGACCGATCTGGACACCGTCACCGTCACCGGCTACCGCGCCAGCGTCGAGAAAGCGCTGGACATCAAGCGCGGTGAATCCGGCATGGTCGACGCGATCGTCGCCGAAGATATCGGCAAGTTCCCCGATCTGAACCTGGCCGAGTCGCTGCAGCGCATCCCCGGCGTGGTCATCACCCGCGATGCCGGCGAAGGCCGCAACATTTCCGTGCGTGGCCTCGGCCCGGACTTCACCCGCGTGCGCATCAACGGCATGGAAGCGCTGACCACCGTGGGCAGCGGCGACCAGTCCGGCGGCACCAACCGTGGCCGTGGTTTCGACTTCAACGTGTTCGCTTCGGACCTGTTCTCGCAGTTGATCGTGCGCAAGACCGCGCAGGCCGACGTTGAAGAGGGTTCGCTGGGCGCCACGGTGGACCTCAATACCGCCAAGCCCTTCGACTACGACGGCTTCACCCTCGCCGCCAGCGGCCAGGCCAGCTACAACGACATGGCCCAGAAGGCCGATCCGCGCATGGCCGCGTTGATCTCCAACACCTTCGCCGACGGTACCTTCGGCGCGCTGCTGTCGGTGGCCTACTCCGAGCGCCAGCTGCTCGAGGAAGGCTCCAACACCGGTCGCTGGGCCGGCGGCACCAGCAACGGCGGGTTCAGCCCGGCGTCTACCTACAGGCCGGCGCTCGCTGCCGACGTGAACCACCCGCGCTTCCCGCGTTACGTGCAGATGGAACACCAGCAGAAGCGCCTGGGCGTGACCGGCTCGCTGCAGTGGAAGCCGACCGACCGCACCGAGCTGTCGCTGGATGCGCTGTACTCCAAGATTGACGCCACGCGCGACGAGCACTACATCGAAGCGATCTCGTTCAGCCGCGGCGCCTCGCAGCAGGGCAAGCCGGAAACCATCGTGCGCGATGGCGAGATCCGCGACAACGCGCTGGTCTACGGTGTGTTCGACAACGTCGACGTGCGCTCGGAAAACCGCCACGACGAGTGGAACACGGTCTTCAAGCAGATCGCGCTGAACGCGCAGCACCAGTTCACCGATGACTTCAAGGTCAGCGGCAAGATCGGCACCTCGCGCTCGGAGCACGAGAACCCGATCCAGACCACGGTCATCATGGACAAGCTCAACGTCCAGAACTACAGCTACGACTACCGTGGCAACAGCCGCTTCCCGGTGCTGAACTACGGCATCGATCCCACCGATCCCAACGGCTGGACCCTGGCCGAAATCCGCCTGCGCCCGCAGTGGGTGAAGAACGACTTCGACACCGCCCAGGTTGATTTCAACTGGAACATCAGCCCCGGCTTCCGCCTCAAGGGTGGCTTCCTCGGCAAGGACTACAGCTTCGCCACGCGTGAATGGCGACGCGGCTCGGAAACGGCCGTGCCCAACTTCGCCACCGGCAACAAGCGGGTGCCGGCGGACATGACCGAACAGGCCGGCCTGGGTGGCATCACCGGTTCGCCGTCGAACTGGGTGGTGCCCAACATCGACGCGTTCAACGATCTGTTCGGCATCTACAGCAACACCGGCACCTTCGCCCTCACCGAGCGCGTGGTCAACGCACGCAGCGTGGAAGAGAAGGACCGTGGCGGCTACGTGATGGCCGACTTCTCCACCGAGCTGGGATCGATCCCGTTCTCGGGCAACGTCGGCGTGCGCTACGTCAAGACCAAGCAGAGCTCCACCGGCTATGCCACCGTCAGCGGCGCGCCGGTGCAGAGCACCGTGGACCGCGAGTACAGCGACACCCTGCCGTCGGTGAACCTGGTGGCCGAACTGACCCCGGACTTCCTGGTGCGCTTCGGCGCGGCCAAAGTGATGGCACGCCCCGGCCTGGGCAGCCTGACCCCGGGCGTGACCGTCAACGTCAGCGGCGGCGCGCGTACCGTCAGCGGCGGCAACCCGAATCTGGATCCGATCCGCGCCAACACGGCCGACCTTGGCTTCGAGTGGTACTTCAGCGAAGGCGCGATGCTGGGCCTGGCGCTGTTCTACAAGGACATCGAAAGCGCCGTGCAGACCGCACGCGAAGTGCGTCCGTACTCGTCCAGCGGTCTGCCGCTGAGCCTGCTCGATGGCACCGGCGCCGGCCCCGACGACGACTTCGTGTTCAGCGTTCCGCTCAACACCCCGGGCGGCAAGCTCAAGGGCCTGGAGGCCAATTACATCCAGCCCTTCACCTTCCTGCCCGGCAACTGGTCCAACCTCGGCGTGCAGCTGAACTACACCTACGTCGATTCGCAGATCCAGTACCTCACCGCCAGCGGCGCCAACTCGCTCAACACCGACCTGACCGGCCTGTCCAAGAACTCGTGGAACGCCACGCTGTTCTACGAAGGCCCGGTGTTCGCCGCGCGCGTGTCGGCCACCAACCGCGACGACTACCTGACCCAGGTGCCCGCCACCGAAGCCGGCTTCGACGTGCACGGCATGACCGGCACCACGGTCATCGACGCATCGGTGCGTTACAAGATCAGCGACCAGCTCGAACTGAGCCTGGAAGCGGTCAACCTGACCAACGAAGCGTCCGACGAGTGGGTGGGTTCGCAGTGGCAGTTGCCGCTGCAGTACACGGAAACTGGCCGCCAGTACCTGCTCGGCCTGCGCTACAAGTTCTGATTCAACCGCGAAGCACCCGGCGGCGTGAGCGATCACGCCGCCGGCCGCGCGCGCGCCTGCTTCCACCGTTCGTTCTACCCACGCGATCGCGATCACGCTGCTGCGGCGCAAGATGCCCGCGCGTGAAGGGTTTGTTACGTTTCGGCTGACCATCGGTGTCAGACGCGGCCCGTGCGCACCACATCACATCACGCTCGCATGGCGACGCACCCTGGGAGGGGAACAGACGATGGAACGACAGTACCCACGGAAAAAGACACCGGTTACCTATCTCGCGGTCTCGATCGCGTTCGCCCTGCAGGGCATGGCCGGCGTGGCTTCGGCGCAGCAGGCCCCGGCGGTGGATGCGGTGGACCTGGACAAGGTCGAGGTGAAGGCAACCTACCGCGAGAGCCTGCAGCAGTCGCTGGATGAAAAGCGCTACAGCGTCGAGCAGGTCGATGCGATCTACGCCGAGGACATCGGCAAGTTCCCGGATCTCAACCTGGCCGAGTCGATGCAGCGCATCGCCGGTGTCTCGATCGACCGCGAAGGCGGCGAAGGCCAGCAGATCTCGGTGCGTGGCCTGGGCTCGGACTTCACCCGCGTACGCATCAACGGCCTGGAAGCACTGTCCACCGCGGGCAGCGGCACCACCGGCGTCAACCGCAGCCGTGGCTTCGATTTCAACACCTTCGCCTCGGAGCTGTTCAGCCGGGTCAAGATCAACAAGACCCAGTCGGCACAGACCGACGAGGGCTCGCTGGGTGCCACGGTCGACCTGCGCGGCTCGCGCCCGTTCGACTTCGAGGGCTTCCAGGCATCGCTGGGCGGCCAGTACGGCTTCAACGAACTGTCGCGCAACAAAGACCCGCGCATCTCCGGCCTGATCAGCAACACCTGGGCCGATGGCCGCATCGGCGCATTGATGTCGGTGGCCTACAGCAAGCGCACCATCTACGAGGAAGGCTACAACCCGGTGCGCTGGGAGCATGGCAACTACCGCAACTCCAATCAGAGCACGGCCACCAACAACGGCACCTACGGCTTCTGCAGCCCGGCCGGCTACGACCCGCAGACCCCGCGCAACCCGCTGGCCAATGAGACCGCCGCCGGTGTGGGCAGCGCCGCCAACCAGGCGCGCAACAACGGCTGGGGCAGCTACGGCATCGATGCCACCCATTGTGGCCCGGGCCTGGACCGCCCGGCCGCAACCGCCGAGAACATCGCGGCGTACGAGACCGCCACCAACGCGTGGATTCCGCGGTACCCGCGCTACGTGCGCACCGATCACGAGATCGAGCGGCTGGGCATCACCGGCGCGCTGCAGTTCAAGGTCAGCGACGACACCCAGCTGAATCTGGACATGCTGTACTCCAAGCTCGACAAGAACGTCCGCGAAGACTCCATCGGCGCCAACCTGCACCGCACCGCGCAGTACGGCGGCAAGACCCAGATCGTGGTGCGCGAGGCGCAGGCCGACGAACAGAACCGGCTGGTCTACGGCGTGTTCGACAACGTGGACTTCCGCACCGAATCCACCGCGATCGAGGAAAGCACCGAGTTCAAGCAGTTCAGCCTGAACCTGGAACACCGCTTCAACGATGCGGTGCGCCTGGATGCGCTGGTCGGCCATTCCGAGTCGAACTACGCACGCCCCATCTTCTCGATGGTCAGCTTCGACAACAGCAACCTCGACGGCTTCGTGCTGGACATGCGCAACGGCGGCAAGGTGCCGAGCATGACCTTCCCGTTCGATCTGGGCAGCGTGAACAACTGGCAGTGGCTGGGCTACGGAAGTACCCCGGTGAACGCCAACGGCACCGCGCGCGGCGGCAACATCAGCGAAGTGCGGTTGAACCCGCAGTACGTGGACAACGCCTTCGATACCGCCAAGGTCGACCTGACCTTCGCCATCAACCCCACCTTCACCCTGCGCGGCGGCCTTGCCTACAAGGACTACGACATGCGCACCCAGGAGTTCCGCAACATCAGCTACGGGCGCCTGTCGCAGGCGCTGCCTGCCGGTGTCGGCGTGGGCGACCTGAGCACCACGCTGGACGGGTTCGGCAAGGGTCTGGATGGCAACATCCCGAGCGGGTGGCTGGTGCCGGACTTCAACAAGATCGCCAAGCTGCTGGACATCTACTGCAACTGCAACACCGGCACGCTCGGCGGCGACTACCGGCTGGCCAGCGTCGGCCACTTCGGCGCGTCGAACAACAACTTCGACGTCAACGAGAAGAGCTACGGCAGCTACCTGCAGCTGGACTTCAACACCGACCTGCTCGGCCGTGCGTTCCGCGGCAACGTCGGCGTGCGCTACGTGCGCACCGACATCACCGCCGCCGGCTATGCACCGTGCACCGCGGCCAACGCCAACGACCTGGCCGCCGCGTGCGAGCCCTTCCTGGGCGTGGCCAGCGCCACGGCCGATGCCGGCGAACGCCTGCTGGTCGGCACGCAGGTGGGTCATTCGTACGATGACTGGCTGCCCTCGCTGAACCTGGCATGGGACCTCACCGATACCGTGGTCCTGCGCTTCGGCGCCGCCAAGACGATGGCCCGCCCGACCCTGTCCAACCTGTCGCCGAGCGTCAGCGGTGGCCCGACCGCGTACTTCGACGACGACCGCAGCTACTCGATCAACCTGGGCAACCCGAAGCTGGACCCGTTCCGCTCCACCAACTACGACCTGAGCGCGGAGTGGTACTTCCAGGAAGGCGCGCTGCTCTCGGCCGCGGTGTTCTACAAGGACATCGAAAGCTATGTGCAGCGCACGCGCCTGCTGACCACCTGGGAAGACATGGGCTACTCGCTGGACCTGCTGCCGGCCGGCTTCAGCCCGGGCACCGTGTTCAACGTGCAGAGCTACTTCAACACCCCGGGCGGCCCGCTCAAGGGCTACGAGCTGACCTACCAGCAGCCTTTCAGCTTCCTGCCCGGCTTCTGGCGCAACTTCGGCGTGCAGCTCAACTACACCCACGTCGATTCGAAGATCAAGTACATCTTCAGCTCCGGCACCGGCAACACCATCGTTACCACGTACACCGAGAACGACCTGCTCAACCTGTCGCCGAACTCGTACAACGCCACGCTGTACTACGACGATGGTCGCTTCAGCGCCCGTGTCTCCACCAGCTACCGCGACGCGTACATCAGCACGATCCTGTCGCAGGAGAACGTCTGGGACCTGGACAACAACCAGTACGCGACCGCCGATGTGCAGGGCAAGTACAGCGTGGAGAACGTGGACTTCAACATGTCCTGGAAGGTCAACAAGAAGCTCTCGCTGACCTTCGAGGCGATCAACCTGCTCGACACCGCCGACGAGCGTTACGTCGATTCGGCGCTGTCGCTGCCCGATCGTTACACCCACACCGGCCGCCAGTACTACGTCGGCCTGCGCTACAAGTTCTGACCCGTGCTTCGGCTTCCGCCCCGGGTATCGCGTCCACTCCCGTCCTTCTCTCCGGGGTGTCGGGCGCGATGCCGCGGCGGAAGACCGCCCTGAAGGGGTGACGGCCCCGGTTGTTTCCGCTGTACCGTCACCGTTGTCGAAAGGAAGGCCCCATGCACCGCGTTGCTCCTGCCCTGCTCCGCCCGTCCCGTCTCTCCGCCAGCCTGCTGGCGCTGCTGCTCGCCAGCGGCCCTGCCTGGGCGCAGAACACGCCGCAGCTGCTGTTCCACGTGTCGGCCGAGCATGGCCTGGACGCGGACACCGCCGCCGGCGATGCGGTGCCGAACTTCCAGGACAAGGTGAAGCCGGTGGCCGACGGGGCCCACGGCCGCGCCATCCAGTGGGCCGACGATGGCGTGCTGTCGTGGAACGCGCCCGGCAACATCCAGGCCCAGCGCGGCACACTGGGCTTCTTCTGGCGCCCGCGCTATGCGGTGGGGGAAGCGCCGTTCGTGATCTTCCGGGTCGGCTACGCCGACCACAGCAGCTGGGACATGGCCTGGCTGCGCATCGACTGGAACGGCCACGGCTTCGATGCCTTCGTCACCGACGCCAACCTGGCGCGCACGCGGGTGTCCTTCCGGCTGGACCAGACGCCATCGCCGCAGCAGTGGCAGCACATCGCTTTTGGCTGGGATGAGGACCACGGTGTGCGGCTGTACGTGGATGGCCGGGAGGTGGCCCGCCAGGAGACCACCGCCGACTACGATGCGGCGCTGGACCAGCTCGGCCTGGCCGGGCGGGTGATGGCGCCCTACCAGGTGCAGAGCCGCTACAACTTCCTGCGCGGCAGCGACCTGGATGAGATCCGCGTCTACGACCGCCTGCTGGACCCGGCCGGCATGGCCGCGCTGGCCCGCAACGCCGCGCCCGCCACGGCCGTTGCACCGGCCGACCCGATGCGCGCCTGGAACCACCGGCACGGCTGGGACGGCGCACCGCCGCCGGCACTGGCCACCGCGACCACCACGATCCGCAAGGTCGAGTTCGCCGATGCCAAGGATCACAAGCAGTGGATGTGGAAGGCCACCGACGGCATCGCCGAGACCACCTGGCCGGGCGTGTACAACCGCTCGCGCCTGCCCGGCCGCAACGATTACTTCCAGCTGCCGGACTGGAACACCTACGTCGAGGGCGGCCAGCAGCTCGACCTGACCCTGCCCGAGGGCGAGACCGTCACCCGTATCGAGGTGCGCGGCGCCGCCTTCGGCGGGCTCGGCCACAGTGTTGGCGACCAGCCGGCGCAGCCGCTGTTCCAGCGGCCGCAGGGCGTGGTGCGCAGCGTCAACGACATTCCCGCACAGACCGGCGGGGTGCTGCACTTCCGCAACACCGAACAGGAAACGCCGATCCAGGAGATCTGGGCCTACCAGGTCAGCGATGCCGCCGAGCCCGACGGCACGGTCAAGCAGCGCTATCTGATCGACAGCCAGGCGCTGCCCGACTACACCAACATCGCCGACCTGCGCGCCTACATCGACGGCCGGTACCCGCCCGCCGAGCGCAGCACGGTGATGGCCCTGCCGAAGGGGGCCGGCTCACGCCGGCGCGCGGCCGACACGCTGCCCGCGCAGCCGCTGCCGATCGTGCACGTGCTGATTCCGTCCGGGGTCAGCGATGCGCCCGCCGCGCAGCCGTTGATCCGCAGCTGGGCGCACAGCTGGGAGAACATGCACGACGGTCTGGACGGGGTTGCCATCGACCTGCCGGCGCTCGATCTGCCGGCCGCGCGCGACGGCTTGATTCCGCTCAACATCCGCATCAAGGACCCGATCTGGCCGGCGCGCGACATGATCGACGTGTCGGTCTCGGTGAAGCCGGGCCAGAAGCGCACGCTGTGGCTGGACCTGCGCGACCGCATCCTGACCGCCGACAGTCTGTGGATCTCCATCGCCTCGGCCGCGCCCGGCTTCAACGCCGGCTCGCTCGATGGTGCGGAGATCCGCATGGTCTACAAGGACCGCGAGGAGGCAAAGAAGGAGCACCTCGCCGACCGCTTCAACCAGGTCCGCGACAACTGGGGCTTCCTGGTCGAAGAACACACCACCTCCAAGCGCCAGCGCCTGTACGCGCGCGTGTACGCCGATCTGAGCGACCTGCTGCGGGTTGATCCGGACCACGCGCTGGGCCGGCTGTACTGGAACTACATCAGCTACAACAGCCAGGGCAAACCGCCGTTCACCCAGCCCGAGGCGCCCAAGGGCGTGCCGCTATGGGCGTTCCGGCAGACCGAAGACCTGCGCTACGTGCGCCGCTTCATCGACTGGTGGATCGACCACCGCCAGATCGCGTACGGCGACTTCGGCGGCGGCATCTCCGACGACTCCGACCTGACCCAGCAGTGGCCGGGTCTGGCGCTGATGGGCGTGCAGCCGGACAGGCTCAACGCCTCGCTCACCGCGCTGTCCGACGCGGTGTACCGCAACGGGATGTTCAGCAACGGCCTGAGCACCATCGAGACCGACGAGCTGCACGCCTACGAAGAGGGCATCAACACCAACAGCGCGATGCTGTACCTCAACTGGGGCGATCCGCTGACCGTGGAGCGCCTGATGGAGACGGTGAAGGCCTTTGACGAGCGCATCATCCTGCCCAACCCGCAGGGCCAGCTGTTGTTCTCCAGCAACTGGTTCGGTGGCAACAAGGTGTACCGCGACCCGAACTGGCAGTGGCAGAAGCCCTACTCGTTCCCGGTGCTGCACCCGGCATTCCTGATGGGCCAGTACAACGCCGATCCGACCGGCCGCAAGCTGGTCACGGGCCTGGCCGACAGCTATCTGGCGCATGCCTATACCGACGACAAGGGCCGCTGGGCGCTGCCCAACGAGATCCACTGGGCCACCGGCAAGACCCGCGGCGGCGAGCTCAACAACGGCTCCGGCGGCGGCGATGTCATGCACACCTTCTGGGCGGCGTGGCGCTGGAGCGGCGACGACAAGTACCTCAAGGCGCTGGACTACCGCGTGGAGCGCGGCGGCCCGGGGGCGCTCTCCAATCTGGGCGAGAACTACGTCGAGGTGCTGGGCCGGGGGGCGCAGTGGAATCCGCGCTTCATCGCAGATGCGGACAGCGGCAATACCGGCTTCTCCAGCCTGATGGCCTGGCAGGCGACCGGCGACAAGACCTACCTGGAGGCCCTGCATGCCGATGGCATCCAGGCCAAGGCGCAACGCGAGTACATGAACACCGAGGGCCATTGGTGGTCCGACCGTGTCGAGGCGCCCAGCGAATTCCTGCAGCGTGCGCGCCTGGGCGGCATCGCGCTCAAGCGCAACCAGAGCTGGCCCGGGCATACCGTCAGTTGGCGCTTCGCCCAGCCGGACGCTGCCGAGCAGGTGGCGCTGCTGGTGCATGCGCCTTCGCCGGACCGCTTCAAGGTGATTGCCTACAACCTGGGCAAGCGGGCCGTGGAGGCGGACATGACCACCTGGAACGTCACCGCCGGGCAATGGCGGATGACCAGCGGCGTGGATCGCGATGGCGACGACCGCATCGACGGCAAGGCGACCACGCGCGAACTCACGCTGGAGCGCAGCGCCTCGACCACGCTGCGCTTCGCGCCCGGCCAGAGTCAGGTGTTCGAGTTCGAGCTGGTGCAGGCCGGTACGCCGGTCGAGCAGCGCCCCGACCTTGGCGTCGGCCGTGGCGATGTGCGCGTGGACGGCCGCCAGGTGCACGTCACCGTGCACAGCCTGGGCCACGTGGCAACGCTGGTGGGAACGGCGGTGCTTGAGGACGCGAACGGGCGTGAAGTGGCCCGCGTCGAGATCCCGGCGATGGACGCGCCCCTCGACCTGGTGCCGAAGACCACCACCGTGGCGCTGCCGTTGCCGGCCGCCAGCCGCGCGGGCCTGCGGGTGCGGGTGATGCTGCCCGATGGCGGTGCTGAAGTGACGCAGCTCAACAACGTGGTGCCGGTGGAGTAACCGTGAGCGGCATGGCTTCAACGCCATGCCGCCTACAACGTCACCGAACCCTCAATGCAGGTCACGCACGCGCCGCCGATCCATAGCGTTTCCCCCACCCGCTCCACCTGTACCCGCCCGGCCCGGCCCAACACCGTGCCCTGGCCGATCACATACCGGTCGGGCACGCCGCCTTCGCGCAGCAGCCACCGTGCAATACCCGCATTGAGGCTGCCGGTCACCGGGTCCTCCGGCGCGGCCTCACCGGCAATGAAGGCGCGCGACTCGAACTGCGTGTCCACACCGTCGCCGGCATCGCACGCCGCGAACACGCCCACCATCCATCCTTCCAGCGCGACGTAGTCGGGTCGCACGGCCAACACCGCCGCACGACTGCGCAGACGCAGCGCCAGCCACGGCGGCCCGTTGTCGACCCACTGCGCATCCACCAGGTCATCGGCGGCAACGCCCAGCCCCGTCCGCACGCGCTCCCGCAGCGCGGGCTCCAGCGGCCCCTCGCGCCGCAACGGGGGCGCTTCAAATGCCAACCCGGATGCATCCCGGCGGATGCGCACCAACCCGATCCCGCACTCCTGCACGATATCCCCGTCACGTGGCACGCCGCCATTGGCCAGCCACGCATGGCAACTGCCCAGGGTGGGATGCCCGGCGAACGGCAGTTCACCCAATGTGGTGAAGATGCGCACCCGGTAATCGGCACGTGGGTCGGTTGGCGCCGAGACAAAGGTGGTCTCGCTCAGGTTGGTCCAGCGCGCAAAGGCCGCCATGCGCGCCTCGCTCAGCGCATCGGCCTGCAGCACCACGGCCAGCGGGTTGCCCAGCAGCGGGTCGGTGCTGAAGACGTTGATCTGCAAGAAGGGGTGGAGGGACATGGGGCGCTCCTGCGCGGGGGGTGAGTCATTCTCGCCTGGCTCTACGGGGGGTAGAGCCGACCGTTGGTCGGCTGCTGTTCGTTCCGATGACGGAAAACCTGCGCGCTGCGCGCGAAGCCGACCAGAGGTCGGCTCTACGGGGGGTACTGCGCACGCACTGGTAGAGCCGACCGTTGGTCGGCTGCTGTTCGTTCCGATGACGGAAAACCTGCGCGCTGCGCGCGAAGCCGACCAGAGGTCGGCTCTACGGGGGGTACTGCTCAGGCACTGGTAGAGCCGACCGTTGGTCGGCTGCCCTTCGTTCCGACAACGGGAAACCTGCGCGCTGCGCGCGTAGCCGACCAGAGGTCGGCTCTACGACGGCCCCATTGGAGACCTAGGCGGCGTCGGTTTCCATGACCTGCAGCCGGCGCTGGTACCAGCCTTGCGTGCCGTCGGGTTCGAAGATGGCGCTGCGGGTCATCTCGCCTTCGTAGACATGCACCGAGATGGCCAGGTCGTCGTCGCTGGTGTTGCGGATGGTGTGGTACTCGTGTGGTGGGATCAGGCTGCCGGCGCTGCCGCAATCGCCGAGGATCGCGGGCTCGGCGCGGAAGCGGAAGCGCTCGCCATCGCGTTCCAGCAGCTGGTACTGGGTGATCTCCAGCTGCCCCAGCCACACCCCTTCCACGCACCACAGACCACTGTGATCGTGCAGCGGGGTGCCCTGGCCCGGCCCCCAGCTCATCGCCACGATGCTGTAGCCATGCGCGCTGCTGCGGTACAGCTCGCGCCGCGCGTAATGGTCGGCGATCGGACGGTGCACGCACGCAGGCAACTGGATGCGGCTGTCGGCGATGGCATCACACAGCGCGCCACGCAGGGTGGCGGCGATCCGATGTGCATCGTCGTGCTGCACCGCGTGGTCGATGGCCGCGATCAGTCGATCACGGCCATGAAACGGCGGAAACGGAGTCGGTTGCTCTTGCATGCCCCCAGTCTAGGCGATCCACGTCAACAGCGTGTTTGACTCAAATCACGGCAATTGCGCAACGATGCGCGCAATAGCGATCAATTCGCCGCTTTTGGTTAGGCCCAGCTATCGATCAGGGGATCAGCATCGGCCGCAATGCAGGCACTTCCCGGGCGAGCTCGGCGGTTACCAGCGTGGCGAACACCGCCGCGCCCTCTGGCCCAAGATGGGTGTAGTCGAAGGCGACCTTGGCCTGGCCCATCGGCTCGGCCACGGCGTTGTTCTGCACGGCCGGGCCGCCCGCGGCGGGCGCCGCGCCAACGGTGGTGCCGCCCAGTGCGGCGCTGACCTGCACCGGGCTGGCGGCGGCCTGCGCCAGCGGCATCGCGCCGACCGGGCCGAGCGCCTGCACCACCGCGCGGCTGCGCGCGTGCAGGTCAACCAGCGGCACGTCCATCTCGCGGGCCACGGCGCGCACCGCATCGGCCCACGGCGCCAGGTCGTCGATCAACACGCCATCGGCGAACTGCCGGCGGGTCAGCGGGGTCAGCAGAACCGGAACCGCGCCCGCCGCGCGGATCTCGCGCACGTAGCGGCGCAGGTTGTCCGGGAACTCGCGCTGCAGGTCGGTCGAACGGCCCGGCTTGCCCGGCTGGTCGTTGTGGCCGAACTGCACCAGCACCCAGGTGGTCGCGTAGCCCGGTGTGCGCATTTCCGCCTCGGCCAGCGCCCACGAACCTTCGGCGCGGTAGTTGTAGGTGCTGCGGCCGCCGCGCGCGAGGTTGGTGCAGGTGAGGAAGGAGGTGACGTGGCGGGCGCAGAAGGCCGGCCCCCAGCCGCCCTGTACCGCCGTGGTGGAATCGCCGACGAGCACGATCTTGCCCACGCGGATCGGGGTCGGCGCCGGGCGGTCGCCGATCGCCGGATCGGTGGCGGCGTGGGCCGCGCCCGTCATGACCCACAGCAGGCTGCCCAGCAGCCACGATGCATGCCGCATCAGAACGTACCTCGTTGGATGAAGGGAGCCTGCTGGTAGAGGCGGCGCTCGCCGCCGCGCGGATCGTCGGCCTGCTGCGAGGTGGCGTTGAACAGCATGGTCTGGCGGCGGTCGAGCGCGTAGGTCTGCCACGGCGGCAGCGCTGCATGGTTGGGGTCGCCGTGGCGGGCAAAGGCGATCAGCGCCGCGCTCATCGTGGCGGCCACGCGCGTGGCCTCCTCCCCGGTGCCGGTACGCGCGCCGGGCCGGTCGGTGTTGTCGAATACCAGCGGGATGTCGAGCGTGTGGAAGGCGCCGAACCTGCCGCCCTCCAGCGGTGAGCCCCAGTCCAGCTGGTAGGCCCAGGTCGGCGCGCCCTGCCGCGCACGTGCCTCCAGCTCCTCCACCGCGCCGCGCCACGAGCGTCCGGCGGTGGTGGCGGCGAAGAACACGTCCGAGGGCGTGTAGTGCGGATACAGGCGGCGGTATTCGGCGATCACCACCGCCGGCAGCAGGTCGACGTACTGCTCCTTCTCAAGCTTGGCCGGCAAGGTTTCCCAGGTCAGCGCGAAGTTGGCCGGGTCGTTGCCGAGGAAGGCGCGGGTTTCATCGTGCGTGTTGCCGATCACCATCGGAATCCCGGCCGACTGCGCCGGCGCCTCGGGCCAGAACGGATGTGTTGGCAGTACCTGGCCGTCCAGCACGGGGCCCACATACAGGCTGCTGTTCTCCACCCGCGACGGATCACGCGCGCGGGTGGCCGCCAGCAGCGCCTCCATCGGCATCGCGCGCAGCGCCTCGGCATCGGCCGCGCCCACGGCCTGCATCGCGATCTGGGCGCGCTGGGTGGCCGCACGCGGGCCCGCTGCCGTGACCTGCTGGCCGCTCATCGTCCACGCGCGCTGGAACAGCCCGCGCGCGGCCGGCATCGCCATCAGCGTGGCGATCTTGGCGCCGCCGCCGGACTGGCCGAACACGGTGATGTTGCCTGCATCGCCGCCGAACTCCGCCGCGTGCTGGCGCACCCACTGCAGCGCCTGCACCAGGTCGAGCTGCCCGACGTTGCCGGAGGCGGCAAAGCGCGCATCGCCCAGCTGGGCCAGGTACAGGTAGCCGAACACGTTGAGCCGGTGGTTGACGGTCACCACCACCACGTCGCCGCGCCGGCACAGCGCGCTGCCGTCGTAGAGCGGATCGCTGCCCGAGCCGTTGTTGTAGGCGCCGCCGTGGATGTAGAACAGGATCGGCCGCTTGCCGCCATCGCGCAGCGCCGGCGTCCACACGTTGAGGAACAGGCAGTCTTCGCTGCCCGGCCCGTCGCCGCCGCCCTGCGGGGCCGCGTTGCCGTATGCCAGCGCGTCGCGCACACCGTGCCAGGGCACCTCCTGCACGGCCGGCTGGAAGCGCCGGGGCGCGGTATCGGCGCCGTAGGCAATGCCGCGGAATACATTCACCCCCTGCTCCAACTGCCCGCGCAGGCGGCCACCGCGCACGCGCACCAGCGGTGCGGCATCGTGGCGTGGGCCGGGCACGCCAGCGAACGCCGGCAGCAGTGGCAGGCTGGTAGCGCCGAGCATCAGCGCGTAGCGCGCGCTGTCGCGCAGGAAGCGACGCCGTTGCAGATCGGCGGGGGAATCAGTCATGGCGCGCAGGCTCCGTGTGGCGCGAGGGAATCCAGCGCAGGGCCAGCCCGGGCCACTGCGCAGCGGTGGACGCGGCGGGAATGCGCACGCCGAAGCCGTGGCCGCCGGACGGGAACAGATGCATCTCGGTGGAAACGCCGGCGCGCAGCAGCGCCTGGTAATAGACCAGGCTGTTGTGCACGGACACCACGGTGTCGTCCTGCGCATGCACCAGGAAGGTGGGTGGCGTATCCGCGCGCACCTGGTCCTGCATCGAGAACCGGGTGGCCAGTGCGGCGTCCGGATGCGGTCCGAGCAGCCGCTCGCGCGAGCCGGTGTGGGCGTGCGGGCCCATGTCGATCACCGGGTAGATCAACAGCGCGACGTCCGGCCGTGCACTGAGCGCATCGACGGCATCGGCATGGGGATAGACCGGCGTATCGAAACCATTGCTCAGCCGCGCGGCCACATGGCCTCCGGCGGAGAAGCCCATCACGCCGATACGGGCCGGATCGAGCTGCCAGCGCGTTGCATCGGCGCGGATCACCCGCATCGCGCGCTGTGCATCGGCCAGCGCCGCCTGCCGATCGCTGCGTCCGGCCGGCAGCCGGTAACGCAGTACGAACAGCGTGATCCCGCCCTGCTCGACAAATGCCGGCACCAGTGCGGTGCCCTCCTTGTCCAGCACGATCCGCTGGTAGCCGCCGCCGGGAATGACCAGCAGGCCGGTGCCGTTGGGACGCGCCGGCCGGTACACCACCAGGTACGGCGCATCGACATCGTCGATGTAGCGGTCCGGCAACGCCGGATCGGTGCTGCGCTCGACCACGTGGGGCACGCGCGGTGTACCGCGTTCGCCGGGGACCTGGCCGGCCGGCCACAGCGCGATGCGGTCCGCGCTGCCCGGCGCCGGTTCGGTATCGGCACCGGCACCGGCGGCATGGAGGGGAAGGCTCAACCCGGCGATCAGCAACCAGCCGGCCAGCAACGGCATCACTACGGCGCGCGGCATCCGCAAACGTCCTTCTGCAGGGATAGGGAACGGTCATGGTGCCTGCCGACGCGGTTCTGACGCGCTGCACATTGCCAATGACACCGGTTTACCATATACAGCACATCCAAGCGCTGTCGATTGGCAGTGCAACAAATCATCGGGAGACCCGCTTGAGCAACGACCAGGGCAAACAGGACCTGCCAGACCAGGGGTTGGGCGAGATCGCCCGCGCGTTCGTCAGTGCCCGCCAGCAAGGGCAGGCGTTGGCCGATTTTCCGGGGAATATCCCCGATGATCTGCTCACGGCCTACCGTGTGCAGGACCAGGCCATCGACCTCTGGGATGACCGCGTGGTGGGGTGGAAAGTGGGTTACATCGCCGCCGAGCGCCGCGATGCGTCCGGCGACGACCGGCTGCTGGGCCCGATTTTCTCGCGTCGGCTCTGGAATGCTACCGGTGGAACAGTGGACATTCCGGTGTTCGTCGGCGGCTTTGGCGCGGTCGAAGCGGAGTTCGTGATCCAGCTCCAGCAGGATGCCCCGACCGACAAGCTGCACTGGACGCCCGAAGAAGCCGAGGCGTTGCCCGCCCGGCTGTTCATCGGTGTGGAAGTGGCCAGCAGCCCGCTCGCCACCATCAACAAGCTCGGCCCGCGTGTGGTGGTGTCCGACTTCGGCAACAACAACGGCCTGGTGCTGGGTGCGGAGATCCCGGACTGGACCGCGCTGGACGACGCCGACCTGCGTGCGGAAACCCGCATCGAGGGCGAGGTGGTCGGCACCGGCGGTGCGACCCTGCTGCCCGGTGGCCTGCGCACCGCCTACGCGTTCGCGCTGGCGCGCTCGGCGCAGCGCGGCCGCCCGCTCAAGGCCGGCGACCTGATCGCCAGCGGCAACGCCACCGGCATCCATGACATTGCCGTGGGCCAACAGGCATTGATCCGTTTCGCCGGCTACGGCGACATTACCTGCAAGGCCATCGCCGCCGGGTAACCGCGCGGACATGGCGAGCACGCTTGGGAGGGCGCAGATGTTCACTCGCAGAAGTTTCATGGCCACCGGTCTGGGCGCGCTTGCCGTGCCCGCGCTGACGGCCTGCTCACGGTCGTCCAATGCCGCACCGGCCGGTGCGCAGCTGTTGACCGCCACCGACGTCCACGTAGCCGACTACCCGACCGTGACCGCGGTGAAGTGGATCGGCAGGACGCTCGAGGAAAAGACCGGCGGCCGGCTGCGCCTGCGCCAGTACCACTCCGGCCAGCTCGGCCGCGAATCCGAAGCGATCGACATGGCCCGTTTCGGTGCCATCGACATCACCCGCGTGTATTCCGGCGCGCTCAACAACGCCTTCCCGCTCACCCAGGGGCTGTGCCTGCCGTATGTGTTCGAGTCGGTGGCGCACATGCGCCGCGCGCTCGACGGCGGCGTGGCCGACACGGTGCTGCAGGGCTTCGAGCACCGCGATCTGGTCGGCCTGGCGATCTACGATTCCGGCGCGCGCTGCTTCTACAACACCAAGCATCCGATCGTGGAGCCGAAGGATCTGCACGGCCTCAAGCTGCGCGTGGCGTCCTCGGACATCTTCATCCAGCTGATGCGCCTGCTCGGTGCCAACCCGACGCCGATGTCGCTGGGCGACACCTTCTCGGGCATGGAAACGCACATGATCGACGGTGCGGAAAACAACATGCGCAGCTTCCACTCCAGCCGCCATTTCGAGGCCGCGCACTACTGGTCGCAGAGCGACCACTCGTATGCGCCGGACGTGCTGCTGATGTCGCGGCAGAGCTTCGATGCGCTGAGCCCGGCCGACCGTACCCTGGTGATCGAGACCGCGCGCGAGTCGGTGCAGGTGATGCGCGAACAGTGGGACGCGTCGGAAAACACCGCCCGCCAGGCCGTTGCCGATTTCGGCATCCGCTTCAACGAGGTCGACATGCCGGCCTTCCGCAAGGCCGCCGACCCGTTGCTGCAGCAGTACCTGCAGCAGCCGGAGCTGGCTGCCCTCACCCGTCGCATCCGCGACTTCGCCTGAGGCCCTGCCGCGATGTCCGACCCGATTTCCGAAACCCCGGCCGACCTGCGTTCGGCGCCGCAGCGCGCGCTGGACCGTATCGCCGACGTGGCCATCTACATTGCCGTTGCCGCTCTGCTCGGGCTGGTGGTGGTGCAGGGCTGGCAGGTGTTCGCCCGCTACGTCATCAACGATTCGCCAAGCTGGACCGAGCCGGTGACCCTGCTGCTGCTGGCCACGGCCATGAGCCTGGGCGCGGCCACAGGCGTGCACACGCGCCGTCACTTCGGCTTCTTCCTGCTCGCCGCGCACATGGGCCCTGGCCTGCGGCGTGCGGTGGACATGTTCGCCGCGCTGGTGGTGGTGGTGCTGGGCGCGGTGATCGCCTGGTGGGCAGCCGTGCTGCTGCTTGACGGGCTGGACATCAAGACCGCCGGCGCCAACCTGCCACAGAGCATCAACTACCTGCCGCTGTCGATCGGCGGCGCGCTGATGGCGGTGTTCGCGCTCAACCAGATGGTGCAGGCCGCGCAACCGCCGGTTGCCGACGCAGAAGGAGACCGCTGAGTCATGGGTATTACGATTCTTTTCACCGTCTTCGCGGTGCTGCTGCTGCTCGGTGTGCCGGTGGCCTATGCGCTGGCCGCGGCCGCGCTGGCAACGCTGTGGTACCTGGACCTGCCCACGCTGGTGCTGGTCCAGCAGATTTCCGCCGGCACCGGGTCGGCCTCGCTGATCGCCATTCCACTGTTCATCTTCGCCGGTGAAATCATGATGCGCGGCGGCATCTCCGAGCGCCTGATCTCGCTGGCCTCCTCGCTGGTGGGGCGCCTGCGCGGTGGCTTGGGCCAGGTGTCGATCCTGTCCTCGCTGTTCTTCGGCGGTGTGTCCGGCTCGGCCATCGCCGATGTCTCGGCGGTGGGCGGCACGATGATTCCGCAGATGGTCAAACGCGGTTACGACCGCGATTTCGCCGTCAACGTGAGCATCACCGCTGCGCTGGTGGCACTGCTGGTGCCGCCGTCGCACAACCTCATCCTGTTCTCGGCCGCGGCCGGTGGCGGGCTGTCGATCGCCGATCTGTTCGCCGCCGGCATCGCCCCGGCGCTGCTGATGACCCTGGCTCTGATGGTCACCGGCTACGTGGTCGCACGGCGTCGCGGCTACGGTGTGGAAGTGTTCCCCGGCTGGCGTGCAGTGGCCCTGCGGCTGTTCTCCGCCCTGCCCGGCCTGGGCCTGGTCGCGCTGATCTTCGTCGGCATCCGCGCCGGCATCTTCACTGCGGTGGAGAGCGCGGCAATCGCCGTGGTCTACGCGCTGCTGGTCACCACGGTGCTGTACCGCCAGCTCAACTGGCGCGAGTTCCTGGGCACGGTCACCCATGCCGCCCGCAGCACCGGCGTGATCCTGTTCGTGATCGCCACCGCGGCGGTGTTCGGCTGGCTGCTGGCCTACCTGGAAGTGCCGGCGGCAGCGGTGGACTTCCTGCAGTCCTTCGCGCACAGCAAGTTCATGGTGCTGCTGATGATCGTGGTGATGCTGCTGCTGCTGGGCACCTTCATGGATCTGGCACCGATGATCCTGATCTGCACGCCGATCTTCCTGCCGGTGGCCAAGGCCTACGGCATCGATCCGATCCACTTCGGCCTGGTGCTGGTGCTGACCGGCGGGCTGGGGCTGGTGACGCCGCCGGTGGGGTCGGTGCTGTTCATCGGCACCTCGATCGGCAAGATCACCGTCGGCGAGAGCATGCGCTCGATCTGGCCGTTCTGGTTCGCCGCGCTGGGCGTGCTGCTGATCGTCACCTTCTTCCCGGAGCTGTCGCTGTGGCTGCCCGCCCTGCTGCGCGCCTGACGATGCATCGCGCCGCCGCCCTGCTGCTGATCGCCCTGCCCTGCGCCGCGCTTGCGGCCCCGGGGCAGGAGATTCCGCTGCGGGCGTTCCAGGACGCGATCAACCACTGGCAGAGCGGGCACGGCACGGACTACCCGCGCTACCGCCCCGACCAGTACCGGGAGATCGCCGACAACCTGGTGCTGTTGCAGCACCGTGGGGGCGGCTGGGCGGTCAACCAGGACCCGCAGCGGATCCTCGACGACCGTGCGCGTGCCGAGGTGGTGGCCGCGCAGGCCAGCGCCGGCGGCAGCTTCGACAACCGCAACATCCATACGCAGGTGGCCTACCTGGCGCAGGCCTTCGATCGCAGTGGCGATACGCGCTATCGCCAGGCCGCCGTCCGCGGGCTGGATTTCATCCTCGCCGAGCAGATACCGGCATGCGGCGGCTGGCCGCACTCGGTGCCGTCGCGCACCGCGTACCACGGCCATATCACCTTCGCCGACGATGTCACCAGCGGCGTGCTGACCACGCTGCGGCGGGTGCAGCAGGACCCGGTCTTCGCCTTCATCGACGCCGACCAGCGCGCCCGCGTCGATCGCGCCGTGCGCCAGGGCGATGCCTGCGTGCTGCGCCTGCAGGTGCGCCAGGGCGACGCGTTGACCATCTGGGCCGGGCAGTACGACCCGGCCACGCTGCAGCCAGCACAGGGACGCCGCTTCGAGCTGCCGGCGCTGGTCGTCGACGAAAGCGTGGGCGTGGTGCGCTACCTGATGTCCATTCCCGACCCGTCGCCGGAGGTGATCGCGGCGGTGGACGGGGCGATGGCGTGGTTCCAGGCGCACGCGCTGCAGGGCGTGCGCCTGGAGACCTTCGACGCCGCGCCAGAGCAGTTCCAGAATCACCGCAGCACGATCGACCGCCGCCTGGTGGACGATCCCGGCGCACCGCCGCTCTGGGGCCGCTTCCACGACCTGCGCGACAGCACCGTGGTGCTGGCCAACCGCGAGGGCGAGCGCGTGGCGCGCTTCGACCAGGTGCCGCGCGAGCGACGCACCGGCTACCACTGGTACGGCACCTGGCCACAGGCGCTGATCACCACCGATTACCCGCGCTGGCAGCAGCGCCTTGCCCGGACCGGCGCGCGCTGAGCGCGGCCGTCCCACGATCCACCCTTCGGGAGAGAACGGATGCATCTGAGGAAGACCCTGGCGATTGTCGCCACCGCCTGCCTGCTGCTGGCCGGCGCCGGCCATGCCGCCGAGCCGTCCACCGCCTGGACGCGCGGCATCGAGAACCAGCGCCAGGCCGACCTGGGCAACGGCACCTTCCTCAACCCGGTGTTCGCCGGCGACCGCCCCGACCCGTCGGTCCTCAAGGATGGCGAGGACTACTACCTGACCCTGTCCTCCTTCGACGCCTATCCCGGGTTGCCGATCTGGCACTCGCGCGACCTGGTCAACTGGCAGCCGCTGGGCCACGCCATCACAAAGAACGTGGGCGCGATCTGGGCGCCGGACATCGTCAAGCACGGCAGCCGCTACTACATCTATTTCCCCGCCCGCACCGGCGAGCACCGCAGCAACTTCGTGGTCTGGGCCGACAGCATCAAGGGCCCGTGGAGCGAGCCGATCGACATCGGCCTGGGCGGCTATATCGATCCGGGCCACGCGGTGGGTGAAGACGGCAAGCGCTACCTGTTCCTGAGCGGCGGCGACTACGTGCAGCTGGCCGACGACGGCCTCAGCGTGGCCGGTACGCCCAAGCACGTCTACGACGGCTGGAAGTACCCGGAAAGCTGGGATGTGGAGGCGTACGCGCAGGAAGGGCCGAAGATCAATTTCCGCGATGGCTGGTACTACATGACCACCGCCGTGGGCGGCACCGCCGGCCCGCCGACCGGCCACATGGTGATCACCGCGCGCTCGCGCTCGATCCACGGCCCGTGGGTGAACGCGCCGAACAACCCGATCATGCGCACCCGCTCGGCCGCCGAGCCGTGGTGGTCGCGTGGCCATGCCACCGTGATCGAGGGCACCGACGGGCGCTGGTGGATGATGTACCACGGCTACGAGAACGGGTACTGGACGCTGGGCCGCCAGGCGCTGCTGGAGCCGATCGAGTGGACCGCCGACGGCTGGTTCGTGGCCAAGGGCGGCGACCTCGGCCAGCCGCTGGCCAAGCCCTCCGGAACCTCGGTGGGCGCGCATGGCATGGCGCTGTCGGACACCTTCGCCGGCCCGGCGCTGGGCGCGCAGTGGTCCTTCTTCAACCCGGCGCAGGACGAATACCGCCGCCTGGACTTCAGTGGCGAGGGCCTGCTGCTGCAGGGCAAGGGCCAAACCCCGCGCGACAGCTCGCCGCTGACCGCCATTGCCGGCGACAAGGCCTACCAGTTCGAGGTGGAGATGGAGATCGCCCCCGGCGCGGTCGGCGGCGCCCTGCTCTTCTACAGCGACCGCCTGTACGTGGGCGTGGGCAGCAACGGCGAGAAGTTCATCATGCACCGCTACGGCGAGGAGCGCCCCACCCGCCTGGCCCCCAGCGCCACCGGCGGCCGGCTGTGGCTGCGGGTGACCAACAACCGCCATATCGTCACCATCCACTCCAGCACCGACGGCAAAACCTGGCAGAAGTACCCGGTTCAGATGGAAGTCTCCGGCTACCATCACAATGTGGCCGGGAAGTTCCTGGCCCTGAAACCGGCGCTGTACGCCGCCGGCGACGGCAAGGTCCGCTTCCGCAACTTCCGCTACCGCGCCCTCGATTGAGAGGGCCGCTAGAATCCCCTGACTCATCCCGGTTCGAAACGACATGTCATTGCGCAGCAAAACCGATCCGTCCCCGCACGGATTGACCAAGGGCAAGGCCGCCACGATCAACGACATCGCGCGTCTGTCCGGGGTATCCAAGAAGACCGTCTCGCGCATCATCAACAACTCCCCGCTGGTGCGTAAGGACACGCGCGAGAAGGTCGAGGCGCTGATGCGCGAAGTCGGCTACGCGCCCGATCCCCTGGCCCGTGGGCTGGCGTTCCGCCGTTCGTTCCTGATCGGCATGGTGTACGACAACCCCACCGCCCAGTACATCGTGGACATGCAGTACGGCGCGCTCGACGCGCTGCGCGGCTCCAGCTTCGAGCTGGTGGTGCACCCGTGCGACTCGCGCAGCCCCGGCTACATCGAGGGTGTGCGCCGCTTCGTGCAGCAGCAGAAGCTGCACGGCGTGATCCTGGTGCCGCGTGCGTCGGAAGACCAGGCGCTGGTGGACATGCTCGACGAGATCGGCTGCCGCTTCACGCGCATCGCCTCGCTGCCGCTGGATGACACCTCGCAGATGGTGGTCACCCACGACCGCGACGGTGCGGCCGAAGCGGCCGATTACCTGCTGTCGCTGGGCCATCGCGACATCGCGCTGGTGACCGGCCCGAGCGCCTACCGTTCGGCGCACGAGCGCACCGCCGGTTTCATCGATGCCCTCGCCCAGCGCGGCATCGAACTGCCGCCGGCGCGCATCGTGGAGGCCGGTTATACCTTCGAATCCGGTGTGGCCGCCGCCGAGAAGCTGCTGCTCGGCAAGCAGCGCCCGACCGCGATCTTCACCGGTAACGATGAAATGGCGGCCGGTGTGTACAAGGTCGCCCTGCGCGCGGGGATCAACATCCCCCGCCAGCTCTCGATCATCGGCTACGACGACAGCCCGCTGGCCTCGCGCCTGTGGCCGTCGCTGACCTCGGTGCGCCGCCACACCCGTGACACCGGGCGTACCGCGGCGGCGATGCTGATCCAGCCCGATGGCCAGGCCGCGCTGCAGATTGCCAGCGTGCGCCCGCACCTGATCGTCCGCGATTCCTGCCAACCGCCGGAGGATTGATCCGCGCCGCGATGGCAACGACGCGTGGTCATGATCAACGCGTCGCCATGCGCCGGGGCAACCGGCTGCCGATCGCACGGCTTTTCCCACATGCATGGAGCGGCCCGCCCGCCCCACCTTGCACCGCAAAATGACACCGGTTTCCTATCTGGCTAGAATGATCGGAAACCGCGCCGGGGCCGACCCGTCGGCCCACCCCTGCTCTGGAGACGCCATGTACTGCAAGACCCACTACGCCACCCATCCCGACGCCATCAAGGGCGCCAGCAACGACGACCTGCGCGAGCTGTACCTGCTCGATGGCCTGTTCAATGCCGATGCGGTGACGCTGAAGTACACCCACTACGAGCGCTTCGTGCTCGGCGGTGCCGCCCCGGTCACCGGCCCGGTCGCGCTGCCGCGCCAGACCGAACCGGCCTCGGCCGCCGGCCATGCCTTCCTGGAGCGCCGCGAGCTGGGCGTGATCAACGTCGGCGCCGGCAGCGGCACCGTGACCGTGGACGGCACCGTCTACACCCTCGGGCCGAAGGACGGCCTGTACGTGGCGATGGGCAGCGAGGACGTGGTCTTCGCATCCGACGATGCCGCCAACCCGGCCCAGTTCTACCTGGCCTCGACCCCGGCGCACGCGCGCTTCGAGACCAAGGCGCTGTCCATCAAGGACGCGGTGGCCCTGGACCGCGGTGCGCTGGAAACCAGCAACGAACGCACCATCTACCAGTACATCGTGCCGGCCACCTGCCAGTCCTCGCAGCTGCTGCTGGGCCTGACCGTGCTCAAGCCGGGCAGCGTCTGGAACACCATGCCGCCGCACCTGCACGACCGCCGCAGCGAGGTCTATTTCTACTTCGATCTGGGCCAGAACGACCGCGTGTACCACTTCATGGGCGAGCCGGACGCGCAGCGCCACATCGTGATCCAGAACAACGAAGCCGTGGTGTCCCCGCCGTGGTCGATCCACATGGGTGCCGGCACCAGCAACTACGCCTTCATCTGGGCGATGGGCGGCGAAAACCTGGATTACACCGACATGCACGTGCTGGACATCTGCCAGCTCAAGTGACCCATCGCGCGCCGCCCGCACCGTGTGGGCGGCGCCTGTTACGCATCGAAAAGGACCGCATACGCAATGGCTAATCCGTTCAGTCTGGAAGGCAAGGTCGCTCTGGTCACCGGTGGCAATACCGGCCTGGGGCAGGGCATCGCGGTGGCACTGGCGCAGGCCGGGGCCGACGTCGCCGTGGCCGGCATCGCGCCGCCCACCGAGACCATCGCCAAGATCACCGCGCTGGGTCGCCGCTGCCTGGCCATCGAAGCCAACCTGATCAGCATCGAACCGGTCGAGCGTGTCATCCGCGAAACCGTCGAGGGCCTGGGTGGCCTGGACATCCTGGTGAACAATGCCGGCCTGATCCGCCGCGCCGACGCCGTGGACTTCAGCGAGCAGGACTGGGACGACGTGATGAACGTCAACATCAAGTCTGCGTTCTTCATCTCGCAGGCGGCCGGCCGCCACTTCATCGCGCAGGGTCGCGGCAAGATCATCAACATTGCCTCGATGCTGTCGTTCCAGGGTGGCATCCGCGTGCCGTCGTACACCGCCAGCAAGAGCGGCATCGCCGGCATCACCCGCCTGCTGGCCAACGAGTGGGCCAACAAGGGCATCAACGTCAACGCGATCGCCCCGGGCTACATGGCCACCGACAACACCGCCGCGCTGCGCGCCGACGAGGACCGCAACAAGTCCATCCTCGACCGCATTCCGGCCGGCCGCTGGGGCACCCCGGAAGATCTCGCCGGTACGGCGGTGTTCCTGGCGTCCAGCGCCTCGGACTACGTCAACGGTTCGGTCATTCCGGTCGACGGCGGCTGGCTGGCCCGGTAAGCCACACCCTCCAACGATGCGCCCACGCGGGCAGACGATGGGCGCCCTTGGGCGCCCATCTGTCATTCGGGCACCTTCCTCTGCCCGGTAGTGCCGGCCGCTGGCCGGCAGCTCTTCCACAAGGAGCATGACCATGCTGCGTTTGCTGCTGTCCCTGTCGCTGCTGATGGCGGCCCCCAGCGCGCTGTGCGCCCCGCACCGCGTCTTCATTGCCGGTGACTCCACCGCCGCCGCGTACGGCCCGGAGCGCGCGCCACAGGCCGGTTGGGGCCAGGCCCTGCAGAGCTATCTCGATCCGGCGGTATGGGAGGTGCGCAACCACGCCAAGGGCGGCCGCAGCACGCGCAGCTTCATCGAGGAAAAGCGGCTCGACGTGATCGCCGCCGAGATCCGGCCCGGTGACGTGCTGCTGATCCAGTTCGGCCACAACGATGCGAAGGCCGAAGACCCCACCCGCTACACCGATCCGGCCACGGTCTACCCGCAGTTCCTGATGCGCTACGTGCAGGTGGCCCGCGACAAGGGCGCCACGCCGGTGCTGATCACCCCGGTGGCGCGGCTGCTGTACGACTTCGGGTCGCTGCTGGATACGCATGGGCTGTACACCCAGGCGGTGAAGCAGCTGGCGGCGCGCGAGCAGGTTGCGCTGATCGACCTCAACGACCGTTCCAGCCGCTGGATCCGCGCGCTGGGCGAGCAGGGCGCGCGCCCGTACTTCCTGTTCGTGCCCGAGCAGAACAAGGCCGACGGCACGCACTTCAGCGTGGCCGGTGCCACCGCCGTGGCCTGCCTGGTGGTGCGCGACTGGGTGGACCTGCAGCCGGCGCTGAAAACCGCCCTGAAGCGCGACATCGACTGCGACGTCAGCCGGCCCGCAGGGCAGGGCGCCGATGCCGCCAGACCCTCGCGCGTGGTTCACGAACGCGATATCGCGATCACCCAGCCCGGTCCGCATGGCGGTGCCGGCCCCACCACCGCCTACCCGTTCTTTGCCGACGACACCGACCTGCCGTTCGTGCTGCGCAAGCGTGTGCTGCACAAGGGCGCCGGCATCGGCCTGCACCCGCAGCACAAGGACGAGATCTACTACATCGTCAGCGGGCAGGGCAGCTATGTGCTGGATGGCAGGCAGTACGACGTGGCGGCGGGCGATGCGCTGCTGACGAGGACCGGCAGCTCGCATGCGCTGCAGCAGGTGGGGGAGCAGGATCTGGTGGTGTTGTTGGCGTATCCGCGGTAGGGGCGCAGGTGGCGCAGCCGGGCAGAGCCCGGCTCTACGGGGCGGTCATACGTCGCCGCCGTCCGCCCAACCTTCGCCCGTGCCCCTCTGGAACACGGCGTCGCCCTCCTGCACGTCGCCGGCCGGCAGGTGGTCCTGCGTTTCCAGCGCCGCATAGATCGGCGTGAAGTCCGGCGACGTGGCGTCCATCAACTGCTCGTAGCTGTCGATGACGAAGTAGGTCTTCTGGAAGGTATCGATGCGGTAGCGGGTGCGCATGATCCGCTCCAGGTCGAAACCGATGCGGTTGGGCGCGTCCGATTCCAGCGAGTACAGCGATTCGCCCTTGGACGAGACGATGCCGGCGCCGTAGATGCGCAGCCCTTCGGGCGTGTTGATCAGGCCGAATTCCACCGTGTACCAGTACAGGCGGGTAAGGTGCTGCAGCGCTTCCGGGCCGATCGCGTGCGCCTTGACGCCGCCGCGGCCGTAGGCGGCCATGTAGTCGGCGAACACCGGGTTCATCAGCAGCGGCACGTGGCCGAACAGGTCGTGGAACATGTCCGGTTCCGCGATGTAGTCGATCTGGTCCGGGCGGCGGATCCACCAGGTGACCGGGAAGCGGCGGTTGGCCAGGTGGTCGAAAAAGTCCAGCTCGGGCAGCAGGCCCTCGACGCCGACCAGCGTCCAGCCGGTGGCCGCACCCAGCACCTCGTTGAGCTGGTCGAAGCGCGGAATCATGTGCGCGCTCATGCCCATTTCATCCTGCGCCTGCAGGAACTCCCTGCTGGCGCGGCCTTCCAGCAGCTCGCGCTGGCGCTGGTACAGCGTGCTCCACGTGGCGTGGTCGTCGGCGGTGTAGCTGTCCCAGGGCTGCTCCACGATCGCGGTGGTATACACCGGCACGTAACCCTTGTCGGTCTGCTGGTGTTCGACGCGGCGCGGGGTGGTGGCGGTTTCCATCGTGGTGGTCTCCTGGGAAGTCATCTGTCGATGCTAGGGCAGGGCGCGCGCAAGAGGATTGCAAAGTTGCACGGATATGGCGGATTGGCGCAATATCGTTGCGTCCATTCAATGTTGCGGAGCAGCAATGTCCGGAGATGCCCAGTTCGACCGCACGGATCTGCGTCTCCTGGCGGAGATCCAGCAGCATGGCCGCGCCACCAACGCCGAACTGGCCGCGCGCGTGAACCTGTCCCCGTCGGCCTGCCTGCGCCGCGTGCAGCGCCTGGAAAGCGAGGGGGTGATCGCCGGGTACGGCGCACGCCTGGAACCGCGGCGGATCGGCCTGGGCCTGCAGGCGTTCGTGCGCGTGCAGCTGGAAAAGCACGACCAGCACGCCATCGGCGTGTTCGCCGACAGCGTGGTGGAGTGGGACGAAGTGGTGGCCTGCCACGCGCTCACCGGCGACATGGACTACCTGCTGCACATCTACGTGCGCGACCTGGAGCATTTCTCCAGCTTCCTGCTCGACAAGCTGCTCAACGCGGCCGGCGTGGCCGACGTGAATTCGAGCTTCGTGCTGCGCACAGTGAAGGATTTCCGCGCGCTGCCGCTGTCACAGCTGGAATAAGGGCGAGCCCTTGTTCCAGCGGGTAGAGCCGACCGTTGGTCGGCTGCATTTGGTTGGAATATCCGGGGCGCCCGACAGGTAGAGCCGACCGTTGGTCGGCTGCATTTGATTGGAATATTTGGCGTCCCGGCCAAGAGCAGCCGACCAACGGTCGGCTCTACCAGGGGGCTAGGGGCATCCCGGCCAAGAGCAGCCGACCAACGGTCGGCTCTACCAGGGGGGCTGGGGGCGTCCCGGCCAGGAGCAGCCGACCAACGGTCGGCTCTACCGGGGATGCTGGGGCGTTCCGGCCAAGCGCAGCCGGCGCCTCAGCCTTCGCACTTTTCCTTGCGGCCCATCAGCTTGCCCACGCGCGAAGGCTCATCGCACTTCGGCTTGGGCGGCGGGGCCAGGGCTGCGGCGCGGGCGCGCTGCAGCTGCTGCACCTTGGCGCGGATCTGCGGCATCGCCGCCATCGCGGCCTTCTCGCCTTCGAGGATCGCGTTGTTGCGCTGGCTGAAATCGGCCGCGCCGATATCCAGCACCTTCGGGCGGATGATGATGTCCGCACGCGCCAGTTCCTGCTCGCCCAGGCGCTGGCCCATGATCGAGATGGACTGGTTGACGATGCCAAGCATGCCGGTCGGCGACTTGCCGCTGGCCTTGCTGGAGATGTCCACGGCGATGACGATGTCGGCGCCGAGCTGGCGTGCCGCGTCCACCGGCACCGGGCTGACCACGCCACCATCGACGAAGCTGTTCTTGCCGATCTTCACCGGTTCGAACACCCCGGGGATGCTGCTGGACGCACGCACGGCCTGGCCGACGTTGCCGCGGACGAACACCGCGCGCTCGCCGGTGTCCAGGTTGGTGGCCACGGCCGCGAAGGGCTTCTTCAGCTTCTCGGCGGGGCGGTTGTCGACCTGCGCATTGACGTAGTCCTGCAGCTTCTGGCCCTGCACCAGCCCGCCGGAGAACAGACGCACGTCGCGGATGCTGGCTTCATCCAGCGCCACCGCCTTGGACTGCATCTGGAAGGCATCCATGCCGCTGGCATACAACGCGCCCACCACGCTGCCGGCGCTGGTGCCCGATACCACCACCGGCTCGAATCCATTGGCTTCGAGCATCTTGATCACGCCGATATGGGCAAAGCCCTTGGCCGCGCCACCGCCGAGGGCGACGCCGATCTTCACCGGCTTGGCCTGCACAACCGGCGTGGCGGCCGGCGGCGGGGTCGGGCGGACGGGATCGCCGCCGCAGCCGGCCAGCAGGCCGAGCAGGGCAACGGACAGCACGAGGCGGGTCTGGCGGAAGGCGGTCATGGCATCGGCGAAAAGTGAATGGGCGATAGCATACCGGGTCGTGCCGGCCTCAGAACCGGTTGTCGCCATCGAGGATGCGGCCGATCCCGCCCAGCACCGAGCCTTCGCCCCGGCTCTGGCCACCGGCCTGCGGCGCGGCCATCCACATCCGCCCGGCCAGGCGCGAGAACGGCAGCGACTGCAGCCACACTTTGCCCGGGCCGGTGAGGGTGGCCAGGAACACGCCTTCGCCGCCGAACACCATGCTCTTGATCCCGGCCACGCGGCGCACGTCCATGTCCACGCTGGCGTGGTAGGCCACCACACAGCCGGTGTCCACGTCCAGGCGCTCGCCGGCGGCCAGCTCGCGCTCCACCACGCAACCGCCGGCATGGATGAAGACCCAGCCGTCGCCTTCGAGCTTCTGCATGATGAAGCCCTCGCCGCCGAACAGGCCGGTCATGATCCTGCGCTGGAACTGCACGCCGATCTGCACGCCGCGTGCGCCGGCCAGGAAGCTGTCCTTCTGGCACACCAGGTGGCCGCCATGCTGGTCCAGCTTCATCGGCAGCACGGTGCCGGGATAGGGCGCGGCGAAAGCGACCTTGGCCTTGCCGTGGCCGGTGTGGGTGTAGAGGGTGGCGAACAGGCTTTCGCCGGTCAGCACGCGCTTGCCGGCCGACATCAGCTTGTCCATGAAGCCGCCGCCCTGGCCGCTGTGCGAGCCGTCGCCGAACACGGTGTCCATCTGCACCGAGGCATCCTTGAACATCAGTGCGCCGGCCTCGGCGATGGCACTTTCGCCCGGGTCCAGTTCGATCTCCACGAACTGCATTTCATGGCCGACGATGCGGAACTCGATGTCGTCGGCACGCTGGCTGCGGCCGGCCGAACCCGGCAGCGGCGGCGGCGCGCCGACCGGGGCGGCGGTGCTGGCCAGCAGCTCGGGCACCTCGCCGATCGCCATCCAGCCGCTCATGCCTTCGCACCAGACCAGCGCGCGCGGGTTGCTGCGGGCGTACTGCCGGGCGGCTTCGTCATCGAGCGGGCCAACACGGTCGGGCTGGGCGGTGCTGTGGAAGTACCACTGGGTCATGACGCTGTACCTGGAAGGAGGGTAGTGCCGGCCGCTGGCCGGGGCGGCACCATCCTGCCAAATCCGGGCGATCGACGGCCAGCGCCCTTCACACCCCCGTGGCCGGATCTTGGTAATGAATGACCGGAATTTGCGACGCTGTTGCTGTACTGCAACAATTGTCTGGTAGCGCCGGTCCACCACCCCTCCCAACACAGCCTAAAACGCCATGTTCCCGAACCGCACTGCCCACGGCCGGTTTCCGTCCGTGCACCCGCTCGTCATCGCCCTCGCCGCCCTGCTGCCATTGACGGCCGCAGCCCAGGACGCCCCCGCCGCCAAGGATCCGGTCGCCCTCGATACCCTGCAGGTGACGGCGCAGCGCCGTGTGGAAAACGCCAAGGACGTGCCGGTCTCGATCTCGGCCATCCAGGGCGAAAAGCTGGACGTGCTCGGTTCGGCCGGCGACGACATCCGCTTCCTGTCGGCACGCGTGCCCAGCCTGAACATCGAATCGTCCTACGGGCGTGCCTTCCCGCGCTTCTACATCCGCGGCCTGGGCAATACCGACTTCGATCTCAACGCCTCGCAGCCGGTCTCGCTGGTGTACGACGACGTGGTGCAGGAAAGCCCGCTGCTGAAGGGCTTCCCGCTGTTCGATCTGGCCGGTGTGGAAGTGCTGCGCGGTCCGCAGGGCACGCTGTTCGGCCGCAATACCCCGGCCGGCGTGGTGAAGTTCGATTCGGCGCGTCCCTCGCAGGATGCCGACGGTTACATCAAGGTCGCCTACGGCAGCTACAACACCTGGAACACGCAGGGCGCCTATGGCGGCCCGCTGACCGACCGCTGGTCGGCGCGTGTGTCGGCGCTGTACCAGCGCCGCGACGACTGGGTGACCAACACCCGCCAGAACGCGCCGGCGCAGGGTTTCGAAGGCTATGACGAAGCCGCCGCACGCGTGCAGTTCCTGTACGAAGGCGATGATGTGGAAGCGCTGTTCAACCTGCACAAGCGCAAGCTCAACGGCACCGCACGCCTGTTCCGCGCCAACATCATCAAGCCGGGCACCAACCAGCTGGTCGAGAACTTCGACCGCGATGAAGTGTCCACCGACGGCGAGAACTTCTCGGACCTGGAAACCTGGGGCGGCAGCGCGCGCCTGCAGTGGAACCTGGGCCGGGTGACGCTGCATTCGATCACCGGTTACGAGACCGCCGAGTCGCTCAACCACGGCGATATCGACGGTGGCTACGGCGCGGCCTTCCTGGGCGCGGGCAACTACGGCCCGGGCTTCATTCCGTTCCCGTCCGAGTCGGCCGACGGCCTGCCGCACCACCGCCAGTGGACGCAGGAATTCCGCGTGGAATCCAATGAGTGGGGCCGCTTCGACTGGCAGGCCGGCGTGTTCTACTTCGATGAAGACGTCACCATCGACAGCTTCAACTACGACTCGCTGACCCCGGGCAACCCGCAGACCGGCCACGCCGTGCAGTCCCAGCGCAACAAGGCCTGGGCCGCGTTCGCTTCCGGTGATTTCGACGTGACCGAGCGCTTCAAGCTGCGCGGTGGTGTGCGCTACACGCAGGACAAGAAGGACTTCAGCGCCAGCGTGCTGCAGGCCGTGCCGGGTGGCACGCCGGTCAGCGGCCCGTACATCGCCAAGAGCGATGTCGACGACGTCAGCTGGGACCTGAGCGGCGTGTACCAGATCACCGACAACCTCAACGCTTACGCACGCGTGGCCAAGGGCTTCCGCGCCCCGTCGATCCAGGGCCGCCTGGCCTTCGGCGGCGTGTCGCAGGCCGATTCGGAGAAGGTGATCTCCTACGAGGCCGGCATCAAGGCCGACCTGTTCGATCGTCGCGCGCGCCTGGGCTTCAACGTGTTCCGCTACAACGTGGACGGCCAGCAGTTGATCGCGGTGGGCGGCAGCAACAACACCGCCACCCTGCTCAACGCCGACAAGACCATCGGCCAGGGCGCCGAGCTGGACTTCGAGGCCTACCTGACCGACCACGTGCTGCTCACCCTGGGCAGCAGCTACAACGACACCGAGATCAAGGACAAGGACCTGGCGGTGGCGATCTGTGGCGGTGGCTGCACCATCACCGACCCGACCACGGTCATCAATGGCGGCACCTACGCGCTGGTCAACGGCAATCCGCTGCCGCAGGCACCGAAGTGGATCCACAACCTGACCCTGCGTGCGGGCTTCCCGATCAACGATGCCAGCGAGCTGTACGTGTACACCGACTGGGCCTACCGCAGCGAAGTGAACTTCTTCCTGTACGAGTCCCCGGAGTTCCGCAGCCGTTCGTCGCTGGAAGGTGGCCTGCGCCTGGGCTACAACTGGGATTACGGCCAGTACGACGTCGCCGTGTACGGTCGCAACCTGACTGACCAGGTGCGTGTGGTGGGTGCGATCGACTTCAACAACCTGACCGGCTTCCTCAACGAGCCGCGCACGTTCGGCGTCGAGTTCACCGCGAAGTTCTGATGGCGGGGCGGGTGCCGACCACGCGTCGGCCCCCGCTTCGGTAGAGCCGACCGCTGGTCGGCTGTCGCGCATCGCGCGGTTCTGCGGTGCCGGAACGGAGAGCAGCCGGGCAGAGCCCGGCTCTACGGCCGGTGCACGACGGGGCCGGTGCGTGCGTTTGGGTAGAGCCGACCGCTGGTCGGCTGTCGCGCATCGCGCGGTTCTGCGGTGCCGGAACGGAGAGCAGCCGGGCAGAGCCCGGCTCTACGGCCGGTGCACGACGGGGCGGGTGCGTGCGTTTGTGTAGAGCCGACCGTTGGTCGGCTGTCGCGCATCGCGCGGTTCTGCGGTGCCGGAACGGAGAGCAGCCGGGCAGAGCCCGGCTCTACGGCCGGTGCGTGCGTTTGGGTAGAGCCGACCGCTGGTCGGCTGTCGCGCGCAATGTCTCCTACAGCGCGCTTGCCGGCCGCACCTTCAACACCGCTTCCTCGGCCGCGCAGTCGCGGCTGGAATGCAGGCCCGCCTTGCGCGCGGCGACGATCTCCTTTCGTGCGGCCATCAGGTCCTTGTTGAACGCGGCGTTGTCGTGCAGGCGGGCCACGGCGGCCGCGCCCATGAAGCGGCCTTCGAGGATGTCGCTCTGCCAGTGCACGTTGCACACCAGCCGGCTTTCGCCGTAGTTGCGGCCGCGTGCCTGGATCGCGTCGGCGCGGTCCGGCGCGATTTCCGACAGGATCAGTGCCCAGGCCCAGCCGATCGAGGTGTGGCCCGACGGGTAGGAGCCGTTGCCGCGCAGGTCCTGCTCGTCTTCCGGGCTGCAGGTGGGTTCGTTGTTGACCATGAAGGGGCGCGCGCGCTGGTAGTGCTTCTTCGCGGTGCGGGTGGCCGCGCTGGCATCGATGCGGCTGCGTTCGAGCAGGCGGTACAGCGCCGGCGTCTTCACCGCATCCACATCCACGTCGATGGCACAGGAGAACTGGTTGGCGCCGGCCGGGAAGCCCAGTTCGGCATCGCGGTGGGCCTGCTCGAAGCGCGGGCTGCCGCGCAGCGCACGCGCCTCGCGGCTGACCTGCTCATCCAACGCGAAACCGGCCGAGCCGGCGGTGGGCGGCGCGGGTACCAACGCCAGGCTGGCCGGCACTGCGTCGGCGGGCAGATAGCCCACCGCCTTGGTCGTCACCGAGGCCTCCACGGGCGTGGCCGGGGGCGCGGCCGTCGTCGCGCAGCCGGCCAGCGCCGCGAGCAGGGCGGCGCCAAGCAGCGGGCGCAGGGCGAGGGGAGGCGTGAAGGACGACGACATCGGCAGGTCTCGGTAACGGGCAGGCCCGCATGATCGCAGCTTGCCTGCCCGCTGGCAGCGCCGGCCGTCATGCGGCCAAACCCGGCACAAACCGGCGTGATCGACCGGGGATTCGCCTCAAAAGATAGGAAACATCTACTGGCGCACGGAATTCGATGCGCTTACGGCATAGCTTCCGCCAAAGGCACGGTCATCTGTCATGCGAATGTCGATCATTGCATCCGATAGTGAGCCGCTGCCGGAAACCAGGGGGATCACCTGACGTGGGAGACAACGGATGCGAAGCAACGCAGGAAGGATGGGCGTCGGCCTGGCCGTGGGCCTGATGCTGGCGTGCAGCGGTGCGCAGGCAGCGGATGTGGTGGGGGTGGCGTTCGTGCATGGCACGGGCGCGCAGACCGATGCGCGTGCCGACTACTGGCAGCCCGGCATCATCGACACGGTACGGCTGGGGCTGCCCAACAGTGCCAACTACACCGTCATCAATTGCGACTTCACCCAGTACATGTGGAAGCCCGAGGCCGCCGGTTGCCTGGCCGGGCAGTTGACCACCTTCATCAACGGCAAGGGCATCACCAGGCTGGTGGTGATCACCCATTCCAACGGCGGCAACGTGGTGCGCTGGATCCTGTCCAACCCCACGTACGACAGCCGCTATCCGAAGATCATCCAGACGGTCAGCAAGGTCACCGCGCTGGCACCGTCCTCGGCCGGCACGCCGCTGGCCGATGCGGTGCTCAACGGCAACACCTTCGAAACCTCGGTGGGCTGGCTGCTGGGCTACACCAACGACGCGGTGCGCCAGCAGCAGGTGGGCCACATGGCCACCTACAACGCGCAGAACCTGTACGGCACGGCCGGGCGCCCGGCGCTGCCCAAGCCGTTCCGTGCCGTGGTGGGTTCGGACGTGGAGTCTGCGGTGTGGGACAGCAACAGCTACTGCGGGGGCTATGCGCAGAACGTCGGGCTGGAATTCACCCAGAACTGGTTGAACAGCTGCTCGGACGGCTTCCTGGAGTGCAGCAGCCAGAAGGCCGCCGGCACCACCTGGTTCACCGACAAGCAGCGCACCAACGGCGCCGAGCCGTTGAGCCACAACCAGAGCCGCCGCGAGTGCTTCGGCCTGGGCACCATCCTGCGCAACGACCTGGCCCTGTGAGGAGCACACCATGACTTCAAGACTGACGATCGTGGTGGCCGTGGCCGCCGCTGTGCTGGCCGCGCCGCTGCAGGCCGCGCAACCCCTGCTGCCGGCGCGCAGCACCGACCAGGTGGCGCCGCGCGTGGAACGCGCCGCGATGCCGGCCGAGGCGGCGGAACGCGCGCCGCTGAGCTTCGCCTGGGCATTGGACCCGAGCCAGGCGTTGGCACCGCCGGCACCCCAGGCCGCGCTCAGCCGCAGCTACTGGGAAACCGTGGACGCCGCTGCGTTGCAGCGTGGCGTGGCGCTGCCGTTGACGGCACCGGATGCGGTGATCCAGGTCAGCCCGGTGCAGGGCGCGCGGGCGCTGCGGCCCGAGCAGTGGGAGGTGCGCGACCCGGCCGGCGCGCTGGCGGTGAACCGTGTGGTGGACGCCGAACAGCTGCGCGCCACCGGCATGGCCGCCGGCACCGGCACGGCGATGGTGCGTACCGGTGGCAGTGCCGCAGTGGGCACGTACCGCCTGCAGAGCGCGCAGGCGCAGGGGCGCTACGTGGTGCAGGTGCTGGAACCCAACAGCCCGGTTGCGCTGCGCCTGCAGGCCGACCGCCAGCAGGTGCTCGCCGGTGGCCGCGTGGTGGTGAGCGCACGCCTGCAGGACGACGGCGGCAGCGCCGCGCTGGCAGCGGGGCGCTCTACCGCGCGGGCGCTGCCGGCCGCCGGCGAGGCGCTGCTGGTGGCGCCCGATGGACGCAGCTGGCCGGTACCGCTGGTGGCCGGCAGGGATGGCCTGCAGGCGCAGGTGACCCTTCCGCAGGAGGTGGGCACGGTGCAGGGCCTGTGGGAGCTGCAGGCCTTCGTGAGCGCCAAGGGCGTGCAGCGCGATGCCAAGGTCGCCTTCGCGGTGGCGCAGCCGACCGCGCGTTTCAGCGGGCAGGCCGAGGCGGATGCAACCGGCCGCGTCGTCCGCCTGCCGTTGCAGATCGGCGCACCCGGGCGGTACGAGGCACGCGGCACGCTGTATGCCACCGGCCCGGACGGGCAACTGCGGCCGGTGGCGCAGGCGCACAGCGCGGCTTGGTTCGACGTGCCGGGCAGTGCCGAGCTGCGCCTGCCGTTCGCCAGCGTGGCGCTGCCGCGTGGCTATGCGGCGCCGTTCGAGCTGCGTGATCTGCAGTTGCAGGACCAGAGCCGCATGGCCCCGATCGAATCGCGGGCGCGGGCACTGGCCTTCTGAGGGAGGCGGGGGGCGGGGCAGGGTCCCGCCCCCTTCGCACACGCAACGGCGGGCGTCGCGCTCAGCCGGCGAACGCGCTCAGGCGTCCATCCTGCTCCATCACCTGGATCGGGCCGCCGAAAACCTCCGACAGCGGCGCGTCACGCAGCAGCGCCGCGCGGCTGCCGTCGGCGACGATCCTGCCGGCGCGCAGCAGCACCACCCGCTCGATCTCCGGAATGACCTCGTCGATATGGTGGGTGACCAGCACCAGGGTGATGCCCTGCGCGGCCAGCGCACGCATGGTGGCGATCAGGTGCTGGCGCGCCACCAGGTCCAGGCCGGTGGATGGCTCGTCCAGCAGCAGCGCCTGCGGGCGGTTGACCAGCGCACGCGCGATCAGCACCCGCCGCGTCTCGCCGGCCGACAGCTCGGCATAGCGGCGCTGCAGCAGCGGCAGGGCGGCGGTCATGGCCAGGGTTTCACGCACCCGTGCGCGCATGTCCTCGGTGATTTCACGGAAGGCCGGCACCACGAAGCTGGCGAAGAACCCCGACAGCACGGCCTCTTCGACCGTCAGCCCGGGCATGTCGGCCAGGTTGCTGCTGAGGTCGCCGGTGACGATGCCCAGCTGCGAGCGCAGCCGGTCCACCTGCCAGCGGTTCTGCCCCAGCACGCGCACGGCCACCGTGCCGTCGCCGTGGGCCAGCGGATACAGCTCGCGGGTGATGAGCTTGATGAAGGAGGACTTGCCGCAGCCGTTGGGGCCGAGCAGCGCGGTGTGCTGGCCCTGGGCGATGCGCAGGCTGAGATCGTGCAGTACCCGCACCTGGCCCCGGATCACGCAGGCGCGGTCCAGTTCGATCAGCGGGGCGGTGGATGACGGGGAGGGGGAAGAGGCGGCAACTGTCATGAATGCGGGGGCATGCTCACGAAGGAGGGATTGAACTGAATGACGCGCTAAAAATCGCACCGGATGGATGAAGTTTGCAACGTCAGGCCCCATCATGTCCGAAGGTGTACCCGTTTCCTTGTTGGCCACTGCGGCCCGGAGTCCTGCGATGTTCGATACGCTCCTCAACTTCCTGACCGGCGGTGTCGTCGGCCTCGGCTGGTGGGGCATGGCGCTGGTGCTGCTGGTGTTCACCCAGCTGACCATCTTCGCCGTCACCTTGTACCTGCATCGCAGCCAGGCACACCGCGGCGTGGATTTCCATCCGGTCATCGCCCACTTCTTCCGCTTCTGGACCTGGCTGACCACCTCGATGATCACCAAGGAGTGGGTGGCGATCCATCGCAAGCACCACGCCAAGGTGGAAACCGACGAAGACCCGCACAGCCCGGTGACCAAGGGCATCGGCAAGGTGTTCTGGCGCGGCGTGGAGCTGTACCGCGAAGCCCGCGGCATGCGCGCGGACATCGAGCAGTACGGCCGCGGTGCGCCCGACGACTGGATCGAGCGCCACCTGTACACCCCGCACGCCAACCTCGGCCCGGTCGCGCTGCTGGCGATCAACAGCGTGCTGTTCGGCCTGCCCGGCGTGGCCCTGTGGGCCATCCAGATGGCCTGGATTCCGTTCTGGGCCGCCGGCGTGGTCAACGGCCTGGGCCACTGGTGGGGCTACCGCAACTTTGAATCGGCCGACACCTCCACCAACCTGACCCCGTGGGCGTTCTGGATCGGCGGCGAAGAGCTGCACAACAACCACCACGCCTTCCCCAGCTCGGCCCGCTTCTCGATGCGCCGCTGGGAGTTCGATATCGGCTGGGCCGCGATCCGCGGCCTGCAGGCGCTGCGCCTGGCCAAGGTGCTGCGCGTGGCGCCGAGCATGGACGTGCGCCCGAACATTGCCGTGCCGGATGCGGAAACCCTCAAGGCACTGCTGTCGCACCGCTTCCAGGCGATGACCGATTACCAGCGCAACGTGTTCGTGCCGGCGCTGCGCGAAGAGGCCGCGATGGCCGGCGCCAAGCTGCGCAAGCTGCTGCCGCGCCGCATGCGCCGTGGCCTGGTCAATGATGGCCGCTGGCTCAAGCCCGACTGCCGTGCCCAGCTCAGCACCTGGGTCGAACAGCGCCCCCGCATCCGCGTGCTGGTCGAGCACCGCGCACGTCTGGCGGCCCTGCTCGAGGCCCGCGGCAACGATGCCGCCGAGCGCCTGAAGCTGCTGCAGGCCTGGTGCCACGAGGCCGAGGCCAGTGGCATCGCCGCGCTGCAGAACTACGCCGCGCGCCTGAAGGGCTACGCGCTGACGGCGCACTGAGCCGTGCCCCTGCTGCACGCGCTGCACGAAGAACGCCGCCCTGCGCGGCGTTTTTCGTGGCTGGTCCTGCTGCTGGCCAGCGCCGCTGCCCAGGCCCAGGTGACCGATACCGGCAGCTACCTGCAGCGCATGGACAGCGATGGCGACGGCAAGGTCAGCGTGGAGGAATACGTGCAGTGGATGCTGTACGCGTTCGACCGCATGGACCGCAACGGCGATGGCGTGCTGACCCGCGACGAGCTGCCGGGCGGCAAGGGCAGCCCGATCACCCGTGAACAGCAACGCCAGACCCTGACCCAGCGCTTCCACACGCAGGATGCCAACGGCGATGGGTACCTGAGCGCCAAGGAACTGGCCGCGCCGCCGCGCTGAGCCGGTCCGCCCGGAGCCGGCGGGGGCTCGCTAGAATCTCCCCATGCCCGAGCTTCCCGAAGTTGAAACCACCCGTCGCGGCCTGGCGCCGCACCTGGAAGGCCGCCGCGTGCATGGCGTGATCCTGCGCCGGGCGGATCTGCGCTGGCCGATCCCGGCGGAAATCGCCGCGCTGCTGCCCGGCCAGGCCATCGACGGCGTGCGCCGCCGCGCCAAGTACCTGCTGCTGGATACCGCCATCGGCAGCGCGCTGCTGCACCTGGGCATGTCCGGCAGCCTGCGCGTGCTGCCGGGCGACACCCCCGTGCGTGCCCACGACCACGTGGACATCAGCCTGGACAACGGCCGCCTGCTGCGCTTCAACGACCCGCGCCGGTTCGGCAGCCTGCTCTGGCAGCCGGCCGGGGAAACCCACGAACTGCTGGCCGGGCTGGGTCCGGAGCCGCTGGACGACGCCTTCGACGGCGACTACCTGTTCCAGCGCAGCCGTGGCCGCAGCGCCTCGGTGAAGACCTTCCTGATGGACCAGGGCATCGTGGTGGGCGTGGGCAACATCTACGCCGCCGAGAGCCTGTTCATGGCCGGCATCAACCCGCTGCGCGAAGCCGGGCGCATCTCCCGCGAACGCTACCAGCGGCTGGCCACGGCGGTGAAGCAGATCCTGGGCCACGCCATCACCCGTGGCGGCACTACCCTGCGCGATTTCATCAACCCCGACGGGGCGCCGGGCTATTTCGAGCAGGAGCTGCTGGTCTACGGCCGCGACGGCCAGCCCTGCCGCCAGTGCGGGCGCCCCCTGCGCCACGCCACCATCGGCCAGCGTGCCAGCGTCTGGTGCGGGCACTGCCAGCGCTGAGGTGGCCGTCGCCGGATCGTCTCGCGGCCGTCTCCCACGGGGCGTTATAGTCCGGCCAACGTCACCGGCGGGGGTGTGCGATGAACGAAAGCGCGGATATCACCGTATGGCTGGATTCGGCCCGCGCGGGCGACCGCGCCGCGCTGGACCGGGTGCTGACCCTGCTCTACCAGGAGCTGCACAGCATGGCGCGGCGGCAGCTGGCGGGGCAGCAGAACCGCACGCTGGACGCCACCTCGCTGGTGCATGAGTCCTACCTCAAGCTGCTGGGCGCGCGCGGTGCGGCCCGCTTCGAGGACCGCGCCCACTTCTTCGCCTATGCCGCCTCGGCGATGCGCAGCGTGGTGGTGGATTACGCCCGCAACCGGCTCGCGCGCAAGCGCGGCGGCGACCTCAAACGCGTGGCCGAGATCCCGGAGAACAGCAGCAGCGGTGTGCGCCTGGACGAGGACCTGCTGGCGCTGGACGTAGCGCTGGCGCGGCTGCAGGCGGTGGATGGGCATCTGGCGCGGGTGGTGGAACTGCGCTACTTCGCCGGCCTGTCCGAACAGGAGATCGCCGAACTCTGCCAGCGTTCGGAGCGCAGCATCCGGCGCGACTGGCAGAAGGCACGGATGTTCCTGCTGGCCTCGGTCCGCGAGGACTAGCGCAGCGGCATCCAGGCCCCGCGTGGCGGCGCGGGCGGGCAGTCAGTCAGCAGGCGGGGAGGGGATCGATGGACGCTTCGCGCTGGCGGCGGTTGTCATCGCTGCTGGATCCGTTGCTGGACCTGACCGACGCACAGCGTGCGCAGCGGCTGGCGCAGCTGCGCGCCGAAGACGCGGCACTGGCCGACGACCTGGAGCGGTTGCTGGCGCACGAACGGGAGAGCGAGGAGTTCATGGCCCAGCCGCTGTGGACCGCCGCGCCAGAGGACAGCCGTGTGGGCAGCCTGGTCGGGCCGTACCGGCTGCTGCGCCCGCTTGGGCAGGGGGGCATGGGCGAAGTGTGGCTGGCCGAACGGGCCGACGGGCTGTACCAGCGCCAGGTGGCGTTGAAGCTGCTGCGCAGCGGCTATGCCGACCCCGGACTGCGCCAGCGCTTCAGCCGCGAGCGCGACATCCTGGCCCGCCTGCAGCACCCGCACCTGGCGCAGCTGCTGGATGCCGGCATGGACCTGCAGGGCCAGCCCTACCTGGCCCTGGCGTATGTCGAAGGCGAGCCGATCACCGATTACTGCCAGCGCCTGCAGCTGCCGCTCGAGCGCCGCCTGCAGCTGATGCTGCAGGTGTGCGCGGTGGTCACCCATGCGCACGCCAACCTGATCGTGCACCGCGATCTGAAGCCGTCCAACATCCTGGTCACCGCCGACGGTGAGGTGAAGCTGCTGGATTTCGGCATCGCCAAACTGCTCGATGCCGACCAGGGCGAGCCTCCTGCGCACCCGCCCACCGAGGCGCGCGCGTTCACCCTGCACTACGCCGCGCCCGAGCAGGTCCGCGGCGAGCCGGTGACCACGCTGACCGATGTGTACTCGCTGGGCGTGGTGCTGTTCGAAGTGATTACCGGGCAGAAACCCTATCGCCTGCGCCGGCACAGCGATGCCGAGTGGGAGCGTTCGATCATGGAGGTCAGCGCGCCGCGCGCCTCCAGCGTGCTGCTGCGCCGTGCCGCCGAGGCCGGTGCGGCGGGCGCGGCGCTGCGGCGGCTGGCACGGCGGGTCCGTGGCGACCTGGACACGGTGCTGCTCAAGGCGCTGCAGAAGGAACCCGGGCAGCGCTACGCCTCGGTCGAGGCGCTGGCGCAGGACCTGCGCCGGTTCCTCGAAGGCCGCCCGATCCACGCGCGCCCGCAGGGCACGCTCTACCGGCTGCGCAAGTACATCGGCCGCCACCGCTGGGGCGTCGGCCTGGGCACGGTGAGCGTGCTGGCATTGATCGCGCTGGCGGTGCTGGCGCTGTGGCAGATGCAGCAGGCGCGCCGCGAGATCGCCCGTGCACAGGCCATGCAGGATTTCACCGTGGGTCTGTTCGACCGCGCTGCCGGCGTGCGCCACGGCAGTTTCGACGTACGCCAGCTGCTGGCGACCGGGCAGCAGCGCGGCGAAGTGGAGCTGGCCGACCAGCCCCTGTCGCTGGCCGATCTGGAGGGGGTGATCGGCCGCCTGCGGATCGGCATGGGCGACTACCAGCTGGCCCTGCAGACGCTGGACCGCCAGCGCGCGCTGCTGGAGCAGGTCGAGGATGTGCCGCCGGCGCTGCAGCTGGAAGCGGTGACCCAGCGTGGGCGCGCGCTGCGCATGCTCGGCCGCTCGCGCGACTGCGTTGGCCATCTGCTGCCGATGCAGGCCCTGGCGAACCAGCAGCGGCTGCAGATGCCGACGCTGGTAGCCGAGTACCACGCCCAGTTGGGGCGCTGCCAGCAGCTGCTCGGCTACCGCGACCCGGCACGCGCGGCCTTCGCCGCTGCGCTGGCGCTGCGCCGCGATGTACTGCGCGATGCAGTGGCCACCGCCGAGAGCCTGGCCGATCTGGCCGCGCTGGACAGCGACGAAGGCCATCCGCAGGCGGCGTTGGCGGGCTACCGCCAGGCACTGCAGCTGCTGCAGACCCGGGTGGGTGGGCGCCACCCACAGCTGATCACGCTGCGCCGGCACCTCGGCGAAACGCTGGCGGCGCAGGGCGATCTGGCGGGTGCCGAACAGACCCTGCATATGGCCTGGGCGGACGCGGTCAGCCTGTACGGGCCGGATCATCCGGAAACCCTGTCGATACGACGGCTGCGCGCGGTGCTTACCCTGCAGCGAGGCGACCTGGACCAGGCCGAGGCGATGCTGCAGCAGGTCCACCGCCTGACCCGGCTGGCGCTGGGCGAACAGCACCGCGATACCGGGCTGACCTGGCATGCGATGGGGCAGTTGGCGCTGGAACGCGGCGACAGCGCCGCAGCCGAAGTCGATTTCGCCCACGCCGTCGCCATCTGGCGCCAGCCGGACTGCGTGCGCCTGCTGCCGCAGGGGTTGTACGACCAGGGCATGGCGCTGGCCGGCAGCGGGCGCTGGCGGGAGGCGCTGGCGGCCCTGCAGGAAGGGCGGCAGTGGCAGGCCGCTCAGCGCGGCGAGCTGGATCCCCTGGTACTGCAGGCCGACCGGGCGATGGCGGGCGTCATCGGCGAACACGGCGATCCGCGTCAGGCCGGTGAACGGCTGATCGCGTTGATGCGACGCATTGCCCCGGCCGGCCCGGCGGCGGCGTCGCAGCAGCAGGACCTGCAGCTGGCCTGGGCGCGCAACCTGATAAGGATGGGGCAGCACGTGGAGGCGCGACGGGTACTGGAAGCCCTGGCGCAGCACCGCGGCGACGCGCCCGACACCCGCCAGCGGCGCTGGCAGGCGCGCGCGTCGCTGGCGCTGCTGTCCTGCGGCGAGGCGCCGCAACGCGGCCGCCAGGCGCTTTCGCAGCTGCAGGCCGACGTGCGCCGGCAGCTGCCGCAGGGGGGTGCGATGGCGCACGAGGTGGCGCAGGCGCTGCAGGCCTGTCCGTCGCTGGCGCTGGCTGAACGCTCCGCCGCGTCCACCTCGGCGAATTAACGTTCGCCTGCCTATGATGGCCGGCCCTTTCCTGCCATCGCTGCCTGCATGCAACGACGCGACTTCATCCGCACCGCTTCCCTGGCCCTGGCCGCCGCCGGCCTGCCCGCGCTGCCGGCCTGTGCCGCGCAGGGCAGCCAGGTCGGCCTGCGCCGCCTCGGCCAGCCGCAGCCGTTCGACTTCGCCACCCTCAAGGGCCAGGCGCGCGCGCTGTCCCAGGCGGCGTACCAGACCCACAAGCGCACCCTGCCGGGACCGCTGGAAGCGCTGGACTGGGACCAGTACCAATCCATCCGCTACCGCCAGGACCACGCCTTGTGGGCCGACCAGCCCGGCAGGTACCAGGCCAAGTTCTTCCACCTCGGGCTGTATTTCCATTCCCCGGTGCGGATGTACGACGTGGTCGATGGCGCCGCGCAGGAACTGGCCTACGATCCGGCCGCGTTCGACTACGGCAAGAGCGGCCTGAAGGGCAGCCACCTGCCGCCCGACCTCGGGTTTGCCGGGTTCCGCCTCAACACCCGCCAGGACACCGACCGCGACTTCGCCGCCTTCCTCGGCGCGAGCTACTTCCGCGCGGTCGGCAAGGAGGGCCAGTACGGCCAGTCGGCGCGCGGCCTGGCGATCGACACCGGCATGGGCCGTCCGGAGGAATTCCCGGACTTCATCGCGTACTACCTGGAGCAGCCGGCTGCCGACTCCAACACGCTGGTGGTGTACGCGCTGCTGGATTCGCCCAGCGTTGCCGGCGCCTACCGCTTCGCCATCACCAACGGCGATGTGCTGCTGATGGACATCGACTGCGCGCTGTACCCGCGCAAGGCGATCGAGCGGCTGGGCATTGCCCCGTGCACCAGCATGTACCAGGTGGGCGAGAACGACCGCCGCATGGCCTGGGACTGGCGCCCGGAAATCCACGATACCGATGGGCTGTCGATGTGGACCGGCGCCGGCGAGTGGATCTGGCGCCCGCTGTGCAACCCGGCGCAGCTGCGTTTCAACATGTTCGTGGACAACAACCCGCGCGGCTTCGGCCTGCTCCAGCGCGACCGCAACTTCGACCACTACCAGGACGACGGCGTGTTCTACGAGAAGCGCCCGTGCCTGTGGGTGGAGCCGAAGGGCCAATGGGGCAAGGGCTCGGTGCAGCTGGTGGAGATTCCCACCGTGGACGAGACCTTCGACAACATCGTGGCGTTCTGGAACCCCGAGGCGAAGCCGCAGCCGGGGCAGGAACTGCTGATGGGCTACCGGCTGTACTGGGGCGCGCAGCCGCCGGCACGCCCGCCGATGGCGCACTGCGTGGACAGCCGCACCGGCCTGGGCGGGGTGATCGGCAAGAAGCGCGAGTACTTCTCCTGGCGCTTCGCCGTGGACTTCGAAGGGGGCGAGCTGGCTGCGCTGATCGACAAGGCCGAGGTGGAAGCGGTGGTGCAGGTCAGCCGTGGCCGCACCGAGATCGTCTCGGCGCGCCCGCTGCGCGAGATCAAGGGCTACCGGGCCATGTTCGACGTGGTGCCGCCGGATGACAGCACCCAGCAGATCGACATCCGCCTGTACCTGCGCAGCGGTGGCCGCACGTTGACCGAAACCTGGCTGTACCAGTACAGCCCGCCGCCGGTGGGCGCGCCGGAACGCACGCTCTATTGACGTAGAGCCGGGCTCTGCCCGGCTCCACACCATCACAGCGGCAGCGGGGCCTGCATCGGATCGATGCGGCCTTCGCCGCGGGTGATCTTCTTGAACTCGGCGCGGCTGACCGACACGTAGCGTTCGTTGCCGCCGATTTCCACCTGCGGGCCGTCCTGCACGGCATGGCCGTGTTCGTCCACGCGCACGGTCATCGTCGCCTTCTTGCCGCTGTGGCAGATGGTCTTGATCTCCTGCATCTCGTCGGCCCAGGCCAGCAGGTACTGGCTGCCTTCAAACAGCTCGCCGCGGAAGTCGGTGCGCAGGCCGTAGCACAGCACCGGAATGCGCAGTTCATCGACCACTTCGCTCAACTGCCAGACCTGGCTGCGGGTGAGGAACTGGGCCTCATCCACCAGCACGCACCCCAGCGGCCCGCCCGCTGCGATGTCCGCGGCGATCAGCCGCTGCAGATCGGTATCGCCGGCGAATGCCACGCCATCGGCCTTCAGCCCGATCCGCGAGGCCACCACGCCGCGCCCGGCGCGATCGTCCAGGCGCGGGGTCAGGATGGCCACGCGCATGCCGCGCTCGCGGTAGTTGTGCGCCGACTGCAGCAGCGTGGTGGTCTTGCCGGCGTTCATCGCCGAATAGTAGAAATAGAGCTTGGCCATGCCGCATTTTATCCGCAGATGGCCGGTGTCGCCGCGCGCCCGTCTACTCGGCCGGTGGCACACCGGTAGCGGGGCCGACTTCCACCGTGCCGGCGCGCTGCATCTGTTCCAGCGCCTGGGCCTGCCAGTGCCAGTACTGCGCCGGTTCCCAGTAGCGGTCCTGCAGGAAGCGGTCCACCGGCATGGCGTGCTGCTGACCATCCTCGCCGCGCACGGTCATCTTCAACGCGCCAATCCAGCCCAGCCGGCTGCCGGTCACCTCGTTGCGGCCGCGGCGCATCTCGCGCTCCTGGCGCGGCTTGGCCACCGCGTCGCCGTAGGTGTCGTACAGGGCCTGCCCCTCCACCAGCGCCCGGTCGCGTTCGGCCGGGTCCAGCGCCGCCCAGTAGCGTTCGCGATGCACCAGCAGGAAGCGGTCGCCGCGTTCGGCGGCCAGATCCATCCAGGCGTAGGCGGCCGCGCGGTCGGCCGGCCCGCCCACGCCGTTCCACAGCAGTTCGGCCAGGGCCGCCTGCGACAGCTTGTCGGCATAGCGCGCGCCCTGCCGGTAATAGCCCCGCGCCTGCTCGGGCCGCCCGCGCTTGAGCGCTTCGTTGCCGAGTTTGCGATAGCGCATGTCCGGGTGGGAGGCCAGGAACGTTTCCGACCCCAGCACGTCGGCGGCCCACGGGTCGAAGACAGGTGCATCGGCCTCCGCCGCCCCCGCAGTGCCCACCGCCCCGCACAGCACCGCACCCAGCAGCACGGCCCGGCACCCGGGAATGAATCCGTTCATCACGCCATGTTTCCTTCTTCACACGATCCCCCTCAATAGCGCAGGCCGCGCGGACGCGTCAATCGTCCCCGGCCTTCGACGCACCGGCGCGGCCCGCTACAATGCCGCTCCCCCGGAGTTGGCATGCACGGTCTCAATCCCCCCCAACGCGCGGCAGTCCTGCACTGCGAAGGTCCTCTGCTGGTGCTCGCGGGCGCAGGCAGCGGCAAGACGCGCGTGATCGTGGAGAAGATCGGCCAGCTGATCGCCAGCAAGCGCTATCCGGCGCGTCGCATCGCGGCCATCACCTTCACCAACAAGTCGGCCAAGGAAATGCGCGAGCGCGTGGCAAAGCGCCTGCGCAGCGAAGATGCCGACGAAGTGACGATCTGTACCTTCCACGCCCTGGGCCTGAAATTCCTGCAGATCGAGCACGCCTCGGTCGGGCTCAAGCGCGGCTTCTCGATCTTCGATGCCGACGATGCGACGTCGCAGGTCAAGGACCTGATGTACGGCGCCAAGCCGGACGACATCGAGGACGTGAAGAACCTGATCTCGCGCGCCAAGAACGCCGGTCTTTCGCCGGAGCAGGCGATGGCCGCCGCGCGCAGCAACCGCGAGAAGGAAGCGGCCAGCGTCTACGAGCGCTACCAGCTGCGCCTCAGCGCCTTCAACGCGGTCGATTTCGACGACCTGATCCGCCTGCCGGTGCAGGTGCTGGAAGAGAACCCGGAGATCGCCCTGGGCTGGCGCGAGCGTATCGGCTACCTGCTGGTGGACGAATGCCAGGACACCAACGATGCGCAGTACCGGCTGCTCAAGCAGCTGGCCGGCAGCAAGGGCAATTTCACCTGCGTGGGCGACGATGACCAGTCGATCTATGCCTGGCGTGGCGCCAACCCGGAAAACCTGCAGCAGATGGCGCGCGATTACCCGGCGCTGGAGATCATCAAGCTGGAGCAGAACTACCGCTGCTCCAACCGCGTGCTGCGCGCGGCCAATGCGCTGATCGCCAACAACCCGCACGAGCACCTCAAGAAGCTGTGGAGCGACCAGGCCGACGGCGAACGCATCCGTGTGTGGGAGTGCCGCAACAGCGAGCACGAAGCGGAAAAAGTGGCTGCCGAGATTTCCTACCTGGCCACCTCCAAGCAGATTCCGTGGAGCGATTTCTGCATCCTGTTCCGCGGCAACTTCCAGTCGCGGCCGCTGGAAAAGGCGCTGCAGCTGGTGCGCGCGCCGTACCACATCACCGGCGGCACCGCGTTCCTGGAGCGCCAGGAGGTCAAGGACACGCTGTCGTGGCTGCGCCTGCTGGTGAACCCCGACGACGACACCGCCTTCATGCGGGCGGTGCAGTCGCCCAAGCGCGAAGTCGGCGCCGGTACGCTGGCCAAGCTGGCCGAACTGGCGTCGGAGAAGGACCTGCCGATGGCGCATGCCGCCGAAGCGATCGGCGCGCTGTCGCAGTTGCCGCCGCGCGCGGCCAACGGCCTGAGCCGCTTCACCGACATCCTGCGTGACCTGCGCGCGCAGATGCCGCAGCTCAGTTCAGGCGACCTGGTGCGGCGGCTGGTCAAGGAATCGGGCCTGGTCTCCGAGCTGCGCAGCGCCTGCAAGGAAGAGTCGGTGTACCAGCGCCGCCTGGCCAACCTGGAAGAGCTGGCGCAGTGGTTCGAAGGCGGTCCGCGTGGCGCCTCGACCGCCGACCTGGCCGCACAGCTGGCGCTGTTGTCGCGCAACGACAAGGACGATGGCGGCAACCAGGTGCGGATGATGACCCTGCACGCGTCCAAGGGCCTGGAATTTCCCTATGTCTTCATCATCGGCTGCGAGGACGGCGTGCTGCCGCACCAGGTCAGCCTGGACGAAGGCAACCTGCAGGAAGAGCGCCGCCTGCTGTACGTTGGCATCACCCGCGCCAAGGTGCAGCTGTGGATGAGCTACAGCAAGCTCACCCGCAAGTTCGGCGAGCACGTGCGGCTCAAGCCCAGCCGGTTCTTCGAAGAGCTCCCGGCCGAGGAAATGCAGCGCGACGGCGCCGATCCGGTGGCCGATGCCGAGCGCAAGAAGGAGCGCGCCAGCGCGGGGCTGGCCGCGATCCAGGCGTTGTTCGACTGAGCACGCGCGCCCGGTAGCGCCGGGCCGCTGGTTGGCTGCCGTATGCCGGGTCGAAGAGCAGCCGACCAGCGGTCGGCTCTACCGTGTTCGGGGCGCGCATTGCACAATCGGGGCCTCTTCCTGCGCAGTGACCCGCATGTCCGCCGTGATCCAGACCGACCGCCTGCACCTGCGCCTGATCGATCCCGACCACGATGCGGCCGACATGCTGGCCCTGCTCAACGAACCGGGGTTCATCCGCAACATTGCCGACCGCGGCGTGCGCACCCTGGCGCAGGCGCGTGCCTACACCGCCGAGCGCGTGCTGGGCAGCTATGCCCTCAACGGTTTCGGCATGTACGCCATCATCCGCCGCAGCGACGGGGCGTGGCTGGGCAATGCCGGGCTGGTGCGCCGCGATGGATTGCCGGCACCGGACATCGGCTACGCGCTGCTGTCGCCGTACGAAGGCCAGGGTTATGCGCTGGAAGCCGCGCGCGGGGTGATGCACTACGCGCGTGATGTGCTGCACCACACCGACCTGTACGGCATCGTGTCGCCGGACAACCTGCGCTCGGCCGCCCTGCTGCGCAAGCTCGGCATGGAAGACCGCGGCGACCTGCTGTTGCCGCCACCGCACGGAGGCGATGTGGTGCTGCTGTTCGCCACGCCAGGCGCCCCGGCGGTCGTGGCGTCATGACGGCCTGAGCCCGGGACGACGGCTGCATGGCCGGGCTGGGCTGGATTGCCGGGCAGCGCCCGGCACTACGGATGCGTGGCCGGGCTCGGCGGGATTGCCGGGCAGCGCCCGGCACTACGGATGCGTGGCTGGGCTCGATTGCCGGGCAAGCCCGGCAATCCGGAGGCTGCCAGACACCCCGTAGAGCCGGGCTCTGCCCGGCTGCTCTTCAGCCACCCAATTGCGCGCGCAGCTCCGCCAGTTGTTCCTGCAACTCGGCCACGGTGGTCTCCAACTGCTGCACGCGCGCATCCAGCGCCGCGCTGCCACCACCGCCACTGGTCGGCGCGGCCTTGTACGCCTCCGCCAGCGCCTGCACGTCCACCGGCCCGGCCAGCAGGTGCATGTAGCGGTCTTCGCGCTGGCCGCTGGCGCGCGGCAGCTGGACGGCCAGGCCGCGCTGGATCATGCGCTCCACATGGTGGCGCAGCTCGTCGGCATCCTGGAACTGGAACAGCCGCTCGCTGCGGGTCAGCAGCTCGTTCACCGTCTGCGGGCCGCGCAGCAGCAACAGGCCCAGGACCGCCAGCTGCTGGCGGGTCAGGTCCAGCGCGCTGCCGGCGCGGTGCTCGTAGCGCTCGGCGCGCGAGGAAAACTGCTGGCGGGCCAGCCCCAGCGTCTCCAGCTGGCGCAGCGCGTGGTGCACGTCGCCGGCCGACAGGGCCATCACCGGCTCACGCGCGGTCTTCTGGTTGGCCGCCACCTGGGCGGCATTGACCGTCAGCGGGTAGGCATCCGGGGTGGTGGCCTCCTTCTCGATCAGGCAGCCCAGGGTGCGGGCCTGGGCCGCGCTCAGCACGGGCAGGGCAGGGGTCTGGGTGTCATCGGTCACGGGGCGCTCCACGGTCTTTCAGGGGGTGCAGCATAGCCGAGCCCTACCGATGGCATGAACGGGGCCGGACAAGCCGGTAAACTGGCGCGACTTTGTTGCTGGTGATCCCGATGCGTCGTACTGCTGCTGTTTCCCTGTCCGTGCTTGCCTGCGCCGCGATGGCGCTGACCGCCTGCAAGCGCACCGAAGCCCCGGCCGATGCCGCTCCGCCGGTCGCCGCCGCTGCGGCCGCCGCGCCGGCTGCCACCGGCGATGCCGCCGTGGCCGCCAACGACAACCTCAATGCCGTGCTGTGGATGCAGCGTTCGCAGGAATACCGTGCGATCACCGAGCAGACCTACCGCGCCGCCGCCGACCGCCTGGATGCCGCGCTGAAGGAAGCCCACTGGGATGCGCTGGTGCCGGAAGAGCGCGGCAACGAAGCCAAGGGCCTGAAGCCGGCGGTGGTGCTGGACGTGGATGAGACCGTGCTGGACAACTCGCCCTACCAGGCGCGCCTGGTGCGCGACGGCAAGGAATACGACGAGATGACCTGGGACCAGTGGGTGGCCGAGAAGAAGGCCAAGGCGATCCCCGGCGTGGTCGACTTCGCCAAGGCGGCCAACGCCCGCGGCGTGACCCTGCTGTACATCTCCAACCGCGCCGTGCACCTCAAGGACGCCACCCTGGCCAACCTGCGCGCCGAGGGCCTGCCGGTGGCCGATGACAGCGTGTTCCTCGGTCTGGGCACCGTGGTGGAAGGCTGCGAGCAGGCCGGCAGCGAGAAGAACTGCCGCCGCCGCCTGGCCGGTCAGAAGTACCGCGTGCTGATGCAGTTCGGCGACCAGCTGGGCGATTTCGTCGAAGTCACCGCCAACACCAACGAGGGCCGCGACGCGCTGCTGCAGCAGTACCACGACTGGTTCGGCGAGCGCTGGTGGATGCTGCCCAACCCGACCTACGGCGGCTTCGAGCCGGCGCAGTTCAACAACGATTACACCCAGTCGCGCCAGGCCCGCCACGATGCCAAGCGCGCTGCGCTGGACTACGCGCCGTGAGCCGCGCACCGCTGCCGCTGCGTGACGACGAGCGCCTGATCGTCGCGCTGGACGTGCCCGGCCGCGACGAGGCCCTGGCCTGGGTGGACCGGCTGGGCGACAGCGTGTCGTTCTACAAGATCGGCATGGAACTGCTGGCCTCGGGCGAGTACTTCCAGGTGCTCGATGCGCTCGCCGCACGCGACAAGCGCGTCTTCGTCGATCTGAAGTTCTTCGACATCCCCGCCACCGCCGCCGCGGTGATCAGGCGGTTGTCGCAGTGGCCGGTGAGCTACGCCACCATCCACGGCTGGCACCCGGCGATGATGGAGGCCTGCGCCGCCGCCAACAGCGGCGACATGCGCCTGCTGGCGGTGACCGTGCTGACCTCGATGGGCCAGGACGACCTGCGCGGCATGGGCATCGACCGCTCGCCGGTGGACGTGGTGGTCGAGCGCGCGCTCGCCGCCCAGGCGGCCGGCATCGACGGCGTCATCGCCTCTGGCCAGGAGGCCGCGCCGATCCGCGCCGCCACCGGGTCGGGCTTCTCCATCGTCTGCCCGGGCATCCGCCCGGGTGGCCCGGTGGGCGATGACCAGAAGCGCACCGTGGGCGTCGCCCAGGCCTTCGCCGATGGCGCCGATGCCATCGTGGTGGGTCGGCCGATCCGGCTGGCCGCCGATCCGCGCGCGGCCGCGCTCGCGATCCAGGCCGAAATCGCCTCGGCCCTGCGCTGATCCCTGCACAGTGCCGGCACCGCGCGTGCCGGCACTGGCGCGTTTTTCCGTGCCGGAACCGCGTCTCGTTGTCGTGTTGCGCACGGTTGCAGAAGTGAATCCATCAATCGCTACCGGGTCGCTGGCGACAGCGAACTGAGAGACGTCGCGCAGTCTGTTCCCCGCCTTTGCCGTCGAATCGACTCCGGCACGTGCCGTCCTGGCCGTGTCGTTCGCTTCTTCATCCCTGCAAAGGAGTTGCAGCATGCACATGCGTTATCGCGCGGCCCTGGCCGCCCTCGTCGTCGTAGCCACGATGTCCCCGGCGCTGGCCACCCCGCCCCTGGATGGGCACCGCCCGAAGATCATCGGCGGCATCGACGCCGAGCCCGGCCAATATCCGTTCATGGTCAGCCTGCAGAAGCTTGACCGGGGTGAGTCCGACCACGAACGGCACTGGTGCGGCGCCACCCTGATATCGCCGTCCTGGGTGCTGACCGCCGCGCACTGCGTGGAGGATGCGCAGCCGCGCGACTACGCCGTGCTGAGCGGCAAGACCGCGCTGGCCACCGCCGCGCGCCGGCGGGTGTCCAACATCAAGGCCATCCATGTCCACCCGGCCTACGACAGTCGCGGGCTGGTCAACGACATCGCCCTGATCCAACTGCGTCGCCCCGTCGCCAAGGGGCAGTTCGCCCTGCCGCTGCTCGGTGGCGACAGCGGCTACCTGCGCCGCGGCCGCCGCTTCACCGTGATCGGCTGGGGCACCACCGGTCTGGAAGGGCCGGAGGGGGCGCCGACCGTGCTGCAGACCGTGCAGACGCCCTACGTGCCGTTCCGCGACTGCCGCCAGGCCTACCCCGGCCTGGAAGCGGGCAAGGTCATCTGCGCCGGCGAGGAAGGCATCGACAGCTGCCAGGGCGACTCGGGCGGCCCGCTGCTGGTGCAGCGCCAGGGCCAGTGGACGGTCCTCGGCACGGTCAGCTGGGGCGTAGGCTGCGCGCAGGCAGACTACCCCGGCGTGTACGCACGGCTGTCGGACGGCCACATGGCCGACTTCATCCGGGCAACCTGGACCAACGACTAGCCCCTGCCAGGCACGGGCACCGCGCCGGCCCGGCCGGTGTCCGTTCTTTTTCCTTGTTTTTCAATGGCCTGTGGCCGCCGTCGGGGGCGCCGCAAGGGCCCGGCTTGCCGCTTCGGGGCCGCAGGCCGCAAGATGCGGACCGGTCCGGGGAGTCCGAATTCATGTCCATGCCGTTGATGCTAGGGCGTTGTCGAGAGTGGGTACTGGCGCTGTCGTTCTGCGGCCTGGTGCTGCTCAGTGCCTGCAAGCGTGACCAGATCGATCCGGATGCACCGGCGGCCGAGCCGGTGGCGGCCCTGCGCCAGCTGGCCCGGCACGTCGCCGACAACGACCTGGTGGGCTATGCGCAGGCGTCGGTGCCGCCGGCCCAGTACGAGCGCCTGCAGGCTGCCTGGGCCCAGGGACGCAGCCGCTGGCCGCTGACCGAACTGCCGCTGGATGGCCAGTTCCTGCCCATGATGGCCGCACTGTCGCGGCCGGATGCGCCGCAGCGCCTGCAGCGCGCCTTTGATGCGCAGATTGCCGGCCAGGCCACCGGGGTGCGCCAGGCCGCGCATTCGATGGGCCTGTTCGGCGTGCAGTACCTGCGCAACCAGAGCGGGTACAGCGAAACCGAGCGCGCCCATTACACCCAGGTGGTCGACGCGCTCAGTCGCTGGGCCGCTGCGGCCCCGCTGACCGACAAGCAGCGCGCCCGCACCACCATCACCCTGCTGACGGCCACGGCACGGACCACCGCGCTGTCCACCGAGGAGCAGCTGCAGGCGGCTGGCATGGAAGGCGCGCTGCGCCGGCTGGGACCGTTCGCCAAGGCCTTCAAGACCGCCCTGGCCAGCTACGGCCTGTCGCTGGACACCGCGCTGACCGAACTGCGCGGCGAACTGGTGTCCCAGCAGGGCGATACCGCTGTGGTGCGGATCCAGTACCCGTTGGCGGGCGAACAGATCGACGCGCAGGTGCGCATGACCCGTCGCGACGGCCACTGGTATGTGGCGCGGACGCTGGAAGACACCGACGCGCTGCTGCAGGCCGCTGCGGCCGCGCAAGCTGAACATGACGCCGCCGAGGCGGCCAAAGCAGAGGCGGACGCCGCGGTCAAGGACGGTGCTTCCGCACCGGCTAAGCCATAATGAAGCCGATGCCGAACCAGAATCCCCTGCCTTTCCCCGGCGAAGAGCCGCCCAAGACGCCGGACGCACCGTCCGCGTCGCCCGACACCGCGCCCGTGGCCGGCACCCCGGCCGAGCCCGGTGAGGCCTCGCCTGCGGCCGATCCGGCGGCGACCGCGCCGTCCGCCATCGTGCCCGGCACGCGTGCCCCGGTGGGCCGCCGCCCGTGGTGGGCACGCCTGCTCGGCCGGCTGGTCGAACCCTGGCTGTCGCTGAAGATCGAACCCGAGCACCCCGGCCAATACAACGATGGCCGCCCGGTGGTCTACGTGCTGGAAGACTACGGTCTGTCCAATGCCCTGATCCTGGACAAGGCCTGCCGTGAAGCCGGCCTGCCCTCGCCGCTGGTGCCCATTGCCGGCGACCCCACCGGGCGCAAGCGCGCCTACCTGGCCTTGTCCCGGCGCAGCAGCAGCAACTCGCTGATTCCCGAGCAGCGCGGCGCCAAGACCCATTCGGACTCGCTGGCCAAGGTGCTGCAGGCCCATCGCGCGCGCGATGAGCTGGACGTGCATCTGGTCCCGGTGTCGATCTTCGTCGGCCGTGCGCCGGACAAGCAGAGCGGCTGGTTCGCCGTGCTGTTCTCGGAAAACTGGGCGCTGGTGGGCCGTTTCCGTCGCCTGCTGGCCGTGCTGCTCAATGGCCGCAGCACCATCGTGCGGTTCGCCCCGCCGATCTCGCTGCGTACCACCGTGGACGAGGGGCTGGACCCCGAACGGACCGTACGCAAGCTGCAGCGCGTGCTGCGCACGCATTTCCGCCGCATCCGCGAATCGGTGATCGGCCCGGATCTGTCCACCCGCCGGCTGCTGGTGGACAAGGTGCTGGATGCCGATACGGTGCGCGAGGCGATCGCCTCGCAGGCCAAGCGCGACAACTCCAAGCCGGCCGACGCCTGGAAGAAGGCGCATGCCTACGCCTGGGAAATCGCCGCGGACTATTCCAGCCCGGTGGTGCGCTCGGCCAGCTTCATGCTCAGCCACGTCTGGAACCGCATCTACGCCGGCGTGCTGGTCCATCACCTGGACAAGTTCAAGGCCGCCGCGCCCGGGCACGAAGTGGTCTACGTGCCCAGCCACCGCAGCCACATGGACTACCTGCTGCTGTCCTACCTGCTGTACGACCGCGGCATCGTGCCGCCGCACATCGTGGCCGGCATCAACCTGAACCTGCCGGTGGTGGGCACGCTGCTGCGCAAGGGTGGCGCGTTCTTCATCCGCCGCTCGATCCGCGGCAATGCGCTGTACTCGGCGGTCCTCAGCGAGTACGTGGCGCAGCTGGTGGCCGGTGGCTACTCGATCGAATATTTCGTCGAGGGCGGCCGCTCGCGTACGGGCCGCCTGCTGCAGCCCAAGGGCGGCATGATCTCGATGACGCTGCGCGCCTTCCTGCGCCAGCCGCGCAAGCCGGTGCTGTTCCAGCCGGTCTACATCGGCTATGAAAAGCTGATGGAAGGCGGCAGCTACCTGGATGAACTGTCCGGGCGGCCGAAGGAAAAGGAATCGATCTGGCAGCTGCTGTGGTCCATTCCCAAGGTGCTCAAGCAGAACTACGGCCAGGTGGTGGTGAACTTCGGCGAGCCGATCGCGCTCAACGACGTGCTGGCGCAGCAGGCACCGGACTGGAACGGGCAGCCGGTTGGCGAAGATGAAAAGCCGTCGTGGCTGTCGGGCACGGTCGACCACCTTGCCGAACGCATCCAGGTGCACATCAACGGCGCCGCCGACGTCAATCCGATCAACCTGCTGGCGCTGGCGCTGCTGTCCACGCCCAAGCACGCGATGGGCGAGGCCGACCTGATCGCGCAGATCGAGCTGTGCAAGACCCTGCTGGTGGAAATGCCCTACTCCGATCGCGTGACGGTGACCCCGCACTCGCCGGAGCGGATCATCGCCCATGCCGAGGAAATCAACGTCCTGACCCGCATCAAGCACCCGCTCGGCGATGTGCTCAGCGTCAGCGGCGATACGGCGGTGCTGCTCAGCTACTTCCGCAACAATGTCCTGCACCTGTTCACCGCCTCGTCGTGGGTGGCCTGCTGCTTCCAGAACAACCGCCGCATGAGCCGCACCGGCCTGGTGCAGCTGGGCCGCACGGTGTACCCGTTCCTGCAGGCCGAGCTGTTCCTGCCGTGGACTGAGGACGAATTCGCCCAGCGCATCGAGCAGACCATCAACGTGTTCGTGCGCGAGGGTCTGCTGCAGAACGTCAATGACGACGACGGCGGCATCCTGGCGCGCAACACCGGGCAGACCGACGAAGTCTTCCGTCTGCGCGCCATCGGCCACTCGCTGCAGCAGGCGTTCGAGCGGTACTACATCGCCATCTCGGTGCTGGTGAAGAACGGTCCGGGCACGCTGGGGGCGGCCGAGCTGGAAAGCCTGTGCCAGCAGGCTGCACAGCGCCTGAGCCTGCTGTACGCGCCTGCCGCGCCGGAGTTCTTCGACCGCACGCTGTTCCGTGGCTTCATCCAGAAGCTGCGCGAGCTGCGCCTGGTGTGGCCGGACGAAAACAGCAAGCTGCTGTTCGACGACCGCCTGGATGCCTGGGCCAAGGATGCCAAGTTCATCCTGGGTCGCGAGCTGCGCCACACCATCGAACGGGTCAGCCCGGAAGCGGCCAAGCCGGACGAACCGGTGGCGCAGGATTGAGGCAGGGAGCAGCCGACCAACGGTCGGCTCTACCGGGGGCGAGGAGCAGCCGACCAACGGTCGGCTCTACCGGAATGCGCCGGGCGCGGTGCTACGCCGGTTCGTCGGGAATCAGCATGTCTTCGAGTTTGGCGATGCAGTCCTTGAGCTGCAGCTTGCGCCGCTTCAGGCGCTTGGCGTCCAGCTCGTCGTCGCCATTGGCGGCCATGTGCAGGATCTGCTCATCGAGCGCGCGGTGCTCCTGCCGGAGCACGGCAAGACGGGCACTGATCTCGGCGGGTGTCAGGGTATCCACAGCCATTGAGCATACACATCCATGATGACGCCCGGGAGTGAACGCAGTCACTTCCCGGTCGCCGTGGTGGCGGCCCCGAGCCGGTAGAATGCTGCCCATGAGCGCCGTCCTGCCCTTGCCCGATCCTGTCCTGCGCGCCCGCGATCCGCGTGCGGCCGAGGCGGAGCAGGACAAGCTGGCGCGGCGGTTGCGTCGCCAGGTTGGCCAGGCCATCGGCGACTTCGGCATGATCGAGGCCGGCGACCGGGTGATGGTCTGCCTGTCCGGTGGCAAGGACAGCTACACCCTGCTGGACGTGCTGCTGCAGCTGCAGAAAAAGGCACCGGTGGAGTTCGAGCTGGTGGCGGTCAACCTGGATCAGAAGCAACCCGGTTTCCCCACCGACGTCCTGCCGGGCTACCTGCGCTCGATCGGCGTGCCCTTCCAGATCATCGAGCAGGACACCTACTCGGTGGTCACCCGGGTGATCCCGGAAGGGCGCACGATGTGCTCGCTGTGTTCGCGGCTGCGGCGCGGCGCGCTGTACCGGCATGCGGCCGAGCATGGCTTTACCAAGATCGCCCTGGGCCACCATCGCGACGACAGCGTGGCCACGTTTTTCCTGAACCTGTTCCACCACGCCAAGCTGTCGGCGATGCCGCCCAAACTGCGCAGCGACGATGGCGCGCACGTGGTGATCCGCCCGCTGGCCTACGTCAGTGAACAGGACATCGCCCGCTACGCGCAGATGCGCGCGTTCCCGATCATCCCGTGCACGCTGTGCGGCAGCCAGGACACCCTGCAACGTCGCCAGGTCGCGCAGATGCTGCAGGGCTGGGAGCAGGCGCACCCGGGGCGGATCGACCAGATCGCGCGCGCGCTGGGCAACATCCATCCCTCGCAGCTGGCCGACCCGGCCCTGTTCGATTTCCTGTCGCTGGGGCGCGTGCAGAACGCCGCGCCGGCCGCCCCGCGCGGGTGGCCCACCTTCGATGACGCTGGCGAGGCACCGCCGCCGGCATAGCCGGTCCACCGTGCCTTGCGTCCCTTCCACGCTCTCATTCCGGAATTCCATGTTCTTTCGCAACCTGACGCTGTTCCGCTTCCCGACCGCCACCGACTTCTCCGAGGTCGACACCCTGCTGCCGCAGGTCCTGCTCAAGCCGGTCGGCCCGCTTGAAATGACCTCGCGCGGTTTCATCTCGCCGTTCGGCCGTGAAGAGAAGGCCGTGTTCTCCCATCGCATCGGCGATGCCCTGTGGCTGACCGTGGGCGGTGAAGACAAGATCCTGCCTGGCGCGGTGGTCAACGACCTGCTGGCGCGCAAGCTCGAGGAAATCGAGGAGAAGGAAGGCCGCAAGCCGGGTGGCCGCGAGCGCAAGCGCATGAAGGACGACCTGCTGCATGAACTGATGCCGCGTGCCTTCATCAAGAGCTCGCGTACCGACGCGCTGATCGACCTGACGCACGGTTACGTGGCCGTGGACAGTTCCAGCCGCAAGACCGGCGAGAACGTGATGTCCGACATCCGTGGCCTGCTCGGCAGCTTCCCGGCGATGCCGCTGAACGCCGAAGTGGCGCCGCGCTCGATCCTGACCGGCTGGATCGCCGGCGAGGCACTGCCGACCGGCCTGAGCCTGGGCGAAGAATGCGAGATGAAGGACCCGGCCGAGGGCGGCGCCGTGGTCAAGTGCCAGCACCAGGAACTGCGCTGCGACGAGATCGACAAGCACCTGGATGCCGGCAAGCAGGTCACCAAGCTCGCGCTGGTGTTCGAGGACAACCTGTCCTTCGTGCTCGGCGACGACCTGATCGTGCGCAAGCTGAAGTTCCTGGACGGGGCGCTGGACCAGCTCGAACACGCCGACGACGACGGCCGCCGCGCCGAACTGGATGCCCGTTTCGCCCTGCAGAGTGGCGAAGTCCGGCGCCTGTTCCTGCTGCTGGAAGAGGCTTTCAAGCTCAGCAAGGCCGATTGACGTAGAGCGGGGCTCTGCCCCGCTGCGCGCGATCCCTCAGCGGGGCAGAGCCCCGCTCTACGTCCTGCTGCGCGTGGTCCTTCAGCGGGGCAGAGCCCCGCTCCGCTGCACGCGATCCCTCAGCGGGGCAGAGCCCCGCTCTACGTTCTGCTGCACGCGATCCTTCAGCGGGGCAGAGCCCCGCTCTACGACCTGCTGCACGTGGTCCCTCAGCGGGGCAGAGCCCCGCTCTACGCCCTGCTGCGCGTGGTCCCTCAGCGGGGCAGAGCCCCGCTCTACGTTCTGCTGCGCGTGGTCCTTCAGCGGGGCAGAGCCCCGCTCTACCCGCCACCCCGCAGTCATCTGCGGCGCGCCGTCGGCGCTATGCTGTACCCATGTCCGGATTCCTCCGCCGCCTCATTTCGCCGGCTGCCCCCACCCTGCAGCGCGACACGGTACGGCTGCGCCTGGAAGATGCGGAGATCGACGTGCTGCGCGTGCGCGATCCGCGTGCGCGTCGCATCAAACTCAGCGTGGACGAGCGCGGCGTGCGCCTGACCCTGCCGCCGCGCGCCAGTCTGGTGATGGGCGAGCGCTTCCTCGAACAGCACCGTGATTGGCTGTCCACGCAGCTGCGCAGCTACCAGGCGCACAACCTGCCACCCCCGCTCGTGATCGGCGAGCCCGGCCAACTGCCCCTGCGCGGCGAACTGGTCGCGCTGCGCTGGGAGAGCGGCCGCTTCGCTCACCTGGAGCGCGATGCGGCGGGCCTGGTGATGCACTGGCCCGCGCGCGGCAACGAGGCCACCCTGCGCCGCAGCCTGCGCGAGTTCTATGAAGCCCAGACCCGCGCCGACGTGGGCCAGTGGCTGCCCCGTTACCTGCCCGGGCTGCCGCGCGCGCCGGCACGGTTGCGGCTTAAGGTGATGTCGTCGCAATGGGGCTCGCTGGCCCCGGACGGCAGCATGGCGCTGGACCTCGCCCTGGTGCTGGGGCGTCCCTCGGCGTTCGAATACGTGCTGGTCCACGAGCTGTGCCACCTGATCCAGCCCAACCATTCGCCGGCCTTCTGGGCCGAGGTGGAAAAGCGGTTCCCGGCCTGGCAGGACGAGCGCGACTACTTCCAGCGCGAAGGCCGCCGCCTCAAGGCAATGCTCCGCCAACTGCTGTAATGCCGGCCGCTGGCCGGCAACCCGTGAAACCGTCCCCGCCGAGGTAATGCCGGCCGCTGGCCGGCAACCCGTGAAACCGCCCCGCCGGGGTAGTGCCGGCCGCTGGCCGGCAACCCGTGAAACCGTCCCCGCCGAGGTAATGCCGGCCGCTGGCCGGCAACCCGTGAAACCGTCCCCGCCGAGGTAGTGCCGGCCGCTGGCCGGCAACCCGTGAAACCGTCCCCGCCGAGGTAGTGCCGGCCGCTGGCCGGCAACCCATGAAATCGTCCCCGCGTAGGTAGTGCCGGCCGCTGGCCGGCAACCCGTGAAACCGTCCCCGCCGAGGTAGTGCCGGCCGCTGGCCGGCAACCCACCCAACCGCCAGCTCAGGCGCGGGCGCGCAATGCCGCCGCCTGCGCCCAGCGCTCGGCCACGCGCGGTGCGGTGATGCACACGGCCTGGTCGGTCACCGTGGTCACCGCACGCTCAAGCAGCTGGATGTCGGCTTCGTGCTGGCGCGCAACGTGCGGGTCCTCGAAGAAGATCGCCCGCTGGCAGTGGCCTTCCAGCACCCGGTCGGCAATCTGCGCGTCGCCACCCATCGGGCCGCTCTGGTAGCGCTCCACCCAGGCCTGGTCCTGCGGCCAGCCGCGGCTCCACGCCAGCTCGTTGAGACGCTGCCCGGTGGTGCCGGTGCCGATCCGCGTGCGGAACCGCGACAGCACCTCGAAATGCTCCGCGGCGAAGGCCAGCATCGCCGGCTTCATCGCGTCGTGCGCGATCAGCGCCAAGGTCTGGTGTTCGAAGGCGTGCAGATCATCGGCACCACGGTCTGCGGCGAGCCCGGCATGCACGCGCTCGATCTCGATCCAGTCGCGTGCGGTCGCCACGGTGGAGATGAAGGGCTTGCCGTGGATCACGCACTGGCGCTTGAGCGCGGTCGCTTCGGGGAAGATCGAGGACGGGTCGACCGGGTCCATCAGGTAGATCGCGCCGTCCAGGGTGCGCTCCGGCGTGCCCATGCCGACCACTTCGGCCACCAGCTTCATCAAGCCGCCCTGGCGCCCGTTCGGATAGCGCCGCAGCGTCGCGAAATCCTGCAGGAAGCCCAGTCGCTGGATCGCATCGAAGGTGCGCCCGACCGCATGCAGTTCCACTCCCAGTTCGCGCAGGCCGCTGTCGCTGGCGCGCAGCCAGCGGAACAGCGCGGCGTGCTTGTCGTGATGGTGCAGGCGGTTGGCGGCCAGGCCGATGCGCATGGGGGGCATCCGACAGAGGAAGGAGGCCGCAGTGTAATGCGATCGCCTGCCCGTGGCGCAGCCGCAGGAATGCGATGGCGGACCGGCGCATTGCGTGCGTGGCGTCACGCACACAGGGGTTTGCAACAAGTTTCATTGCCGCGCGTGGCGCAATCGCTAGGGTGAGTCGGATGCAGCGCAGCGCATGTCGTCAACGACGCCGACAGGCTGCGCAGGCCGATGTTCCGGTGGCGAGGGGGAGGGCGGGCGCACCTGCAGGGAGGCCCGCCATTCGACGCTGCCCAGGGCGCATTGCCGTTGGCAACCATGATGCAGGGGGCAGAATCAATGATCACCAGTGAACAACGGCCTGGACAGACCGCGTCCATGCCGGCACAGGGGCAATGGCCGCTGCGCCGTGAGGTGGTCTCCCTGCCGCTGCCCGGCGGGCTGGTGGCCGGGGCACAGGTGACGGTGGACCCGCTCACCGGGTCCGGCTCCCTGCTGCGCTGGGCCATCCCGCTGCTGCTGATGGTGCTGGTCCTGCTGTTGATGCACGCCTACGGCTACTGGCGGCTGCACCGCGAGGCCGGCGAACGCCGCCGCGCCGAGCGCCGCCTGCAGGACGTCTGCGCCACGCTGCCGGCGGTGGTGTACCAGGCGCGTCGCGGGCGCGATGGCGTGTTGTCGTTTCCGTATATCACCGGGGATACGTACTCGCTGTTCGGGCTGTCGGCCGAGGTGGCAATGGCCGATGAGTCACGCCTGTTCGCCACGGTCCACCCGGACGACCAGACCCATCTGCGGCGCAGCGTGGAGGTGTCTGCCGCGCACCTGACGGTGATCGATGTCGAATTCCGCGCCTGTGGCCCGCAGGGATGGCGCTGGGTACGGTCGCGCGGCCAACCGATGGCTGCCGACGACGACAGCGTCAAATGGAGCGGCTACTGGATCGATGTCACCGCGTCGCACGAGCAGGCCACCGCCCTGGCCGCGGCCCGCCGCGATGCCGAGGCCGCGGCGGCGGCCAAGGCGCACTTCCTGGCCACCATGAGCCACGAGATACGCACCCCGATGAGCGGCATGCTGGGCATGCTCGAGGTGCTGGAAGATTCCGGGCTGGACGAAGAGCAGCGCGCGCTGCTGGCCACCGTGCACGATGCGGCCAGCCTGCTGCGGCAGATCCTGGACGACGTGCTGGACTACTCGCGCATCGATGCCGGCGCGCTGCCGCTGGAAGCCACGCCGATCACGCTGGCCGGCATCATCGGCAACGTCCAGCGTCTGCTGGCACCGATGGCGGCCAACAAAGGGTTGTGGCTGCGCTACCGGATCGATCCGCGGGTCGCGGCCGGCCACTGCGGCGACGGCGTGCGCCTGCGCCAGATCCTGTTCAACCTGTTGGGCAATGCGCTGAAGTTCACCGCGCACGGCGGCGTGCGGATCGAACTGGACGTGCGTGCGGACGAGGGCGACCGGCAGCGCCTGTGCCTGGCGGTGATCGATACCGGCATCGGGGTGTCGGCCGAACAGCAGGCCCTGCTGTTCAGTCCGTTCACCCAGGCCGAGGCCTCGATCGGGCGCCGCTATGGCGGCAGCGGGCTCGGGCTGAGCATCTGCCGGGGGCTGGCCGGCCTGATGGAGGGCGAACTGCGCATGCACAGCTCACCCGGGCAGGGCACGCGCATGGAACTGGAGCTCACCCTGCCGGTCGCGCCCGGCCCGGGCGCCGCCCCCGCCAGTGCTCCCGACGAGACGAAGACCGTGTTCGCGCCCGGGCTGCAGGTGCTGGTGGCCGAGGACGATCCCATCCATCAGGCGCTGATGGCCTGGCGGCTGCGGCAACTGGGCCTGGGCCACACGATGGCCACGCAGGGCGAAGAAGCCCTGCGCCTGATGCAGGGCCGGGCCTTCGATCTGGTGATCACCGATTGCCAGATGCCGGTGATGGACGGCTACGCGCTGGCCAGTGCGATCCGGCGCACCGAGCGCGCGACCGGGGCCGTGCCGGTGCCCATCGTGGGCCTCACCGCCAGTGTCCAGACGCAGACGCAGCAGCGCTGCCAGCAGGCCGGCATGGACCGCATGCTGACCAAGCCGATCACCCTGGAGGCCCTGCGCGAACACCTGGCGGCGCTGCTGGTGACCACGGCGGACATGGCCGCCTCGGTAGACCCGGTACCGTGCGTGGAGACGCTGGGCCGGCAGCTGGGCTCGACCGCGACCGCCCGGGAGGTGCTGGCGCTGATGCAGACCACCACCCGCGCCGATCTGGCCGGCCTGACCCGGGCCGTGGCAGGGGATGACGCCGACGCGGCCACCAGCTGCCTGCACCGGATGGCGGGCGGGCTGGCGGTGGTGGGGGCGCGCCGGCTGGGCAAGCAGGCGCGTGGGCTGATGCGGGCGCTGGAGGAGGCCCCGCTGGCCGACAGCCGCGCCGGGCTGGGCCGGTTCAGCGCCGGGGTGGAGCGCTACCTGGCCGGGCTGTGCGGCGTGGAGTTTTCGTAATAGTTGCATGGTGTCGGATTCGGCCCTGTATGACAGTGGCGCGGTGTTTCCCCACCCTGGAGTGCCCGCCATGAACCCGCTCTCTTCCGCCGCAACCCCGGCTCCCGCCGCTGCCGTCGACCGCGCCACCCGCCTGCGCACCCTGGCCGGGGTACTGCGCCAGGCCCCCCAGTCCGACGCGGAGCTGCTGCTGGCCGGGCTGGCCCGCATGCTGGAGGCCCACATGGGCCGTGACCACGACGATGCGGTCAGCAATGCGCGCATCCGCGCTCAACTGGACAACATCCAGCTGCTGCTGGCGCTGGAGATCGAGCGCGCCGGCATCGACCCCCAGGCCGCCCGCGCCGCCTGATCCGTGGGGGCTCAGGCGGTGACGAGCTGGACGATGCTGGCCGCCGCGTCGCGGCCCTCGGCCACGGCGGTGACCACCAGGTCGGCACCACGCACCGCATCGCCGCCGGCGAACAGGCGCGGGTGGGCGGTCTGGAACGGCAGCCGGCCCTGGCCGCCGGCCACGATGCGGCCGTTGTGGCCCGCCTCCACCCCGTGCGCAGCCAGCCAGGCCGGCGTGCTGGGCGAGAAGCCGAACGCGATGATCACCACGTCCGCTTCCAGCAGCGATTCGCTGCCGTCGATCGGTACCGCGTTGCGGCGGCCCTGCGCATCGGGCTCGCCGAGCTGGGTTTCCACCACCATCACCCCGATCACCTCGTCATCGGCACCGGCTTCGATCGACAGCGGCTGGCGGTTGAACAGGAAGCGCACGCCTTCTTCGCGTGCGTTGGCCACTTCGCGTGCCGAGCCGGGCATGTTGGCCTCGTCGCGACGGTAGGCGCAGGTCACCTTGGCCGCGCCCAGGCGCACCGCGCTGCGGACGCAGTCCATGCCGGTGTCGCCACCGCCGAGCACCACCACCCGCTTGCCGTCCAGGTCCGGCAGGGCGATCTGGTCTTCCCAGCCGGCGATGGGCCGGCCGTGGGCGTCGCTGCCGCCGACGATGCGGCTGTTCTGCACCAGGAACGGCAGCGCCGGCAGCACGCCCTTGAGGTCCTGCCCAAGCAGGCCGCCATCGGTGTAGCGGTAAGCACCGGTGCCGACGAACACCGCGTCGTACTCGGCCAGAAGCTGGTCCACGCTGACATCGCGGCCGATCTCCACGCCCAGCCGGAACTGCACGCCCATGCCTTCCAGCACGTTGCGGCGGCGGCTGATCACCGCCTTGTCCAGCTTGAAGCTGGGGATGCCGAACTGCAGCAGCCCGCCGATCTGTTCGTAACGGTCGTACACCACCGCCTGGATGCCGGCATGCGCCAGGCGGTCCGCGCAGGCCAGGCCGGCCGGGCCTGCACCGATCACCGCCACGCGCTTGCCGGTGGGCTCCACGGCGGCCATGTCCGGGCGCCAGCCGGTGGCCAGGGCGGTATCGACGATGTACTTCTCCACGGCGCCGATGGTGACCGCGCCGAATTCCTCCAGCGTGCAGCTGCCTTCGCACAGGCGGTCCTGCGGACACACCCGGCCGCACACTTCCGGCAGCGGGTTGGTGGAGTGACACAGCGTGGCCGCTTCGTGGATGCGGTTCTCCTGCACCAGCTGCAGCCATTGCGGGATGGCGTTGTGCACCGGGCACTTCCAGCTGCAGTACGGGTTGCCGCAGTCCAGGCAGCGGCCCGCCTGGAACTGGGCATCTTCCTTGCCGAACTTGCCGTACAGCTCACCCCAGTCGCCGGAGGTGCGCAGTTCGACCGGGATGCGCTGCGGCATGGTCCGGGGCAGGTCGAGGAACTGGAAAGCTTGCTTGCGGCTCATGGCGTGCTCGGATTGGTTGGCGTTGCCGGCCAGCGGCCGGCACTACCAGGTGGGGCTGCCGGCCAGCGGCCGGCACTACCAGGTGGGGCTGCCGGCCAGCGGCCGGCACTACAGCGGTGGGAGGTGCGGCGCCGGTCGGGGGATCGGCGCCTCCCGCCCGGTCAGGCGGCGCGGCGCAGTGAGTCGGTCAGCGATTCGATGCTGGCGGCCTTGGGTTTGACCAGCCAGAACTTGCCGACGTAATCGCGGAACTCGTCGAGAATCTGCTGCGCCCAGATGCTGCCGGTCAGTTCGCGGTGGCGGCTGATCAGCGTATGCAGGTGCTGGCGATGGTTCTCGAAGCCCTCGGCCGAAATGCGGTGGATGTCGATCAGTTCGTGGTTGTAGCGGTCCACGAAGTCGCGGTCGATATCCAGCACGTAGGCCAGGCCACCGGTGAAGCCGGCGCCGAAGTTCAGCCCGACCTTGCCGAGCACCAGCACGATGCCGTCGGTCATGTACTCGCAGCAGTGGTCACCGGCGCCTTCGATCACCGCCAGCGCGCCCGAGTTGCGCACGCCGAAGCGTTCGCCGGCGCGGCCGGCCGCGAACAGTTCGCCACCGGTGGCGCCGTACAGGCAGGTGTTGCCGATGATCGCGGTGTTGCGTGCCTCGAAGCGCGCGCCACGCGGCGGGCGCACCACCAGCCGGCCGCCGGCCATGCCCTTGCCGACGTAGTCGTTGGCTTCGCCTTCCACTTCCAGCTGCAGGCCGCCGACATTGAACGCGCCGAAGCTCTGCCCGGCGGTGCCGCGGAAGCGCAGCGTCAGCGGTGCATCGCTCATGCCCTGGTTGCCGTGCGCACGGGCGATGGCGCCGGACAGGCGGGTGCCGATCGAGCGGTCGGTGTTGTGGATCAGGAAGCGGTGCTCGCCGCCGAGCTTGCCGGCGATGGCCGGCGCCAGCAGTCCATCCATCTGCGTGGCCAGGCTGTCCGGCGATTCGTACAGGCGCTGGGCCGCGCAATGGCTGCCGGCGTACTGCGCCGGGTTGAGCAGGCGCGACAGGTCGACCTTGACGCCGGGGCGCGGTGCGACCGCCAGCTGCTGCAGCAGGTCGGTACGGCCGACGATCTCGTCCAGCGAACGCACGCCCAGGTAGGACAACCAGCCGCGGACTTCCTCGGCCAACAGCCGGAAGAAGTTCTCCACGCGCTCGGGCAGCCCGGTGAAGTACTGCGCGCGCAGGCGCTCGTCCTGAGTGGCCACGCCGGTGGCGCAGTTGTTGAGGTGGCAGATGCGCAGGTATTTGCAGCCCAGCACGATCATCGGCGCGGTGCCGAAGCCGAAGCTGTCCGCGCCGAGCAGCGCGGCCTTGATCACGTCCAGGCCGGTCTTCAGGCCGCCGTCGGTCTGCAGCAGGGTGCGCCCGCGCAGGTCGTTGGCGACCAGCGCCTGGTGCGATTCGGCCACGCCCAGTTCCCACGGCACGCCGGCATAGCGGATCGAACTGACCGGGCTGGCGCCGGTGCCGCCGTCATGGCCGGACACGGTGATCAGGTCTGCGCCGGCCTTGACCACGCCGGCGGCAATCGTGCCCACGCCGGCATGGCTGACCAGCTTCACCGAGACCAGCGCGTCCGGGTTGACCTGCTTGAGGTCGTAGATCAGCTGGGCGAGGTCTTCGATGGAGTAGATGTCGTGGTGCGGCGGCGGCGAGATCAGGCCGATGCCCGGCTTGGCGTAGCGCAGCCGCGCGATCAGCTCGTTGACCTTGTGCCCGGGCAACTGGCCGCCTTCGCCGGGCTTGGCGCCCTGGGCAACCTTGATCTGCAGCACTTCGGCATTGACCAGGTACTCGGCGGTGACGCCGAAGCGGCCCGATGCAACCTGCTTGATCTTGCTGCGCTTGTCGGTGCCATAGCGCACCGGGTCTTCGCCGCCTTCGCCGGAATTGCTGCGCCCGCCCAGCCGGTTCATCGCGATCGCCAGTGCTTCATGCGCTTCGGGCGACAGCGCGCCCAGGCTGATGGCGGCGGTATCGAAGCGGCGGAACAGGTCTTCGGCCGGGGCCACCTGGTCCAGCGGGGTGGGTACGGGCGCGGCCTTGAGCTGCAGCAGGTCGCGCAGTGCCGACACCGGCCGGCCGTGCACCGCCTCGCAGTAACGCTGCCAGTCGGCGGCATCGCCGCTGCGCGCCGCGCGCTGCAGGGTCATGACCACGTCCGGGTTGTACATGTGGTACTCGCCGCCGTGCACGTACTTGAGCACGCCGCCCACGTCGGGGCGCAGCAGGTCGTTCCAGGCGCGCACGGTGAGCTCGCGCGCTTCCTGGTCCAGCCGTTCGAAGCCGACGCCGGCCACCCGCGAGGCGGTGTCCGGGAAGCACAGGTCGACCACCTCGTCGTCGAGGCCGACGATCTCGAACAGCTGCGCGCCGCGGTAGCTGGCCACGGTACAGATGCCCATCTTCGAGATGATCTTGGACAGGCCCTTGTAGATGCCCTTGCGGTAGCGGCGGCCGATCTGCGACTGCTCGCCGCCCTTGCTGAGCTGCAGGATGCCGCGCCGGCCCAGGTCGAACAGGGTCTGGTAGGCCAGGTACGGGTACACCGCGGTGGCGCCGAAGCCGAGCAGGCAGGCCATGTGGTGCGCGTCGCGCGCGGTGCCGGTTTCCAGGATCAGGTTGACGTCGCAGCGCAGCCCGGCGTTGGACAGGTGGTGGTGCACCGCGCTGGTGGCCAGCAGGGCATGCACCATCGGCCGGTCGGCCACCGGGTAGCGGTCGCTCAGCAGCAGCATCACGATGCCATCGCGCGCGGCTGCCTCGGCTTCGGCGCAGATGCGCTCGATGCCCGCCTTGAGACCTTCCTCCAGGCTGTAGGAGAGGTCGATCAGGCGGTTCTTCTCGACGTACTGCTCCATCTTGATCAGCTGGCGCAGCTTGCGCTGGCTGAGCACCGGCGAGTTGAGGATGACGTGGTTCACCGTCTCCGCGCCGGCATGGAAGATGTTGGTCTCCTTGCCGAGCTGGGTGGACAGCGACATGACGCAGTCTTCGCGCAGCGGGTCGATCGGCGGGTTGGTGACCTGCGCGAACGCCTGGCGGAAATAGTCGTAGAGCGGGCGGCTGTGCTGGCTGAGCACCGCCATCGGGGTGTCGTCGCCCATCGAGCCGGTGGCTTCCTGCTCGGTTTCCGCCAGCGGCCGCAGGATCTGCTCGACCTCTTCGGTGCTCAGCTGGAACAGCTTGTGGTAGCTGCGCAGCGTGCGTTCGTCGAACGGTTCCTCGACCAGCGACGGGTCGATCAGTTCGGTCTGCAGGTAGGTCACGCCCTGCTGCAGCCACTGCTTGTACGGTGCACGGCCGCGGTTGATGCGGTCGATGGCATCGGAGTCGAGCAGGTCACCGCGCTTGAGGTCGATGGCCATCATCTCGCCCGGGCCGAGCTTGCCCTTGCGCACCACGCGCTCGGCCGGCACTTCCCACACGCCCGCTTCGGAGGCCACCAGGAAGTGGCGGTCGGAGGTGAGCATCCAGCGCGCCGGCCGCAGGCCGTTGCGGTCCAGCGTGCAGGCCGCATAGCGGCCGTCGCAGGCGACGATGCCGGCCGGACCGTCCCACGGCTCGCTGTTGAGGCCGTAAAACTCGTAGAACGCGGCCAGGTCGGGGTCCTTGAACTCCAGCGACTGGGTCGCCGGCGGCACCAGGATGCGCAGGGCCTGGATCAGTTCCATGCCGGCGCTGACCATCAGTTCGAGCATGTTGTCCAGGCTCTGCGAATCCGAGCCATGCATGGAGATCACCGGATCGAACTGGCCGATGTCGAAGCGCGGGGTTTTCCACACCTTGCTGCGCGCCTGCGCCCAGCGCCGGTTGCCTTCGATGGTGTTGATCTCGCCGTTGTGGGCGAGCATCCGGAACGGGTGCGCCAGCGGCCAGCGCGGCAGCGTGTTGGTGGAAAAGCGCTGGTGGAACACGACGGCACTGGAGGCCAGGTCGTTGCGCTGCAGGTCCGGGTAGAAGCGGCTGAGCTTGTCCGGCAGCACCATGCCCTTGTAGCTGATCGCGTTCGGGCTGAGCGTGGTGACGTAATAGTCGGCGTGGTCGCGCAGTTCCTGTTCGCTGCGGCGGCGGGCCAGGAACAGCGCCAGGGTGAAGGCGGCCTCGTCCTGGTCGGTGGCGGCATCGACAAACACCTGTTCGATGCGCGGCAGCGTGTCGCGCGCCAGCTGGCCGCAGACGCTGGGATCGGTGGGCACCACGCGCCAGCCGACCGGCTGGCAGCCTGCGCTGCGCAGCTGCTGTTCCAGCGTTTCGCGGCAGGTCTGTGCGGCGGCGTCGTCGTGCGGCAGAAACACCACGCCGGCGGCGAAGCGTGCGCCGAGGCGGAGCCCGGCCTCGGCGGCGAGCGCGTTGAGGAACGTGTCCGGGCGGCGCAGCAGCAGGCCGCAGCCGTCGCCGGTGATGCCGTCGGCGGCGACGCCGCCGCGGTGGGTCATGCGCGAGAGTGCGGCAATGGCGGTGTCGACCAGCAGCCGTGACGGCTGGTCGTCGAGCTGGGCAACCATGCCGAAACCACAGGCATCGCGCTCATCTTGCGGGTCGTAAAGCCCTTGGCGGTTGCGGGGGGCCATCTCTGCCTCGAAGTCGGGTGAGCGGCGACAGTCGTCCCCGCTCAATCCGTTGAGCGCAAGCGAAGGCACCGGATGACTCGACTAGAGCATAGTTGTTGCAACGCCGCAATACACGGTTGCAGGCGCAACCAAACCCCTGCTTTTCCAGCCTCCAACGCCCCGTGTTCAGCCGCAGCGCAGGCCGCTGATCACGCCCTTTTCGTCCAGTTCGATGTTCAGGCGCTCGCCCACGAATTCCATCGTGGTCATGTCGCTGGGCTTGAGCACGCGCAGTTGTTTGGCGCCGGCATCCTGCTGGGCCTGGTTGCCAACGGCATCGGTGAAGGCCTGGCCGACCAGGCTCTGCACCTGGGTGGCATCGCAGTTGCCGACCGGCGGTGCTTCCAGCGCTTTGCCGGTGGCATCGGCGGGCGCAGCCGCTGCTTCGGCGGCCTGCTGCGCATGCATGCCCACCGCTTCCTGCTCGTCCATCGGCGGCGCCTGGCAGGCGCTCAGCACAAGGACGGCCGGGAACAGGGCAATCGACAGAATCTTGGGACCCACAAAACGCCGCAGGCGGCGGAACGACAAGGACGACATCGGCACTCCAGACATCCAACCGGGAAACGATGGAGCATATCGCCTGGACGGGGGCCAGGTGTTGGGGTTGCGTTATTGACGCGCTGCCGCACCGCCAACGGTGACACTGGCCGCCCCTTCCACGATGCCCGCCATGCCCACCCGACCCACCGCCACGCCCGAAGCCGCCGCCGCCCGCCAGGCCGGCCTGCGCCATGTCAGCGACGATCAGCCCGGCATTGCCCGGCGCCGGGCCGGGAAGGGTTTCAGCTACCGCGATGCCGACGGGGCGGCCGTACGCGATGCCGCCACGCTGGCGCGGATCCGCGCGCTGGCGGTGCCGCCGGCCTACACGGCGGTGTGGATCTGCGCGCAGACCAACGGCCACCTGCAGGCGACGGGGCGCGATGCGCGCGGACGCAAGCAGTACCGCTACCACGCCGACTGGTCGCGGGTACGCGGCGACGGCAAGTTCGACCGGGTGATCGCCTTCGGCATGGCCTTGCCGGCGCTGCGCCGCCGCCTGCGCCGCGACCTGGCGCTGCCGGGCTTCCCGCGCGACAAGGTGCTGGCCATCGTGGTCGCCCTGCTGGCCGACACACTGGTGCGCATCGGCAACGCCGCCTACGCGCGCGACAACCGTTCCTACGGCCTGACCACGCTGCGCAACCACCACCTGGCGCTGGTCAAGGGCGGGCGCGCGCAGATGCGCTTCCGCGGCAAGTCGGGCCAGGCGCACGAAGTGGACGTGGACGATCGGCGCCTGGTGCAGCTGATCCGGCGCTGCCAGCAGTTGCCGGGGCAGGCACTGTTCCAGTACCGCGACGACGATGGCAGCGTGCAGCCGGTGGATTCGGGGCAGGTCAACGCGTATCTGCACGACGCGATGGGCGAGGATTTCAGCGCCAAGGATTTCCGCACCTGGGGCGGCACCGTCGCGGCGCTGCGCCAGTTGGCGGCCACCGCCTTGCCCGAGCCAGCCAGCGAACGGGCGCTGATGGCGCTGCAGAACGAGGTGGTGGGCGCGGTGGCGGCGCTGCTGGGCAACACGCCGGCGGTGTGCCGCAAGGCCTATATCGATCCGTGTGTGTTCGACGGCTGGCGCGCCGGGCAGTTGAGCCGCCTGGCGGGGCTGCGCGGCGACCGCCAGTGGGAGCAGGCGACGCTGCGCTTCCTCAAGGCCGCACGGCGCAGCGCCCGCGCAACGACGCCGAGGCGCTGAGCGCGCGCCCGGTCGTCAGCCGCAGTAGAGCGCGGTGATGTTGTTGGTGCGGCCGGTTTCGATGGTCAGCCGGTCGCCGCCGCTCTGCGCCCCGGGCGTGGGATCGGCCGCGCCGCTGGCCGTGGGGCCGCTTTCGGTGCGTTGGCCGCGGATCACGGCGACCTGCAGGCTGTCGCTGTCCACGCGGGCGCGTTCGATGGTGGCGGCCGATGCCGCCAGACCGACCGCGCCGCGCACCTTGTCCACGTGGCATTGGCCGGAGATCACGCCGTCGATGGGCTGCACCTGCGCGACCGGTGCGCTGCTGCAGGCGGAAAGGGCGGCCACGGCGGCCACCGCGATGAGGGTGCGATACATGGGAACTCCAGGAAGGGCGATGCCTGGATGCAGCGTGCCTTCGCCGGCGTATGCGGCGGATGAACGCGTACACGGCATGCCCACATCGCGCTCACCCTGTCTGGCCGCGCGGTTGGTCACACTGCCTCTGCACTTGAACGCTTACGCAAAGGAGCCGCAGATGGCCACCCGCACGACCCGAACCCGCCCTTCCGCCCCGCGCAAGACCGCCACCGGCAAGACCGCCAAACCGGCGGCCGAGCGCACGCCCGTGGTCAAGACGGCCACCCGCAAGGCGGCCGCCAAGGACCCACGCGCGGCCCGCGTCGCGGCACGCCAGCGGCGCCTGCAGGACCAGGAGAAGGCCAAGGATGCGCGCGTGGCCAAGCAGGCGGCGAAGAAACAGGTTGCCGGTGCGGCAGCGAAGAAGGCCGGCAAAAAAGCCACCCAGGCCGGGGCACGCAAACAGCCCGAGACGATGCCCGCCCAGCACCTGGCCAAGCCGGGCAACGAACACGAACTGGATCTGGCGCCGCGGTTCCTCGCGCCGGATTACCGCGGCAGCGGCAAGCTGCAGGGCAAGCGCGCGATCATCACCGGTGCCGATTCCGGTATCGGCCGCGCCGTGGCGGTGCTGTTCGCACGCGAAGGCGCCGACGTCGCCGTGCTGCACCTGGACGAAGCGGCCGATGCGAAGGTCACCCGCCAGCATGTGGAAGCCGAAGGCGGCCGCTGCGTGGTGATTGCCGGTGACGTGCGCGACCCGGCGTTCTGCGCCAAGGCCGTGAAGCAGGTGGCCAAGGCGTTCGGTGGCATCGACATCCTGGTCAACAACGCGGCGTTCCAGCTGCATTGCGAACGCCTGGAAGACCTGGAGGACGCGCATCTGCAGGAAACCCTGCAGACCAACATCGGCGGCTACATCCAGATGGCACGCGCGGTGCTGCCGCATCTGGAGGAAGGCGACTGCATCATCAACACCGGCTCGGAAACCGGGTTGTTCGGCAGCAAGTCGCTGGTTGACTACTCGGCAACCAAGGGCGCCATCCACGCGTTCACCAAGGCGCTGGCCAGCCAGCTGCTGCCGCGTGGGATCCGGGTCAACGCAGTGGCGCCCGGCCCGGTATGGACCCCACTGAACCCCGCCGACAAGCAGGCGCAGGACGTGGCCGACTTCGGCAGGGACAGCGACATGGGTCGCCCGGCGCAGCCGGAGGAACTGTCGCCGGCGTACGTGTTCCTGGCCTCGCCGGTGACCGCCAGCTACATCAGCGGGGCGATCCTGCCGGTGATGGGCGGGCCGCGCGGCTGACCTGCGGCGGCGCGTAGAAGCCGGCGATGGTCGGGATGAAGCGCTGCGGGTTGGCGCCGACCAGGTTGGTCAGCACGACCACCGCCAGCCCGCGTTCGGGGTAGACGATGAAGGCCGCGCGGGCACCGCCCATGCCGCCCACCTGCAGGTCGGGCACCGTGCCCAGCACCGGCCAGCCGGCGGCCCAGCTGCCGTCGGTGCCATCGTTGAGGCGCTCGGCGCGCCACATGCGCGTCATGCTGCGGCGGGGAAGCAGCCGCTGCTGCGACAACGCCACCATCCACTGCGCCACGTCATCGGCGGTGGTCAGGATGCCGCCCCCGGCCCACAGGGTCGGGGGCATGTCGTAGAACCAGTGCGACAGGCGCGGCGCCGCATCCGGTGCATCGGTACCGCGCGGTGCGTAGCTGTACATCGTGGCCGCGCCGGCCACCAGGTCGTAGCTGTCGCCGAAGGTGGTGCGCGGCATGCCTGCGGCCGCGAACTGGCCCTGCTGCAGGTACTGCGCGTACGGCACGCCCGACTGCCGGGCGATGATGCGTGCCAGCAGCACGTAGTTGGTCTGGTTGTACATGAAGCGCTGGCCGGCGGGTGCTTCCACCGGCAACGCGGCCACCGCGTTCCACGCGTCCTGCTCCGAACCGCCACCGAGCAGACCGCGCGCGTCGAGGATGTCGGGCAATCCAGAGGTATGCGCCAGCAGCTGGCGCACGCGCACGCTGCGCCACGCCTCGGGCAGATCGTCCAGATACCGCGACAGCGGTGCCTCCAGGTCCACACGCCCGGCGTCGGCCAGTTGTGCCATCGCCACGCCGGTGAAGGATTTGGTGGCCGAGTTCAGCGGAAACCGCGTGGTCGGCGTGGTTGCCACGTCATTTTCGACATTGGCCAGGCCGAGGGCATCGGACAGCACCACGCGGCCATCCTTGACCACCGCGATCTGCAGGCCGGGAATGCGCTGCTCCTGCATCGTCTGGCGGATGAAGCGGCGGGTCTGCGCGTTCGCATCGTCCCAGGGGGTGGCGGCCCCGCTCTGCAGCGGCAGCAGGCCGGGGAGCATCAGGGCAACGCAGGCAAGCAGGAAGCGGTGTCGTCTGGAACGCATGCAATGTCCTTCGGCCATCAGTGGCTCGACGGCTTGGATGCCGGGGCCGCGCGAAGGGTTTAAAGCGCAGGCGCGGACGACCGTTCGTCGGCACGCGCCATCCGGCACTTGACGACACCTGTAGTCACTGGCACCGTGGCTACACGTGTAGTCATCGGAGAGTGTCATGCGCGGCAAGACCATCGGGGACCAGGAGCTGGCCCTGTTGCAGTACGTAGCGGAACAGGGCGGCGCCACCGTGGGTGAGGTGGCGGCCGGGTTCGGGGAGGAGCGCGGCCTGGCCCGCTCGACCGTGCTGACCATGATGGAGCGCCTGCGCGGCAAGGCCTACCTGCAGCGCAGGCAGGTCCAGGGCGTGTATCGCTATGCCGCCACCACCGGGCAGGACAGCGTGGTCCAGGGGGCGGTGGCCAGCTTCGTCGAGAAGACGCTGCAGGGCTCGCTGTCGCCGTTCGTGGCCTTCATGTCGCACAAGGCCGACGTGAGCGACCAGGAGCTGGCCGAGCTGGAAGCGTTGGTCGCACAGTTGCAGTCGCGCAAGCGGGAGAGCTGAGACATGGACAGCCTGATGATCGAATTGCTGACCCGGCTGGGCTGGACCAGCCTGCAGAGCGTGCTGCTGGTGGCCCTGGTATGGGGCGTGTGCCGGCTGCTGCCGGCGCTGCCGACGGCCACGCGGTGCCGGCTGTGGTGGCTGGTGGCCGCGCAGGCGGTGCTGGGCCTGGTGTGGAGCAGCCCGCTGGAACTGGCGGTGTTGCCTGCGGCGGCCACGCCGACCGCGCACCTGGTCGCACTGCCCGCCGTGGAGACGGCACTGACGAGCGCACCCGCCATGACCGACGCGGTGGCGATGGCGGCCCCGCAGGCGGCGCTGTGGTCGTGGCCGGCGCTGCTGCTGGCCGCATGGGCCGCCGGCGTGGTGGTGGTGCTGGTGCACAGCCTGCGCGGCTACCGGCACAGCCGTGCGCTGGTGCGCGGCGCGGCCGACTGCACCGATGCGACGTTGCGGCAGGCGCTGCAGCTGGCCGCTGAAGCACACGGTCTGCGCCGCGCGCCGACCCTGAAGGTGTCCGCGCAGATCCGCTCGCCGCAGCTGATCGGGCCGTGGCGCCCGGTGCTGCTGCTGCCGGCACGGGAACTGCCGTCGATGAGCGCCGACGACCTGGACATGGCGCTGACCCATGAACTGGTGCACCTGCAGCGCCACGACCTGTGGTGGGGGCTGCTGCCCGCACTGGCCCAGCACCTGTTCTTCTTCCATCCGCTGGTGCATCTGGCTGCACGCGAATACGCACTGGCGCGCGAAGAAGCCTGCGACGGTGCGGTGGTGGCCGGGCACGGCCATTGCCGCCACGACTACGGTCGGCTGCTGGTGCAGCTGGGCGTGGCACCGCGACCGGCGGTGGGCGTGGCCAGCGCGTCGCCGAACTTCCGCAGCCTCAAGCGCCGGCTGCTCACCCTGCAGCAGACCCATCGCTTCCCGCGCGTGGCCGCGCTGGCCATCACGGCCGTGATCGTGCTGGTGGGCGTGGCCCCGATGCGCCTAGTGGCGGCGATAGCCCCGCCGCCGCCCGCACCGCCGGTAGCGGCCACGCCGCGCGTACCGACGCCGCCGGCGCCGCTGCCCGCCCCCGCGCCGGCCGCGGTGCTCGCCCCGCTGGCCGCACCGCAGCCGCTGGCTGCACCGGCAGCGCCCACCGCACCGATCGCCCCCACGCCACCGCGCGCGCCGGAACCGCCCACGGCGCTGGGCGATGATGGAACGGCGTTCATCACCCACGGCCAGCTCAGCCTTTCGCGGCAACCCGCTCAGGCCTTCGTGCTGATGGGCGGGGACGACGGCAACTTCGTGGATGCGTCGATGGCCGATCTCAAACAGGCGCGGCGCGACGCGCACGGCGACGCACCGGCCCTGTGGGTGCGACGTGGCCAGGACCGCTACCTGATCCGCGACCCGGCCGTGCTCCGGCAGTTGGCCCGCACCCAGGCCGAGGTCGCCGCGCTGGGCAATGCGCAGGCCGGGCTGGGCGACCGCCAGTCCGAGCTGGGCCAGCTCCTGGCCGATGTATCGATGCAGGCCACCGCCGATGCGATGGCGTCGGTGGATGTGGCGGCGATGGCCAATCTGGCGGCACGGTCCGGGGCGGCCTCAGCGTCCGATGCGGGGCAGGCCACGCGGCAGGCCCGCATCGCCGCGAGCAAGGCGGTGGATGCCCAGCAGCTGGCACGGGTCGCGCGCGAGCAGGCCGAAATGGGCCGTGAACAGGCGCGTCTGGCCCAGCAGCAGAGTGTGGCCACGGCCCGCGCCGCACGCGAAGTGCGGGCGGCGATCGATCAGGCCCTGTCCAGCGGAAAGGTGGAGCGCCTGCGCGACTGAGGCCGGCCCCACTGCGGTGCTGCCTGCGCCTGGCGCAGGCAGCACGCCGGGCTCAACCGCAGTTGGCGCGCACGATCCTGTTCTGCGCGTCCACTTCCAGGCTGAGACGATCCTCGCGGAAGTCCATCGTCATCGCCATGCCCGGCTTGAGCACGCGGGCATGCCGCGCGCCGCTGGCCTTGACGGCCTGCTGCACCACGGCTTCGGTGGCGGTCTGCCCCACCAGGCTGGCCACCTTCTCCGGATCGCAGCGCGCGGCGCTGCCGGCCACTGCCGGCTCGGTGGCGGCCGCAGGGCTGTCGCCCGACGGCGACGGGCCGGACGCGGTTTTGGCCGGATGGCTGCAGGCTGCCAGCGGCAGCGCGCACGCCACGGCGAACATCAGATTCCAACGCATGCGGTGATCCTCCCACGGTAAGTGCCAGCAGTGTCCGTGGGGGGGCCGTTACGCGGCGTCAACGCGGCCGCTGTGGGGGGACGACAGCCTGCAGTGCCAGCGTTTCGCGCTCCTGCTGTTCCTCGGCGACCAGCCGCAGCATCAGCAGCGACAGGGTGACCACGTCCTGGTGGTTGTGGTCGGCCACGCGGCGCAGGTTCACCGCGCTGCCACCGCGCAGGTAGTTCAACCACGCGGCCGGTGCTTCCGAACCGGGCAGGTCGTCCTCACGCACGATCTGCAGCAGCTGGCGCTCGATGGTGGCCAGCCGGCAGTTCTCCCAGGTGCCGCGGTAACGGCGGCGGGTGGGGAACAGCAGGTCCACATGGTCGTGCGCGCTGATCGGGTCGCCGTGGCGGGCCAGCCGGAAACGCGTCTTCAACAGCGGCGCGTCGTAGCAGCGGCCGTTGTAGCTGCAGAACACCAGGCCCGGCCGCAACCATCCGGCGAAGGTGCGCAGCATTGCCGTTTCCGCGCCGAGGGTGGTGATCATCAGCTGGCGGATGCGCAGGCCGTCGCCCTGCCCGGGATGGGTATGCCAGTCGGCGGCGCCGATCATGAAGGCACGGGTACCGGTGCCGCCGGCCAGCCCGGTGGTTTCGGTGTCGAAGAACAGCAGGTCCTGCGGCTGGACCTGCTCGCCCTCGCGCTTGGCGAACGCCAGCGACAGCGGCTGGGTTGGCATGGGCTGCGGCAGGAACGATTCGATCAGGAACAGTCCGGGGGCGATCTCCTCGCCGGGGACGTGGCGATCCTGCGGATTGGCGCGGGGCAGGGCGGCCGCCGTGGTGCCGCGCGCGCGCAGGCCGAGCAGGCGATGCAGGCTGCCGACCTCGGGGGTGCGCAGGGCGGGTGCGGGGGCTGCAACCACCGCCGCAGGAGCGGCGTCACCGGTGGGCTTGTGGCGGATTTCCTGCTCGACCCAGGCGAACACCGAGGCCGGCGCCGGGGGGCGTGCCTGCGCGTCATTGGCGGCGGCCGGGAGTGGCGTTGACGGTTCGTCGGGGGGCGCCGACCCACGGCCGGCACCTGCCGGCGTTGCAGGCGCCGGAGTGGCGTCGCCGGCCTGCCGCCGCAGCAGGCGCAGCTTGTCCAGGCTCAGGCTCACTGCGGCACCACCTCGGCGGCGGCGCGCTCGCGCTCGGCGGCGCTGGGCAGGGCGTGCGCGTCGAACAGGTCCAGCACATGCAGTGCCAGTGCCTTGGGCGTGGTGGCGTCGTCTTCCTGGCCGGCCAGCACCGGGCCCACGCAGGCCGGGCACCCGGCCTTGCAGTCGCAGCGCTGCACCAGTTCCTGCGCGCGCTGCAGCAGTTCGGCCTGGCGCAGCCACAGCGGCTCGCTCAGGCCCACGCCACCGGGGAAGTTGTCGTACAGGTACACGGTAGGCACGAACTGCTGCTGCAGTTCGATCGCGCTGGCATCGAATTCGGCGCCGCGCAGCTGGCCGCGGCCGCTCTGGTCGGCCACCGCGAACCACGCACCGTCGCCATTGCCCACTGCCTTCTGCAGGTCGCGCGCATCGGCCATCACCGCCACGGTGGCCACGATGTGCAGCGCGTAGGCTGCGCCGAGGAAGCCGTCCAGTGCTTCCTGCTTGCTGTCGAACGCGGTCAGCAGCAGCGCCTGCGGCAGCTGCCACCACACCGCGGTGGTGTGCAGTTCCTGGTCGGGCAGGTTGACCGGACCATAGCCGATGTTTTCATGGGTGTAGTAGCGGATTTTCTTGTAGCCGGCCACGCGCCGCACCACGTGTACTTCACCGTGGTGCGAATCGCCGCGCCCGGCCTGGCAGCCGTCGAACCGGTCCAGCACCTTGAGCTTGGTGAAGTCGATGCTGTCGGTGTAGTAGTCCACGTGGGTGCGGGTGACGTAGGCCTTGCGGCCTTCCCAATCCAGCCGTTCCACCTGGTACGGGGTGGACTGCACCATGTGGATGGCGCCTTCGTACAGGGTGAGGGCGGCGGCGGAGTAGTCCACCTCGGCGATGATCTGCTGCTTGCCGTCGCTGCGGTCGACCACCACGAAGTTGCCGTCGGCGACGGAGCGCAGGCTCACCGCATTGGCCGGGTAACTGTCGGCGATCCACTCCCAGCGGTCACCCTCGCGGTGCACGACCTCGGTTTCGGCCAGTGCTTCGAGGAACACCAGTGGATCGATGGGGCCGAACGGGTCGCCGGCCAGGAACGGCAGTTCGAAGGCGGCGCAGCGGATGTGGTCGAACAGGATCAGCGGCTGGTCCGGGGCAATGCGCGCATGTTCGGGCGAGGCATCGGCGAAGAAATCCGGGTGCCGCACCACGTACTGGTCCAGCGGCTGCGAGCTGGCCACCATCACGCCCAGCGCGGGTTGCTGGCGACGCCCGGCGCGGCCGAAGCGCTGCCAGGTGGCGGCGACGCTGCCCGGATAGCCATTGAGGACGACCACGTCCAGGCTGCCGATATCCACGCCCAGCTCCAGCGCAGAGGTGCTGACGATGCCGTCGATCTGCCCGGCGCGCATGGCGCGCTCGGTCTCGCGGCGCTCGGTGGGCAGGTAGCCGCCGCGATAGGCGCGGATGCGCGCCGGCTTGCGCGGGTCGTGGTCGAAGATGTCCTTGAGGTACTTGGTCAGCACTTCGACCATCAGCCGGCTCTGCGCGAAGATCAGCGTCTTCAGCCCGGACTTGATCGCGATGCGCGCGATGCGGTTGCTCTGCGAGCGCGCCGAGGCGCGCAGGCCGAGGTCGGCGTTGACCACCGGCGGGTTCCACAGCAGCACGTGCTTGGGGCCGCTGGGCGCGCCGGATTCGGTGATGGCGGTGACCGGCGCCTCGATCAGCGCTTCGGCATGCGCCTGCGGGTTGCCGATGGTGGCCGAGCACAGGATGAACTGCGGTTCCACCCCGTAGAACGCGCAGATCCGCTTGAGCCGGCGCAGCACGTTGGTGACATGGCTGCCGAACACGCCGCGATAGGTGTGCACCTCGTCGATCACCACGTAGCGCAGGTTCTCGAAGAACTGCGCCCACTTGGTGTGATGGGGCAGGATCGCCTGGTGCAGCATGTCCGGGTTGGAGACCACGATGTCGCCATGCAGGCGGATCGCCTGGCGTGCGTCCCCGGGGGTATCGCCATCGAAGGTGAAGGCCTTGACCCCCAGGTCGCCGGCGCGGTTGAGTTCGAGCAGTTCGGCCACCTGGTCCTGGGCCAGCGCCTTGGTGGGGAACAGGTACAGCGCCTTGGCCTTGCCCTGCATCGCTGCGCTGACCACCGGCAGGGTGTAGCACAGCGATTTGCCGCTGGCGGTGGGGGTGACGATGGCCACGTGCTCGCCGCGCTGGGTGGCGTTCCACGCCTCGGCCTGGTGGCTGTAGAGCTGTTCGATGCCGCGCGCCTTCAGCGCCGCCGCCAGGGCGGCAGGCACATCGGCGGGAAGCGGCGCATAGCGGCCTTCGCGCCCGGGCAGGGTGAAGCTGCCGGTGATGCGGTCGGCGTAGCGGCGCTGCAGCCGCGCGGTCAGCAGGGCGCCGTTGCGCGACGGCAGGCCATCGGTGGTGGCGAGGCGGCGCTCGGCGTCCTCGGTGCGCTTGGCGAGTTCGTAGGCCATGAGTACAACGGTCTGCAAAGGACGCCATGAAACCACAGCCGTGTCTCATCGTTTGAGACACGCGCGAAACGAAATCTGAAGGTCGCCTCCGTATCATGCACCGGAGCACGCAACGGACCAGGATGGTGGCTGTGGCAAGGGTGGGACATCGCGTTACCGCAGTGGCCGGCATGATGCTGGCAGGCCTGGCACAGGCCCAGCAGCCCCCCGTACCGCCGCCGGATGCGCACACGCCGCCGCCCGACGCGCGCAAGGACGTCACCACGCTGGGCGAAGTACGCGCGCTCAAGCCCGACGAGGACGTGCCGCTGGACCTGTACGGCTTCAAGAGCCCGGTCCATATCGAGCCCAATACCTTCAACCGCGCCTACCGCGAAGCACCGTCGCTGGAGCAGGTCGGCATGAGCGGCGGTTACGTGATGATGGGCATCTACTACGTCATCGGCAAAACCGCGCAGGGGCTGCACACCCTGACCCGGGCCCCGGACCCGGTCCAGGCGGCCACCGCGCGGCCGCCGCCGGAACTGGACGAGGCGCAGCAGCGCCGCGCGCTGCTGTTGTGCGCGCAGCAGGGCTGTGGCGCGCCGCCGGGCGGGTAATGCCCGGCTTGCGTCGCGCGCCGCGCGCTCAGTAGCGCTTCGCGCCCCTGACGGCCTCGTCCATCGACTCCTGGATGCGCCGGATGTCGTTCTGCGCGGCCTCGACGTACTTCTCCACGCAGCGGAAATGCTCCTTGACGTCGCTCTGGTAGCGGCTCAGCTCGGACGGACTGTTGCCACTGGCCCTGCGCGGCGGCTGGCAGCGCGGTTCGGGGTAGCGGCTGGCGGTCATGTTGCTGGGACCGATCACCCCTGCCCCGGCCGTACCGGCGCTCAGCATCGCTGCGCCGGTTACCAGCGTCATGGCCATCATCGTTGCAACTCGCGACATGCGTGATCCTCCCTGTGGAAACGCAGTATAGACATCCGGCCGCTACTGCTCCCAGCACCCCGGCGGCGGGCGGGTGTCGATGTCCCTGTCGAGCGCGTTGGACCGTGCCACAGCCGGCGCGGTACGGCGAAGCACACACACGCCGTGCCAGCCCACCAGCAGCGCTGCCAGCATCCACCACACCGTGTGGATCAACCCGGCCATGCCCAGGTTCGAGGGCAGGGTCGGGTCGAGGGTGAGATGCAGGGTGCGCCCATCATCGACGCGCTCGACGACCTGTCCCGCTACCGCCACGGTACGTGGCCGGGATATCTCCGCCCGGGTGCGCTCCCAGCGCGCATGTGCCGATTCCTGTGCGTACGGCGTGTCCGGGGGTGCCATGCCGTGTGCGAGCACGACGCCCGGCTGCCCGGCCTCCCGCAACGCGGGCAGCATCGCCTGCAGCTGCGCCTGTACGTAGCGGTCCACCCGGTCCTTGATGAGATCGCGCAGCTGATCGATCCGGCGTTCTTCCAGCAGGGGCACAGTGTCCACGGCACCCGACGCGGTCAGGGCGACAAGATCCGGCCAGGTCGTGGGCGCTTCGCTGCCGCGCTGCGCGGACCGCGATGCCCAAGGCAGCTGCAGCAATGCCTGGTACACCGGTTCGCACGCCGGCAAACCTTCGGCACACGCGCGATCGACAAGGTCGACCAGCGTCGGCAGTCCGTCGACCGACACCCGGCGGTGCACCTGCATGCTGCCGTAGACCCGCGCAACGGGGTCGTACTGGTACTGGCGTGCCAGGGCCATGCGCCGTGCATGATCGTCACGGTCGACCTCGGTGCGAAGCTGGCCGCCGGCCTCCAAAGCGCCAATCGCAGGGGGAAGGTTGACCGGCGGTGCATCCACGGGCATGGCATCCCAGCGCAACCGGCTGCAGTCGCTGCGTGGCTGGCCATCCGCGGCGTCTTCGTGGCCGGTCAACATGCAATACCCGTGGGCGCGGACGTCGAGGTGATCGCCCGGCGCGGGGGGGCGGCGCTGCACGGTGGCGGCGACCGCATCACCGCGCCATTCGCTGCCTGAGAACAACCATGCCGCGCGCTGCATGTCGTCCAGTGGGCCGTGCCCACTGGCCAACGCCCAGGCCAGCGCCAGAACGGCACCGGCGAACATCAGCGCATGGGTGGCCAAGCCGGTGGCGGGAAAGCGTTGCTGCTCGTCCACCCGCGACCAGTGGCGCCCGATCGACAGGGTCTTGCCATCGGCCAGGCAGATCTCTGCGTCCAGCCACTGACCCGGCACCAGCCTGTCCCTGTCGTTCCATGCGAAGGGCAGCTGCAGGCGCCGGTCGTGGCCGATCAGCAGGTGGGTGTCGGCGACGGCGGCGTTCTGGGGGCTGGGCAGTACCAGCAGATGGAAGATGCCACGGACCCGCACCACCCGTGCCGCCGTTGCGCCCTTGCCGGCGGGGCGCAGGAACAGGACCACCGCCAAGGCCAGCAGCAGCCCCCCGGCCACCAGGCCGACCGCGCTTGCGCGGCCGATGTCGAACGTGGCGATCCACCAGACCAGGCAGGCCGACAGCCCCGCCACGATGCACGGCCACCGTGCCCGCCATCGACGCCGAAGCGCGATTTCTTCGGGGGTCTCGTCCCGCTCGGAAAGCACCTGCGCAGGGCCGGGAAAGGGGATGCCTGATGGGACCGCATCGGGATCCAGGGCATGCTCCCTGACCATATCCGCCTGTATCTGCAGTGAGCGTGCATATCCGTCGCGCAGGTGGAAGGCATTGACGCGCACCACGATGGCGACCTTCCCGCAGATCACCACCTCGGCGGCGTTGTGTGCGGCAAGGTGGGCATGCGCATCGAACGGCAGCACCACCTCCACCCCGTCGATCAGATCGTGCACCGACGCCGCGCCTTGATACCAGAAGCCGGATCGACGGTAGACACCGTCGAGCCGCTTTACGCCCCCCTCCGCCGGATGGCCCACCGACGCCAGCAGCGGCGCCAGCGCGGCCCGCTCATCCGGCTCGAGCGGTCGGTGGTCGGGCTGGGCGCGCAGGTGCAGCAGTGCGTTGCGGGAGGACGCGCGCAGGAACAGATAGCGGCCGGGACCGAGCACGGCGCCGGCGACCAGGAGTACGAAGAAGAGGACCGACATGGAGCACGCGGGGGCAACAGGACACCGTGCAGGCTGTTGCGTCGCCCGGGGAGCCGCAAGCGCAGGTGTCGCGATCGCCCGTCCTGCGTGGCGTTTGTCGCCATCGGCCGGAAATCGGCGGCCTGAAGCGACAGCGAGGAGCCGCCGGAGGCGACACCGTGCGCGTCAGGCTGCCGGTGGCCCCGGTCGTCGCCGCCGCTCCAGCCACCAGAGCAGGCCACTCACCAGCACGAACGCCAGCAGCCACGGCCAGCGTGGGCCGGGCACGGTGCGTGTGGCCGGTGCGGCGTTTCCTGCACCGCCCGCACGCACGGCGTTGGCGTCGCGCAGCTGCTGGCGGTACAGCGCCTGCGCGCCGGCAGGGTCGAAGACATACACCGCCTGCGTGGTAGCGCCGTGCCGCAGCTGGTGCCAACCCGGCTGCTGCGGCCAGTAGCCGGCACAGCGGTCGGTGCCGCTGGACGGATCAATGACCAGGGCGGTGTCGCTGCCGTCCGGGGCGCGGACCTGCGTTGGTGCCTGCAGGTTGCACAGCGCGAGGCGTTCGCCGGCCCAGGACGTGGCGCTGCCGGGACGGACCGTGGCGGTGGCCGGCAGCGCGCGGGACAGCGTGGCCAGCAGGCCGCTCCACAGTTCGGCATGCCGGTCATCGCGGCCGGCCAGGACCAGCCGATAGCTGTCGGTGACCGGCAGCAGCGCCAACCGGCCCTGGCCGATGCCGCGCCAGCCACCGATGGCTGCGCCGCTGGCGTCGTGCAGCAGCGGGCCGGCATCGGCCACGCGCAGGGTGAACTGTTCCAGCGCAGGGGCAGCAGCACTGCGTGATGCGGTGTCGGCCTCGTCGGTATGGGCGGTGCGCTGGCTGGCCGGGCGTTGCGGGCCACGCCGCGCCTGCAGCAGCAGCGCGTGGGGATCGGCCGGCAGGATCAACGGCGCGCTCTGGTTGCTGCCGCTTGCGGCCAGGCCCCAGTTGCGCAGGGTCTGGCGTCCGCCGTCGCCAAGCGGCCCGGAGGTCCGCACCAGCACCCCCAGCCCGTTGCGCAGCGCGTGCTGCACGGCGCCGCGCTGCGCGCCATCGAGGGCGGCCAGGCTGCGTTCGTCGAGGATCAGCACATCGGTGGCGGCCAGGCGCGCAGCGCTGAGCGCGACCGGCGCATCGCCCAGCATGACGCCGCCGCCCGCGCTGGCCTGGGTCTGGACCGCCAGGCCGGTGTCCGTGGCCCAACGGCGCAGGTACTTGAGTTCCGGTCCCGGCGCGCCGGCCACGATCAGCACACGCGGAACGGGCTGGGCCACGGTCTGCAGCGGCACGACCACGTTGTCCACCACGTGCTGATCGGCGTCGAGCAGGCGCAGACGGAATTCGCTGCGGCCGGTGGCGCGTGCCACGCCCTGCAGCAGCACGCGGCCGTCGCCGCCGATGGCCGCGCGGTCCACCACGCTGCCGGCCGGGTCCAGCAGTTCGGCGCTTGCCGAGGCGACGCCCTGCGCACGCGCGCGCAGGGCAAACACCGCGCCCGGTGCGGTGGCGGTGGGCGGCTGCAGCGCAACCCACCCCGTGGGTGGCGGTGAGGCGAGCGCGCTCACCTGTGCCGGCAGCGCGGTATCGCGATCACGCGCGGGCAGGCCATCGCCAATCACGCGCAACGACTGCGTGCCCGGATGCTGGCGCAGCGCGGTGGCCAGGTCGGGCGCGGTACCGCTGCCGGCGCTGGCCCGGGCTTCGGGCAGGGCGATCACGGTGTCGCCGGGCGCGCGCGTCCAGCGCACCGTATCGGCAGCGGCGGTGACCACGGTCAGCTGGCCGGTGGGCGCGGGGGTCTGCGGGGGTACCAGGCACAGGAACAGCAGCCCGCCGCTGGCGGCCTGCAGCACCAGCAGGGACAGCAGGTGCCATGCGCTGCGGCGCGGCCCCTGCCGCTGCCGCCACAGCAGCCGCGCGCTGCCGAGCAGCACGATGGCGGCCAGTGCAACGGCGATCCAGCGGGCATCGCTCATCGCGCCTTCTCCAGTGCATCCAGCCAGGTCTGGCCCATCCGGTCCGGCGCGGTGCGCCGCGAAACCTGCGGCGGCGGTCGCAGCAGCGCCCGCCACAGCTGCGCGCGCAGCGCGTTGCGGCAGTCCAGGCAGCCAGGGGCCACGCGCAGCTCCTCGATGGCCGCCGCCAGGCTGAGCGGATCGGGCAGGCGCGCTTCATTGGCGCGCAACCATCCGCTCAATGCGTCCAGGTCCGGTGCGTTGTCGGCGACGGCCAGCTGCTGCCAGACCTCGACGATGGCCGGGTCGGGTGCGGGCACGGCCTGCAACGGCAGGGTGCGGCTGCCCAGGTCGGTGCGGTCGCCGCCGAGGCGGCGGCTCTCGTCGATCGGCGGCAGCTCCGGCCCGACCCGCGCCAGGTAGATGCGCTCGGCCTGCTGCACCTGCTTGATGAAGGCCAGCGCCTTGTAGGCGTAAGGCAGCGCCGCGTCGGGCCGGCCCTGGCGCAGCTCGCCCTCGGAGGACCACATCTGATCGAGCGCGGCCTTCAGCGTGGCACGGGTCTGCGGATCGAGCAGGGTGGCGGCTTCGGCATGGTCGTGGGTGTGGCCGTACTCGGACAGCACATCGGTGGCGCTGCCGAACACCGGCGCGCTGCCCGCCGTGGCGCTGCCGTGGTCGTGGTCGTCGTGGCCGGCCTGCGCGTGGCCCGCCGCGTCGGCCGTGTCGTGATCGTGGTCGTGGTCCTGCGCGGCCGGGGCGTCGCTGGTCGGCAGGGCATCGCTGGTCGGCAGGGCATCGCTGGTCGGCGGCGGCTTCGCTGCGCCTTCGCTTTCCTCGCCCAGGAACTGGCCGTAGCGCAGGCGCAGGATGCGCTGGTCCACGCCAATCGCGTCGGCGCGCCGGGTGAACTCCTCGGGCGGCAACTGCCTGCGCAGCCGGAGCAGTGCTTCGGCATCGATGATGATCTGGCGCTGGCTGCGGAAATAGGCGGGCAGGGTCTTCTTGACCATGCCTTCCAGGTCGGCGCTCTGGATCTGCTCGGCGCTGGGCAGGCGCAGGATCACGCTGGTGCTCTGCGCGGTCTGGGCGGTGGGTGCGCGGTTGTCGCGCACCTGCAGCTGCGCGATCACATCATTGCCCGGCGCCGCGCCGAGCGCGGCAAGGTCCAGCGTGCGCGCGAAGCGGCGTTGGGTCACCGGCCCGCTTCCGGCCAGGGAAAAGCGCTGTTCGCGGAAGGTGATGTTCTCGCCGCTGCCCTGGGCCAGGGTGACCTTGAGCTCGGCGGTGGCGGCGACGCCGTAGTCGTCGCTGGCCTCGAACTGCAGGGCCCACTGGCGCTGCCCGGGCGTGCCGAGCACCAGGCTGCGGTCCGGCGCGATCACGCGCACGCTCGGCGCACGGTCGGGGACCACGTCGAGCCGGTACAGCCGGCTCTCGCGCAGCGCCGGCGTGGTGACAACCCGGTACAGCATCGGCCGCGCGGCAGTCCACTGCGCGGTCCATGCGTCGCCGTGGCGCTGCAGCGGCAGGCGCTGGCCATCGTGGAACTGCAGGACCGCCGTTGCCGGTGGCGTGGAGAAACGCAGGGACCACTCCAACTGGCTGCCCTGCGCGACCTTCGCATCCAGCGCGGGCTGCGCGCGCAGGGGCTGGCCGGTGTATGCCGGCGCGCGGATCTGCAGGCGCCCCGACTGCAGCGTGGGCGCCTGCGCCGGGGCAGCGTTCGTCGCAGCGCCGGGGCCCGGCACAACGGCGCCGGCGCGGCTGCGCGGCCAGCCCAACGCCAGCGCGATCACCAGCAGCGCGCCGATCCAGGCCAGCCACAGCACGCGCGCGGGCCAGCGCGGGCGCAGGTCCGGCGGGGCCGACTGCAGCGCTGTAGCCACATGGTGGCGCTGGCGCTGCTGCAGGGGATTGAGGGTGTCGGGTGCGGCGAACAGCAGATCGGCACTGTCCTGCGCGACGGGATGGCGGTCGAGCTGCCGTACCAGCCAGCGACGGTCCAGCCGCCGCGCGCGCCACGTCGCGATGCCCGCCGTGGCCAGCAGGGCCAGCAGCAGCGCCACCGTGGCGGGATTGAACCCGGCCACGCGCAGGGCGAGTGCGGTGGCGGCCAGCGCGAGTGGAAGACCGACCAGAACGCTGATCCACCACTGGCGGCGTCGCGCACGTTGCCAGGCCCGCTGCACGGCGGCGGTCATGCGCCAACCTCGCGGCGGCGGGCCGTGGCCATCATGCGTTCCAGTGCGAACAGCACCACGATCAGCACCAGCAGCCACGGCACCAGGTCGCGTGGCACCGGACGCGGGGCGAGCGCACCGGTCAGCGGTGCCTGCGTTGCGGCGACGGCGCGCTGTGGCGCGGCCGCCGGCGCCAGCACCGACAGCAGGCGGCGCGGAAGGTCAGCCTCGCGCAATGCGGGCAGCGCGCTTGGCGACAACGCCGCCGTGAAGCGCAGCAGCCTGCCTTCACCAACCGCGCGCTGTTCGAGCAGCGGTGCGTCGTCGGCATCGCGCAGCGCGGTCGACCAGCGCGCGTGGTCCGCGCTGCCCGGTGTGGCGAGCAGCACCGTACCGCCCTGCTGCAGCCACGCCTGCCATGCGTCCGGCAGCGGGGCGGGCGACAGCCACACACCGATCTGGCCGGCCTCGGGCGCGCTGTCCGGCGCACGCTGGGCGGCGAGCGCCTGGCCGCTCCACGCGCGTTGCAGCGCATCCAGCACCTGCACGCTGCCCGCGTCGGCTTCGCCACCGCCGGGTTGCAGCTGCGGTAGACGCGGTTGCGTGTCCTGCGTGCCGGTTGGCGTGACCGGCACCGGCTGCCACCGCACGCTCCGCGACAGGCGCGGGCGCTGCGCATCCAGGCCGGGCAGCGGATCGGGCACGTAGACGGTCAGCGGCGTGCCCGCCGGCAGCTGCCGGTCCAGTTCACGCAGCAGGCTGGCCAGCGGCTGCGGCGTGGCCGGGGTGGCCGCGTGCAGCGGCGGGAAGCCCGGCGCCAGCCAGCGCCAGTCGCCGCTGCGGTCCGCGCCGCGCAGGGCGGCGCCGTCCAGTCCGGGTGCAACCGCCGTGACCGCATGGGTATCGGCGGCGCTGCCGTGCAGCACCGGACGGGCAAGCAGCAGCGCCAGGGCGGCCAACAGCAGCAGGCGCACCAGCAGCAGCGGCCACTCATCGAAGCGGATGCGCTGGCGCGGGCGGACCTTGGCGCGCAGCCAGCGCAGCGCAGCGAACTCCAGTGGCGCATACACATGGCGGCGCGCCAGGTGGATCACCAACGGCACCAGCACCGCGGCCAGCGCAAGCAAACCCAGCGGGAACAGCAGGCCCAGGTTCATGCGGCAGCGCCTGGCGCGAACAGCGCGCGCAGCGGCGCATCCAGCGGCTGGTCCAGGTAACCCGTGGCAGCCGCGATGCCGGCGCCCTGCAGGCGCGCGTGCAGGGCGCGCTGGGCCTGTTCGAACCGCGCCAGGTAGGCGTCGCGGATCGCACGGCCATCGCCGAGCAGTTCCTCGCCGGTTTCCGGGTCGCGGAAGCGGTGGCCATCGGTGAACGGGAAATCGCGCTCCTCGGCGCTGAGCAGCTGGATATGCATCACCTCGCGCCGTGCCGCCGCCAGGCGCTCCAGCAGGGCCGTGCCGGCGTCATCGAAACCGTCACCCAGCGCAACCAGCATGTCGCCGGCCTGCACCCGCTCCCAGACCGGGCGCAGCAGGTGCGCCGGCGGCCAGCCGCCACGTGCACGCAGTTGGCGCAGCAGCAGGTGCACGCGGTCGCGTTGGCGCGGTCCGCTGCCGGCCGGCACCAGGCGCACGCCGTCGCCGCCCACGGCGATCAGGCCGAAGCGGTCGCCCTGCTGCAGGGCCAGCTCCACCAGGCAGGCCGCAGTGGCGCACGCATGGTCCAGCCGCGACCACTGCGGATGCGCACGGTCGGCCTGCGCGGCCGACGCGCTGGTATCCACCAGCACCCACACGGTGACCGGGCTCTCGCGCTCGGACTCGCGCACGAAGAAGCGGTCCGAGCGGGCATACAGCTTCCAGTCGATCTGGCGCAGCTCATCGCCCGGTTCGTAGGCGCGGTACTGGGCGAACTCCAGGCCCGCACCGCGACTGCGGCTGGCGTGCTGGCCGATGCCGTGGGTGCCGCGCGCACGGCGCGGCAGCAGCCGCAGCGCCTTCAGGCGGCTGCGCACATCGGCGGGAATGGCGATCGGCGCGTGCGATGTCACAGCAGTGCTCAGGCCGGGAACGGCACGGCCTGCAGCAGCGCGTGGATCACATCGTCGGCGCTCTTCTGTTCGGCTTCGGCGGCGAAGGAGAGCAGCAGGCGGTGGCGCATCACCGGCCCCACCAGCGCCTGCACATCCTCACGGGTGGCGGCAAAGCGACCGTGCAGCAGCGCCCGCGCCTTGGCGGCGAGCACCAGCGACTGCCCGGCGCGTGGGCCGGCACCCCATCGGATCCAGTGGTTGACCGCCTCCGGCGCACCGTTGCCCGGCCGGCTGGCACGCACCAGCCGGGTGATCCAGGTCAGCACATCGTCGCTGACATGCACCTGGCGTACCGCGGCCTGCAGCGCCAGCACGTCCTCGGCGTGCATCACCTGCGGCACCGTGCCGCTCGCGCTGCCGGTGGTCTGCAGCAGGATGTCGCGTTCTTCCTGTTCGCTGGGGTAGTCCACCCGGACATGCAGCAGGAAGCGGTCCAGCTGCGCTTCGGGCAGCGGGTAGGTACCGGCCTGTTCGATCGGATTCTGCGTGGCCAGCACGAAGAACGGCGCCGGCAGCGTGTAGGTGGTGCCGGCGTAGCTGACCGTGCGCTCCTGCATCGCCTCCAGCAGCGCCGCCTGGGTCTTGGGCGGCGTGCGGTTGAGCTCGTCGGCGAGCAGCAGGTGGGTGAAGACCGGTCCCTGCTGGAAGCGGAAATGACGGTGGCCGGTGCCGTGGTCCTCCTCCAGCAGCTCGGTGCCCAGGATGTCGCTGGGCATCAGGTCCGGGGTGAACTGCACGCGGCGGAACTGCAGTTCCAGTGCCTGGCCGAGTGAGCGCACCAGCAGCGTCTTGCCCAGTCCCGGCGCGCCCTCCAGCAGGCAGTGGCCGCCGGCCAGAAGGCCGATCAGCAACTGCTCGACCACCGCGTGCTGGCCCACCACCGCCTGGCCGAGCGCCTCGCGCAGCTGGTGCAGTTTCGGCAGGAGGGTGTCGATGTCGGCGGTGGTCATGGCAGAACCTGTAGGAAAGGGGCGTGGCGCCGGGCCGTGGGCGGCCGGGCAGTCGGCGGACGGATCAGCTGTTCAGGGCGTACATGACGATGTTGACTGCGAAACGGGTGTTGTCTTCGGCGAGGAACCGCTTGTTGCGCCAGTCGTAGTCCCACTCGCAGCCATAGTCCTTGTTGCTGTAGAGCACGCCCAGCCTGCCGTCGACCTCGATGCCCTTGAGGTAGTCGTGGACCAGGTCGTCGCCCCAGCCGTTGAGTTCGAAACCGGTGGCCGGCGGGCCGTCCGGAAAACGGAAGAAGCTGCGGTACAGCGCATGCGTGTTGGGCAGCTTCTTCAGCGCCGTGGGACCAAACAGCGCGGCCATCTGCGCCTCGAACGAGGTGGCGAACAGGCCGTCGATGTCGTGGTTGCAGTCGTCCACGAACACGAAGCCGCCGTTGCGCACGTAGCGCACGAAGTTCTGCCGTTCGGCCGCGTTGAACTCCACCAGCTTGTGCCCGGCCAGGTAGCAGAACGGCGCCTGCAGCATGCGCGGGTCGGCGAGTGCGATCACATGTTCCTGCGGGTCCACGCGCAGTGAGGTGTAATCGATCAGCGAGGTGATCACGTTGGACGGCATGCGCGCGTCCACGTCCCAGTCGCCGGAGTCGTACTTGAGGCGGGTGAACCAGAAATCGTAGCGGCCGGCCTGCGCGCCGGCCCACGACGGCAGCGCCGCGATCGCGGCGCCGCCCAGCATTGCCCGCAGGAACTGCGCGCGGTTCATCGCCGCGCGCCGCTCCGCCACCCCCGGGTACGACGGTCGTGCATCAGACTGCGTCGGACAGCGAGGTGAAGGTGAAATCGCGCAGCTTCATCGGCGGGATCATCATCACCAGGCTGGATTCGTCGCCGGCCACGCGCACCGGCTTGCCCAGCTCTTCGATGTTGTTGAGCATGATCACCGGCGATTCGTTGAAGCGGAAGTTCTTCACCGGGTACTTGATCTGGCCGTTCTCGATGTAGAACGTGCCGTCGCGGGTGAGGCCGGTGAGCAGCACGGTCTGCGGATCGACCATGCGGATGTACCAGGTGCGGGTGACCAGGATGCCCTTCTGGGTGCCGCGCACCAGGTCGGCGGTGCTCTTGTCGCCACCGGCCATCAGCAGGTTGCCCGCCCGCGCGTTGGCGGTCTTGCCCTGCTTCTGCGCCCAGTACCGCGAGTAGTTGAGGTTGGCGATGCGGCCGTTCTCGACAATCGCCAGCTTCTGGCGCGGCTGGCCTTCGCCATCCCACGGCAGTACCGGTGCCTCGGCATCCCACGGGTCGGCGCTGAAGTTCACGCGCGGATCGTAGACCTGCTCGCCCAGCTTGTTGCCGCCGCCCTTCTTGGACAGGAAGCTGCGGCCTTCATCGGCCGAACGCGCATCGAAGAAGTTCATCATGAAGCTGATCAGGCCCGCGGCTGCGGCCGGCTCCAGGATCACCGTGTACTTGCCCGGCTCCAGCGCCTTGGCTTCGGCCGATTCGGTGGCCTTGCGCATGGCGATGCGGATGTCCTGGTCGGCCTTGAAGTCGGCGGCATCCTTCAGGTTGCGGCCGACCCAGCCCGAGCCGCGGCCGTCTTCGGTGCGCACGGTGCAGGTGTAGTCGAAGTTGGTGCTGCGCTGGTAGCCGAAGTTGCCGTTGCTGTTGGCGGTGGCGTAGAAGCTCTGCCCGTCCTCCAGGAAGCCGGCGGCGATCAGCCCGTTGCCGCGGCACGGCGCGATCGAATCGGCGGCAACCTTGGCGCGGAACGCCGGGTCGATGGCGGCGGTGGAGGCGCTGAACGTCGGGCTGGCGGTGTAGGTCTGCTTGCCGATGGCGGGCAGGAACTCCGGGTTTTCCGGTGCCAGGCGTGCCAGATCCTCGGCACGGCGGACCACGCGTTCCAGCGCGGCGTCGTCGAACTCGTTGATCGAGGCGGTACCCACGCGCTTGCCGAACGCGACCGTCACGGCCAGTTCGGTGTTGTCGACGATGCCGCTGGTGGACACGTTGTTGAGCGCGAAGCGGATGTTTCCGTCGATGGAACCGGCCAGTACGGCCGTGCATTCGTCGGCCTTGGACAGCGCGATGACCTTGTCGAGGATGGCCTTGGCCTGGGCTTCGGTGAAGATACTCATTGCGATTGGGCTCCTGACCGGTCAGCCGAGGCTGCGTGCGGTGTTGATGACGTTGATGCCGTTGAAGCGCGCGGTGGACGAGCCGTGCGAGACCGCCGAGACCTGGCCCGGCTGGCCCTTGCCGTCGAAGAACGAGCCGCCGAGGCGGTAGTCGCGCTCATCGGCCACGGCACTGCAGGCGTTCCAGAACTCCGGCGTGCGGATCTGGTAGGCCACGTCCTCGAGCATGCGGGTGATCCGGCCGTTCTTGATTTCATAGAACAGCTGGCCGCCGAACTGCGCGTTGTAGCGCTGCTGGTCGATCGAGAACGAGCCGTCGCCGATGATGTAGATGCCGTTCTCGACGTCCTTGATCATGTCGGCCACGCTGAGCGGGGTCTTGCCCGGCGCCATCGACACATTGGCCATGCGCTGGAACTGCACGCTGGACCAGGAGTCGGCATAGCAGCAGCCGTCCGATTCGGTCTTGCCGAGAATGTGGGCCTGGTCGCGGATGGTCTGGTAGTCCACCAGCTTGCCGTTGCTGATCAGGTCCCAGCGCTTGGTCTTGACGCCTTCGTCGTCGTAGGCGACCGCGCCGAGGCTGCCCGGCTGGGTTTTGTCGGCGAAGATGTTGACCTTGTCGCTGCCGTACTGGAACTGCTGTTCACGCTTGTCCAGGGTGGCAAAGCTGGTGCCGGCGTAGTTGGCCTCGTAGCCCAGCACGCGGTCCAGCTCGAGCGGATGGCCGACCGATTCGTGGATGGTCAGCCAGGTGTGCGAGGGGTCCAGCACCAGGTCGTACTTGCCCGGCTTCACCGACGGCGCCTTCAGCTTCTCCTGCGCCTGGCGGGCCGCGGCGATGGCGTCTTCCTTCATGTCGTAGGACGAGCTGTAGTTGACCACCCCGTTGGGGGTCAGCACCTTGCCCGCCGCCGCGCCATCGAGGTACTCGTAGCCCATGCCCATCGGCGAGGACAGGCCTTCGCGGGTGCGGAACTTGCCGCTGGCCTTGTCGATGGCGGTGATCGTCATCGGTGCCCAGATGCGGTGCACGTCCTGGTCGATGTAGGAGCCGTCGGTGGACGCGAAATACTTCTGCTCGTTGACCAGGAACAGCATCGAGTTGACGAAGCTGGCACCGGCGGCCATCGCCGCGGCATTGACGTCCAGCAGCAGTTCGACCTTTTCCTTGATCGGCACGTCCATCGCGTTCTTGCGGATCGGCGTGCGCCACGACACCTCGCCCACGCCCGGCGCGGCGGCGAGCTGCACCGGCGCGGTCTGCACCGCCGCGTTGGCCTTGGCGATCGCGACGGCCTGCTGCGCGGCGCGGGCGACGTCGGCCGGACCAAGCTGGTTGGTGGCGGCAAAGCCCCACGCCCCGTTGACGATCACGCGGATGCCCACACCGGTGGATTCGGTGTTGACCACGTTCTGCACCTTGTCTTCGCGGGTGATCACGAACTGGCGCAGGTAGCGCCCGATGCGCACATCGCAGTAGGTGGCCCCGGCCTGGCGCGCGGCGGCCAGCGCCGCATCGGCCAGACGCTTCTTCAGCGCCGGGTCCAGCGTGCTGTGCAGGTGTTCGGCGGCAATGACCTTGCCGAAGAAGGACGGCACGATCAGGCCGCCTGCGGTAAGCCCGGTGAGGGCGAGGAAGTCACGTCTTTGCAAGGCGGTGCTCCACGTCAGGGTGGTGTGGCAGGGAAACGATCGGCGGGTGCAGGCGCGGCGGGTTCATCCCAGGCTGCGTGCGGTGTTGATGATGTTCACCCCGTTGAAGCGGGTGGTGGACGACCCGTGCGAGACCGCCGAGACTTGGCCCGGCTGGCCCTTGCCGTCGAAGAACGAACCGCCGAAACGGAAGTCGCGTTCATCGCAGATCGCGCTGCACGCGTTCCAGAACTCCGGCGTGCGGATCTGGTAGGCGGCATCCTCGACCATGCCGGTGATCTGGCCGTTCTTGATCTGGTAGTACAGCTGGCCGCCGAACTGCGCGTTGTAGCGCTGCTGGTCGATCGAGTACGAGCCACGGCCGTGGATGTAAATGCCGTTCTCCACGTCCTTGATCATGTCGGCCACGCTGAGCGGCGCCTTGCCCGGTGCCAGCGACACATTGGCCATTCGCTGGAACTGCACGCTGGACCAGGAGTCGGCGTAGCTGCAGCCGTGCGACGCGGTCTCGCCCAGCAGGTGCACCTCGTCGCGGGTGGCCTGGTAGTTGACCAGGATGCCGTCCTTGACCAGGTCCCAGCGCCGGGTCTTGACCCCCTCATCGTCGTAGCCCACCGCGCCCAGGCTGCCCGGTGCGGTCTTGTCGGCATGGAAGTTGACGATGTCGCTGCCCCAGCGGAAGCCGGCGTCGCGCTTGTCCAGCGTGGCGAAGCTGGTGCCGGCGTAGTTGGCCTCGTAGCCGAGCACGCGGTCCAGCTCCAGCGGGTGGCCGACGTTCTCGTGGATGGTCAGGAACAGGTTGGACGGGTCCAGTACCAGGTCGTACCTGCCCGGCTTGACCGACGGCGCCTTGAGCTTCTCGCGTGCGTGGCGGGCGGCGGACACCGCATCCTCGATCGGATCGTAGGAGTCGCGGTAGGCGGTGATGCCGCCCGGCAGCGCGATCTTGCCGCTGGCAGCGCCATCCAGGAACTCGTAGCCCATGCCCATCGGCGAGGACAGCCCGGCGCGGGTGCGGAACTTGCCGGTGGATTTGTCGATGGCGGTGGCGGTGAACGGCAGCCAGATCCGGTGTACATCCTGGTCGATGAACGAGCCGTCGCTGGACGCGAAGTACTTCTGCTCGTTGACCAGGAACAGCGTGGAATTGATGAAGTCGGCGCCGGCATCGAGGGCGGCGCCATTGACCGCCAGCAGCATCTCGACCTTGTCCTTGATCGGTACCGCCATCGCGTTCGTGCGGATCGGCGTCTTCCAGCTGACCTCGCCAACGCCGGTCACCGGGGCCAGCTGTACCGGACGGGTCTGGATGGCGGCATTGGCGCGTGCGATGGCGGCGGCCTGCTCGACCGTGGCCAGCACCGCTGCCGGGGTACGCTGGTGGGTGGCCGCGAAGCCCCACGCGCCGTTGACGATCACGCGGATGCCGATGCCGGACGATTCGCTGTTGGTGACGTTCTGGACGGTGCGCTCGCGGGTGATCACCGCCTGGTTGAGGTAGCGACCGATGCGCACGTCGCAGTAGCTGGCCCCGGCGCGTTTGGCCGCGCCGAGCGCGGCCTCGGCCAGCGCCTTGTTGCGGCCCAGGTCGCTGGGCTCCAGCAGTTGCTCGGCGGCGATCAGCCGCCCGTGCGGCAGTACCAGGCCAGCCAGGCCCATTCCAGACAGCGCAAGAAACTCACGGCGTTGCACAGCGATCCATCCCCCGACGGTGCGATCGGCATCAGGCCGGCCGCAGTGGACAAGTCTTCGACTTTCGATGGCGACGGGCAGTGGCACAAGTGACTGCGGTCATGGTTGGATGGCGGTCATCCGAATTCATCTTGAGCCCGCCATGACCCAACAGCGCTGGTCCGACGCCTGCGAACGCAACCGCGAGCCGATCCTGGCGGTATTGCGCCGGTATCTGCAGGATCGCCGACGCGCGCTGGAGATCGGCAGCGGCACCGGCCAGCACGCGGCGTACTTCGCCGCGCAGCTGCCGCATCTGCGCTGGCAGGCCAGCGACCATCCGGAGCATCTGCCCGGCATCGCCGAGCGCCTGGCCGGGGCCGCCCTCTCCAACGCCCCGCCGCCGTGGCCGCTGCAGGCCGTGCTGTCGCCCGCGCCCGGCCTGGCCCCGCTGCCCGATGCGCCGTTGGGCTTCGATGCGGTGTTCAGCGCCAACACCCTGCACATCATGAGCTGGGCACACGTGGAGGCGCTCTTTGCCGGCCTCCCGGCGGTGATGGCCGACGATGCGCTGCTGTGCATCTACGGGCCGTTCAACCAGGGCGGCGAGTACAGCAGCGACAGCAACCGGGTATTCGATGCCTGGCTGAAGCAGCGCGACCCCGCGGCGGGCATCCGCGACGCCGAAGCGGTGGACGCACTGGCCGCCGCCCAGGGCCTGCGGCTGATCGACGACGTGGCCATGCCGGCCAACAACCGCCTGCGGGTATGGCACCGTTCCGCGTAACCGCGCGCGCGGCGCCCCGGCATCGAAACCCGCGCGCTGCGCCCGTAGAGCCGACCTCTGGTCGGCTGCCTTCCGTTCCGGCACAGAAAACCCCCGCGCTGCGCGCGAAGCCCCCGTAGAGCCGACCTCTGGTCGGCTGCTTTCCGTTCCGGCATCGAAAACCCCGCGCTGCGCGCGAAGCCGACTAGAAGTCGGCTCTACGCCGGCGGCCACCCACCGCGCACGGGCCCTGTAGAGCCGACCTCTGGTCGGCTGCCTTCCGTTCCGGCATCGAAAAACCCCGCGCTGCGCGCGAAGCCGACTAGAAGTCGGCTCTACGCTGGCGGCCACCCACCGCGCACGGCCCCTGTAGAGCCGACCTCTGGTCGGCTGCTTTCCGTTCCGGCATCGAAAAACCCGCGCTGCGCGCGAAGCCGACTAGAAGTCGGCTCTACGCTGGCGGCCACCCACCGCGCGCGTTCCCTGTAGAGCCGACCTCTGGTCGGCTGCCTTCCGTTCCGGCATCGAAAACCCCGCGCTGCGCGCGAAGCCGACTAGAAGTCGGCTCTACGCCGGCGGCCACCCACCGCGCGCGGCCCCTGTAGAGCCGACCTCTGGTCGGCTGCTTTCCGTTCCGGCACAGAAAACCCCCGCGCTGCGCGCGACAGCCGACCAACGGTCGGCTCTACCTGCCGTCAGGCCACCTGCACGATGTGCAGTGCCCGCGGGTTGCGCCACTGCGCCAGCAGCGCGGCCTCCCGGGCCTTGGCCGTGTGCAGGTGCGCCTCCTTGACGTGCCCGTAGCCGCGGATGTGCTCGGGGATGCTGGCGATCTCCACTGCCAGCGCCACGCGGTCGTCGCTCAGGCCGTCCAGCAGCAGGCCCACGGTCTGTTCGTAGTCGGCAATCAGTTGGCGCTCGCCGCGTCGCTCGGCCGTGCGGCCGAACACGTCGAACGTGCCCCCGCGCAGGAACTTCAGCCTGGCCAGCAGCCCGAATGCCTTGAACATCCACGGCCCGTATTCCTTCTTGATCAGCCGGCCCTGGTCGTCCTTCTTAGCAAACAGCGGCGGCGCCAGGTGGAAGCGCACGTCAAAATCGCCCTCGAACTGCTGCTGCAACCGGCGCTGGAACTCGCCGCTGGTGTACAGGCGGGCGACCTCGTACTCGTCCTTGTAGGCCATCAGCTTGAAGTAGTAGCGCGCCACGGTTTCGGTCAGCGCGGTGCTGCCGGCCTTGTCCCACTCCACCGCGCGCACCTTCTCCACCAGCGCGCGGTAGCGTGCGGCGTAGGCGCTGTCCTGGTAATCGGTGAGGAACCGCACGCGGCGCTCGATGAGTTCGTCCAGCGAGCGCGACAGGCGCTCGTCGTCCAGCGGCAGGAACGCCACGTCGGCGCTGCCGCCGTGCCCGGGCAGGCCGCGCAGCTCGCGCTCGTCGCCGGTGTTGCGCGGCGCGGCGTTGGCACCCCATTCGTTGCCTTCCCACTCGCCCGGCGGCAGGTCGTGCAGCGGGCCCGGCGTGCGCTCGGCATCGGTGTGGCCGTTGCGCACCAGGCCGGCGGCCTGCTGCACCGCCTGCGGGTCCACCGCAGCCAGACGGCCCCAGGCGAAGGCCTGCTTGTTCATCTCGATGGCCGCGCCATTGAGCTCCACCGCGCGCATCAGCGCGTCAAACGAGATCGGCACCAGCCCCTGCTGCCAGGCAAAGCCAAGGATGAACAGGTTGGCGGCGATCGCATCGCCGAGCAGCGCCGTGGCCAGCTGGGTGGCGTCGAGCAGCAGCGGCTCGCGTCCGCCCAGCGCCACGCGGATGCCGGCGATGATGTCGGCGGCCGGGAACTGCATGTCCGGCCGGGTGGTGAAGGTGCCCGGCATCGCCTCATAGGTGTTGAGCACCACCTGCGAGCGCTCCGCGCGCACCTTGGACAGCGCCCAGTAGTCGTTGACCACCACCATGTCGCAGCCCACCACCAGATCGGCTTCGCCAGCGGCGATGCGCACCGCATGGATGTCTTCGGGGGTGCGGGCGATGCGGATGTGGGTGGTGACCGCGCCGCCCTTCTGGGCCAGCCCGGTCTGGTCGAGCACGCTGGCACCCTTGCCTTCCAGGTGTCCGGCCATGCCGAGCAGCGCACCGATGGTGACCACGCCGGTGCCACCGACGCCGGTGATCAGGATGTTCCAGGGCTGTTCCAGCGTGGTCCGGAAGGTCGGCGCGGGCAGGGTGGCCAGCAGGTCACTGCGCTCGCTGCGCGCACCCTTGCGCGGCTTGCCGCCGTGCACGGTGACGAAGCTGGGGCAGAAGCCGGTGGTGCAGCTGTAGTCCTTGTTGCAGTTGGACTGGTCGATGTCGCGCTTGCGCCCGAACTCGGTTTCCTTGGGCAGCACCGACACGCAGAAGCTCTTCTTGCCGCAGTCGCCGCAGCCTTCGCACACCAGCGAATTGACCATCACCCGCTTGGGCGGATCGACCAGCTTGCCGCGCTTGCGGCGGCGACGCTTCTCGGTGGCGCAGGTCTGTTCGTAGATCAGGATGCTGGTGCCCTTCACCTCGCGCAGCTGCTTCTGCACCGCATCCAGCTCGGCGCGGTCGTGGAACTCCACGCCCTCGGGGAACAGCTCGCGCCTGTTCCACTTGCCGATCTCATCGCTCACCAGCACGATCGTCTGCACACCTTCGGCACGCATCTGGTGGGCGATCTGCGGCACGCTCAGGGTGCCGTCCACCGGCTGCCCGCCGGTCATCGCCACTGCATCGTTGTAGAGGATCTTGTAGGTGATGTTGACGCCGGCGGCGATCGCCTGGCGGATCGCCAGCGAACCACTGTGGAAGTAGGTGCCGTCGCCGAGGTTCTGGAACACGTGTTCGGTGTCGGTGAACGCCGCCTGCCCGGCCCACGTCACGCCTTCGCCACCCATGTGGGTGAAGGTGTCGGTGCTGCGGTCCATCCAGGTCACCATGTAATGGCAACCGATGCCGCCCAGTGCACGCGACCCTTCCGGCACGCGGGTGGAGGTGTTGTGCGGGCAGCCGGAGCAGTAGTGCGGCACGCGCGGGAAGCTGGCGCGCGGCAGCGCGAGCTCGGCTTCCTTTTCATCCATCCAGTGCAGGCGCTGCTCGATGGATTCATTGGTGAAGAACCGCTGGATGCGGCGGCCGATCACCCCGGCGATGGTGGCCGGGGTGAGTTCGTTGGTGGACGGCAGAATCCACGTTCCCTGCTCGTCGTACTTGCCAACGATGGACGGGCGCGGGCCTGCGCTGGCCGGCCAGTTGTAGAACTGTTCCTTCATCTGGCGCTCGATGAAGGCACGCTTCTCCTCCACCACCACGATGTCTTCCAGCCCTTCGGCGAAGCGCGCGATGCCCACCGGCTCCAGCGGCCAGGTCATGCCGACCTTGTACACGCGGATGCCGATGTCGGCGCAGGCCTGTTCGTCCAGCCCCAGGTATTCCAGCGCCTGCAGCACGTCCAGGTAGCTCTTGCCGGTGGTGACGATGCCCAGCCGCGCGCGCGGCGAGTCCATCACGACGCGGTCGATGCCGTTGGCGCGCGCGAATGCCTGTGCCGCCTTCACCGCATAGCGGTGCAGGCGCATTTCCTGGTCCAGCGGCGGGTCCGGCCAGCGGATGTTGAGGCCGCCCGCAGGCATCTCGAAGTCCTCCGGCAGAACAATGCGGCGCGCGAACGGATCGACCGCCACCGACGCCGAGGACTCCACCGTCTCGGCAATGGTCTTGAAGCCGATCCAGCGCCCGGTATAGCGGCTCATCGCCCAGCCGAGCAGGCCCATGTCGAGAATGTCCTGCACGCCGGCCGGGTTCAGCACCGGCATCATCGCGCTGACGAATTCGTCCTCGCTGCCGTGCGGCAGGGTCGAACTGCGGCAGGCATGGTCGTCGGCGGCCAGCGCCAGCACGCCACCGAGCGGCGAGGTGCCGGCGGCGTTGGCGTGTTTGAACACGTCGCCGCAGCGGTCCACGCCGGGGCCCTTGCCGTACCACATGCCGTACACGCCCTGGACCTTGGCGCCGGGGAACAGATTGGTCTGCTGGGTGCCCCAGACCATCGTCGCGCCCAGGTCCTCGTTGAGGCCGGGGGTGAACTTCACCCGTGCCGCCTCCAGGTGCTGCCGGGCCCGCCACAGTTCCAGGTCGAAGCCGCCCAGCGGGCTGCCGCGGTAGCCGCTGATGAAGCCGGCGGTGTCCAGGCCGGCGGCCTGGTCGCGCAGCCGCTGCATCAACGGCAGGCGCACCAGCGCCTGTACCCCGCTCAGGTAGATGCGGCCATCGGTCCGGGTGTACTTGTGGTCCAGCGTGTAGCCATCGTCCAGGCCGGGCTGGTTGGCGGAGGACGGCGAGGTGAGTTCGGCAGTACTGGTCATGGCTGGCCCGGGAAAGTCGGCTGGCACGGTCGCGCAGGCGCGGCCGGAAAGGCGCGGATTGTAACAGTGGGCCTGTCCAGGCCCGGGACTCGCGCCGGAGCGCTCGCTGCGGTTAGGATCGCGATGGGAGGTTGTTGTGACAACCTGGGGGAGTTTGAATGGCAGTTGCAAGACAGATGCTGGCCGGGCTGTGCCTGGCCGTGGGGGCTTCGGTGTTCAACGCAGCGGCGCAGCCGTTGCCGGCGCTGCAGGAGTTCTACTTCGACAACGACAGCGCGGCCGCTCCGGTGGTGGTGGTGGACGGGCAGGGCAGCACCCTCGTCGACCAGCTGATGCGGCAGCGCGAGCGCGGCCGCAAGAGCCTGGAGGCGACCGTGCAGCTGGCCGGCGTGGCGATGGGCCAGGGCCGTACCGATCTCGGTCGCACCCTGTACCAGGAAGCGCTGACCACGGCGGCAGCCGGTTCGGTGCCGGGGCGCGCGGTCCGCTGGAACTACGGGTGGGACCTGTTCCGGCTGGGTGAGGTCGAGCCGGCGCTGGCCCAGTGGGCGGCGGCCCAGGCCGGGCTGCGCGGCAACCCGTCGTGGGCACCGCCCACCTACGCGCTGGCCCTGTGGACGCTGGGGCGCAAGGACGAGGCGGTGCAGTGGTATGCCGCCGCGGTGCGCACCGAGCCGCAGTTGTGGAGCAGCAACGAGCGCTTCGCCGAACTGCTGCCCACCTGGCGCGACAGCGAGCGTGCGGCGCTGGTCCAGGTCCAGCAGGCCTGGGCTGCCAAACCGCCGGCTTGGCCGTAAGCCACGTCCGGGGCCGGTGCACGGGGGTGCACCGGCCCTACGACCATCGTCGAGGCTGAATGCGCAGGCACATCGGCTAGGCTGCGCCGATGGCTTTCGACGCGTTCGCCCTGATCCTGACCATGCTCGGCCTGGGCATGGCGTTCTCGCGCCTGCGCGCGCTGCCGGACAACAGCGCCGATGTGCTCAACCGCATCGTGCTGTATGTGTGCCTGCCCGCCGCCGTGCTGATCTACGTGCCGCGGCTGCGGCTGGATGCCAGCCTGGTCGGGCTGATGGCCACGCCGTGGCTGCTGATGCTGGCAACGTGGGCGCTGGTGTCGCTGGCCACGCGGGTGTTCGGCTTCGCCCGCGACGTGCATGCGGTGCTGCTGATCTGCGTGGCGCTGGCCAACTCCAGCTTCATCGGCTATCCGATGGTGCGTGCGCTGCTCGGCGACCACGCGTTGCCGTATGCCGTGGTCTACGACCAGTTCGGCACCTTCGTGCTGCTCTCCACCTTCGGCCTGTACGTGATCGCGCGCTACAGCGGCGACCGGCCGCCCACGGCGGCACAGGTCCTGCTGCGGATCGCGCGGTTCCCGCCGTTGTGGGCGCTGGTGTTCGCGCTGGTGCTGATGCCGGCGCAGCCGCCGGCGTGGATCGCCACCGGCCTGAAACAGCTGGCCGATGCGATGCTGCCGCTGGTGATGCTGGCGGTGGGGTTTTCGATCCGGTTGCGGCTGTCGCGCGCCGAGCTTCCGCCGCTGGGCATCGGCCTGCTGCTCAAGCTGGTGGTCATGCCCGCGCTGGCGCTGCCGATCGCCTGGGCGTTTGGCCTGCAGGGCGCGATGCTGCAGGTCAATGTGCTCGAATCGGCGATGCCAACCATGATCACCGCCGCGGCGCTGGCGATCGCCCACCGGCTGGCGCCGCGCCTCGCCGCGGCGATGGTCGGCTACGGCATCGTGCTGTCGCTGGCGACGTTGCCGGCCTGGGTGTGGGTGCTGCGCGCGCTGCACCCGTAGAGCCGGCGCTGCGCGGCTGCTCTGCAGGCAGTGCGCCGGCGCCCGCAGCGTTACCCGTCGGCGTTGACGGTGCGCCCCTTCGCCCATTCGCGCAGGGCGTTCACCTGTTCGGCCATCAGCACCGACAAGGGCCGGCTGCCGCGGATCTCGCCCATCAGCAGGTCGGTGTCCAGGGTGCGCTCTTCGGCGTGTGCGGCATACAGGCCGGCAACGATCGCCTGCTCGATCTCCGCGCCGGAAAACCCCTCGGCTGCCGCGGCCAGGGCCGGCAGCGCGAAATCGTCGGCGTTGAGCTGGCGTCGTCCCAGGTGCAGGCGCAACAGTTCCACCCGCGTGTTGGCATCGGGCAGGTCGATGAAGAAGATCTCGTCGAAGCGGCCCTTGCGCAGCAGCTCGGCCGGCAGTTCGTGCACCTGGTTGGCGGTGGCCACGATGAACACCGTGGACTTGCGCTCGGCCAGCCAGGTCAGCAGGTGGCCCAGCACCCGGCGTGATACGCCGCCGTCCTCGCCACCGCTGGCCAGCCCCTTCTCGATCTCGTCGATCCACAGCACGCAGGGCGCCAGCTGTTCGGCCGAGGCCAGGGCATCGCGCAGGTTCTTCTCGGTTTCGCCGTGGTACTTGTCGTACAGGCTGCCGAAGTCCAGGCGCAGCAGCGGCACGCCGAAGCCCGCCGCGGTGGCCTTGGCCAGCATCGACTTGCCGCAGCCCTGCACGCCGAGGAGCAGCATGCCCTTGGGCGGGTCCAGCCCGGCCGGGCCGGTGCCGCCGAGGAACACCGGGCGGCGCTGGTTGACCCAGCGCTTGAGCCGGTTGGCCCCGGCCACGTCGGCGAAGCGGGTGGTGTCGTATTCGTAGTGCAGGTGCCCGGCGCGGTTGAGCAGGTCGAACTTCAACCGCGCCAGCTGCGGCAGGTCGTCCTGGCTGAGCGCGCCATCGGCGAAGATCAGCTGCCGGGCGATGCGCCGGGCATCGACCATGCTCAGTCCGCGCAGGTTGTGCAGGATCTTCTTGACCGCCTCGTTGTCCACCTCGACACGGCGCCCGCCGTTCTCGCGGGCATACGCTTCGGCCTCCTCGCGCAGCATCTTCAGCAGCGCGTTGAGGTCGGGCAGGCGCGGGTTGAAGCGCGTCGCCAGGGCTTCCAGCTCGGCCGGCAGCTCGACCTTGGCCCCGATCAGCACCAGCACGTGGGCCTGGCAGTTGCGCCGCTGGATCAGGTCGCGCAACGCGCGCTGGTGGCTGGCATAGCCCAGGTAGGGGTGGAAATCGAGCAGCAGGTAGATGCCGCGCTGTTCGGCCTGGCGGATCATCTGCAGCGCCGCGCTGGCATCGGGCGGCCCGACCGGGTCGTCCTCGCGGTCCATGTCGATGCGGCGCAGGCCTTCAGTGATCGACCAGCGGTGCAGCGCACGCCAGACGTGCATCAGGGTCTGCCGGAACAGCTCCACGATGCGACCCTCGTCCTGGGTCTCGATGATGATCAACGGGGTGTTGGCGCGGATCAGCGCGCTGAGGTCCTGTAACTCGCTCATGCCGGGGTGCAGTCCATTGGATCGGCAACGATAGCAAAGCCCCGCGACCTGCATGGGGTTCAGCCGCGCGACTATCACCGTCACGGACGGCGGTGTACGCTGCGGCGACGTTTCCCGGAAGCGAGGCTTGCATGAAGACGATCCTGGTGGCCGGTTCCAAGGGCGGGGTGGGCAAGACCACCGTCGCCACCCACCTGGCGGCGCATTCGGCATTGGAAGGCACCCGGACCGTCCTGGCCGATGCCGACCCGCAGGGCTCCAGCACCCGCTGGGCGCAGCGCCGCTCGGTGCTGGAAAGCGCCGTGCTGCCGATCGACGTGTATCGCAAAAAACAGTGGGAGCGGCTGCTCCCGGACGGCACCGAGCAGGTCATCATCGATGCCCCGGCCGGTGCCCTGGCCGATGATCTGTCCCATTTCCTGGACGTGGCCGACGCGGTGGTGGTGCCGGTACTGCCCTCCGCGCTGGACATCGAGGCGATCGTCGGTTTCCTCAACAGCCTGTCGCGGGTGCCCCGCGTGCACAACCGGAGCCTGCCGGTGGGACTGGTGCTCAACCGCACCAAGCCGTGGACGCAGACCTCCCAGCAGGCGGTCCAGATGTTGGCCGAATGGCCTTACGAGGTGGTCGCGCAGTTGCGCGACAGCCAAAGCTATGTGGTGATGGTCGGGTTGGGGCGGAGTCTCTTCGACTACCGCTCGGCCCAGGTGCGCGAGCACCAGAGTGACTGGGAGCCGCTGTTGAAGTGGCTGAAGAACGCCTGATACGGAAGAGATCCCATGCGAGAACTGATTCTGCTGCGCCATGCCCATGCCGAAGCCGCCAGCACCGGCCAGGCCGACCTGGACCGCCCGCTGTCACCGGTTGGGCTGGCCGAAGCCGAGGCCGCCGGCCGCTGGCTCAAAGCGAACAACCTGCTGCCGGACTGCGTGCTGTGCTCGCCGGCCCGCCGCACCCGCGAGACGCTCGAAGCGGTGCTGGGCGTCACCGGTTTCGTGGAGAAGCGGCTGGAAGATGCCGTTTACGACGCCACCCCGGGCACGCTGGCCGGGTTGATCGATGACCGGCGCGACGTCGACCGGCTGCTCGTGGTGGGCCACAACCCCGGACTGGAACGCCTGGTGGCCCTGATGAGCGAAGGCAGCACCAGCGACTACCGCGGCATGCCGCCGGCCGGGATTGCGGTGCTCGCCTTCGACCGCGAGGCCTCCATCGAACCTGGCGTCGCGCGCCTGACCGCCTTCTGGTGGCCGTAACCGGTGGCGGTAGTGCGCGCCGTACTGGGCTGGCTGGCCCTGCTGGCCGCCGGGGTGGCCTGTGCCGAACCGCCGGCACCGGTGCCCGTGGCCCGCTCGCTGGCGCTGGATACGGCCCAGTCACGGTTCGGGTTCGAGATCCGGACCCGGCTGGGGCAGCGCATCGAGGGCGTGTTCCCGCGCTTTGAGGGGCGCATCGAGGTCCTGTCCGACGGTCGCCACCAGGTCCACCTGCGGATGTTCACCCGTTATGTGGAGATCCCCGGCAAGCCGCGCTATACCGGCTGGATGCGCGGCGACGAGTTCTTCGACGCCGACCGCTACCCGGTGGTGGAGTTCGACTCGGTGCCGTACTGGCCCGAGGTGGTCGACAAGGGCGGGGCCATCGAGGGCCGGCTGATCCTGCGCGGGGTGAGCCACCCGGAGACCCTGCGCGTGGAAAAGGCCGAATGCCCCCGGGCCGGGTATGATTGCGACGTGGTCAGCCGGGGCAACGTTCAACGTGGCCGCTATGGCATGGACAGTTGGCAGCTAGCCCTGAGTGATCGAGTGACCTTTGTATTGCGTGCGCGTCTGAGCGAGGCGCCGAAACCGTGAATCTATTGCTGCGCCTGGGATTGCTGGCAACCCTGTTGCTGGCCGGCGGCTGTGCGTCGCTGTCCAACGCGGAGCGCGACCGCGCGTCCGGCATCGCCGTGCAGGCGCGGTCCACCGTGGTGGACTGCGACCGCCCCGACCGCTGCGCGCTGGATTCGCCGCTGCGCGCCCTGGGCGGCCGCGCCTTCACCGAGTCCCGTCCCGACGCACCGCGCCACTACGCCACCATCGTCGACGAAGGCGAGGCCTCGCTGGTCGCACGCCTGAACCTGATCCGCAGCGCCTCGCGCAGCATCGACCTGCAGACCTACATCTTCGACAAGGACGACAGCGCCCGGCTGATCCTGGACGAACTGCTGGGCGCAGCGCGGCGCGGGGTCAAGGTGCGGGTGCTGATCGACCAGCTCTCGGCGATCTCCGACCTGGAGATCCTCGGCGCACTTGCCGGCAGCCACCAGAATTTCGAACTGCGCGTCTACAACCCGACGTTTGGCAAGGCGCGGCTGAACTACTTCGACTACGCCGGCAGCGTGCTGTGCTGCTTCCGGCGCTTCAACCAGCGCATGCACAACAAGCTGCTGGTGGTGGACGACGCGCTGGGCATGGTGGGCGGGCGCAACTACCAGGACGACTATTACGACTGGGACGCCGAGTACAACTTCCGCGACCGCGACGTGGTGGTGGCCGGTCCGGAAGTGCGCGAGATGGCGGCCAACTTCGATGCGTTCTGGCGCGCCCCGCGCAGCGTGCCGGCCGAACGCCTGAACGACGTCGGCCGTACCCTGCTGCGGCAGGGCGTTCCGGCGATGCCGCCAACCGAGTTCCGACGCCCGGAACGGGTGGCGCGGGTCAGCGCCGAAGCCGACGACCCGGCCTTCATCGCGCGCACGTTCGTCGATACCGCACTGCCGGTGGCGGCGGTCCAGTACGTGGCCGACCTGCCGCGCAAGCACCGCCGCGAACGCGCCAGCCAACCGGCCAACGGGCAGCACGTGACCGAGCCGCAGCTGGATGCGCTGATCGCCGGTGCCCAGTCCGAAGTGCTGCTGCAGACCCCGTACCTGGTGCTGTCCAAGCCGGCGCGCAACCTGTTCCGCGAGCTGCGCAAGCGGCCGCAGGCGCCGCGCATCGTGGTGTCCACCAACAGCCTGGCCGCCACCGACAACCCGATCGTGTACGCGCTGTCCTACAAGTACAAACGCCGCAACCTGCGCGAGCTGGGCTTCAACATCTACGAATTCAAACCGTTCCCGCTGGATGCGCCGGTGGACTACCGCAACCTGTTGCCGGCACCGCTGGGCGAAGCCACGCCCGGTGAGGGCCGGCGCAGCAGCCTGATCGGCGGCAGCGCGGCCGGCAGCAATGCGCGGGGCGGCAGCAGTGGAAGCAGTGGCAGCAGCAGTGAACGCAGCGCCGCCGCGCGCCGTACCGGCAACCGCGACAGCAGCCCAAGCGGCCGCCGCCGCGGTACCGATGGCAGCGAGGTCGAACGGCGCGTGCTGCGTGCCGAAACGCGCCCTTCGTTCCTCGGCACCAAGGCCGTCAACAAGCCGCTGCCGGTCACCCGCACCGGTGCGCGCATGGGGCTGCATGCCAAGTCGATGGTGGTGGACCGCCGCATCGGCGTGATCGGCACGCACAACTTCGATCCGCGCAGCGAGAACTACAACACCGAGGGCGCGGTGATCATCGACGACCCGGTGTTCGCCGAGCAGCTCGCCCAGAGCATCCTGCGCGACATCGACCCGAAGAATTCCTGGACGGTCGCCCCGCGCGCCAAGCCGCCGGTGTTGTCCGGCCTGAACTACAGCGTGGGCAAGGCATCCGAGGCACTGCCCGTGCTCGACTTCTGGCCGTGGCGCTATGCCACCGACTACGAATTCCAGCCCGGTCCGGACTGCCCGCAGCCGCTGCCGCGGCAGGACGCCAACTTCCACGCGTGCTACACCGCCGTGGGCGACTTCCCCGAGGTCAACGTTGGCCCGAAGTGGTTGCTGGTGCGCATGCTCACCGCGTTCGGCGCGGGGCTGGTACCGATTCTTTGAACGTTTACGTCTGACGGAGACACGCATGTCCCAGGTATTCCGCGAAGCGGTGTCGATCGAGGCACTCAACGCACTGAGCCGCAACACCCTGATCGACCACCTGGGCATCGTGTTCACCGCCGCCGGCGAGGACTGGGTCAGCGCCACCATGCCGGTGGACGAACGCACCCGCCAGCCGTACGGCATCCTGCATGGCGGCGCGTCGGTGGTGCTCGCCGAAACCCTCGGCAGCAGCGCCGGCAACCTGTGCGTGGATACCACCCAGCAGGTCTGCGTGGGCCTGGAGATCAATGCCAACCACATCCGTGCGATGCGCGGCGGCCTCGTCACCGGCACGGCGCGCGCGGTGCATGTGGGGCGCAGCACGCACGTGTGGGACATCCGCATCGAAGACGACGCCGGCCGCCTGGTGTGCACCTCGCGGCTGACCCTCGCCGTTGTACCGGCGGTACGGCCGGGCTGATCGGGCGCACCGTACGGATGCTGTGTTGCGCCGGCCGGTTCAGTGCGCTGGCGCATTGATGGCGGGGGCGTTGTGCCGTGGCTGGGCAGTGGCTTGACCGTGGCCGGCGGCTGGCCACGGCTTGCCATCGATTTGGCCGCTTCACGCTGGCAGAGCCTGCGGCGCTCGGGTATCGTTCGCGGATGACTTCCCCCACCCCGGCCCCACGTGGCGGCGTGGCGCGTGTGTGCCGCTACCTGTACCGCGTACCGCTGCTGCTGGTCCACCTGTTGCTGTTCCTGCCACTGACCCTGATCGGCATGCTGCCGCCGTGGGGACGCGTGCGCGTGGGTGGCCGTCCGCTGGAACATGCGGTGGTCAATGCCTGGTCCGGCGGCCTGATGTGGATCTTCGGGTTCCGTACACAGCGCATCGGTGAACCGTTGCCGGGCGCGGTGCTGTTCGTCGCCAACCACGTCAGCTGGGTCGATATTTCCATGCTGCACAGCCAGCGCATGATGGGCTTTGTGGCCAAGCGCGAGATCGCCGGCTGGCCGGTGGTCGGCTGGCTCGCCGCACGCGGCCAGACCATCTTCCACCAGCGCGGCAGCACCGAGTCGCTGGGCGGTGTGATGCAGGCGATGGCGGTCCGGCTGCGCGAGGGCCATGCCGTCGGCGTGTTCCCCGAAGGCCGCACCCGCGGCGGCCACGATGTCGGGCCGTTCCATGCGCGTATCTTCCAGGCCGCCGTCGAAACCCAGGTGCCGGTGCAGCCGGTGGCCCTGCGCTACGGCCGCCACGGCGACGCGCAGACGGTTGTCGCGTTCGGCCCGGGCGAAAGCTTCTTCGCCAATTTCCTGCGCCTGCTGGGCGAACCCGCACGCCGGGCCGAGGTGCATTTCCTCGCGCCCATCGACACCCATGATCTGGAAGGCCGTCGCCGCATCGCCGAAACCTCGCGTGCGCGCATCCTGGCGGCCATGACGGCCGAGTAGTCCGATGGCGCTTCTTCACGCGCCAGCGTCGGATGCCGGAGCAGGCTCGCGGCCATGTTGACCGCTGCCGACTACCGTCCGCCGCGTTGGCTGCGCAATCCGCACCTGCAGTCGATGCTCAGCTCCAGCCGCATGCGCATGCAGCGCGGCCTGATGCTGCTGGCCGCGACCGGGGCGGTGACCGAGGAACTGATCCTGGATGGTGGCGAAGGCGTGCGCCTGCAGGGCTGGCACAGCCGCATCGACGACCGCGAGCCGGTCGGCATGGCGCTGCTGCTGCACGGCTGGGAAGGCAGTGCCGAATCGAGCTACATGCGCATGACCGCCGCGCGCATGCTCGAGGAAGGGTACGACGTGGTCCGGCTGAACTTCCGCGACCACGGCAACACCCATCACCTCAATCCCGGCATCTTCCATTCCAACCGCATCGATGAAGTGGTGCAGGCTGCCGGCGACATCGCGCGGCGCTGGCCTTCCCTGCCGCTGGTAGCGGCCGGGTACTCGCTGGGCGGCAACTTCGTGCTGCGCCTGGCGCTGCGCGCGCCGTCGGCGGGGGTGCCGCTGCGGCGGGTGGCGTCGGTCTGCCCGGTACTGGACCCGGCGATCACGATGGAGAGCATCGAGAACGGCCCGGCGATGTACGACTGGTATTTCCGGCGCAAATGGGCCGGTTCCCTGCGCCGCAAACGCGATCTGTTCCCCGAGCTCAGCGACTGGGACGACCGCGTGCTGAAGCTGGACATCCGCGCGCTGACCGCGTGGCTGGTCGAACACCACACCGATTTCGGCTCGCTGCAGGCCTACTTCGACGGCTATTCCATCGCCGGCGACCGCCTGGCCGGGCTGGAAGTGCCGGCCGACATCCTGATGGCGCAGGACGACCCGGTGATCCCGTTCGCCACCTTCAACGGCTGGCGCCTGCCGGCTCACGCCCACCTGGAAATCGCCCCGTGGGGCGGCCATTGCGGCTTCCTGGAGAACTGGCGCGGCGATGGCTTCTCCGAGCGTTGGGTGGCCCAGCGCCTGCGACTGGAAGCGCTGCCGCGCTGAGCGCGCCCGGCACCGCCGGTCAGCGTGCCGCCGCGTGGCCGGATCCGCCGGATCGTCCGGAATGTCGGCACCGACCCCGGCGCGACTCTACAATCGGGGTTTGACCCCAAGCTGGACCGTCATGCAAGACAAGATCATTCAAGCCCTGCGCCGCAATGCGGTCGACGATGCCGTGCAGCTGGCCCGCGAGTGGACCGCCGCCGAACCGACGCAGCCGCAGGCCCATCGCCTGCTGGCGCTGGCCCTGCAGCAGCAGGAACAGTTCGAACCGGCCCTGGAAAGCCTGCAGCAGGCGCTGGCGCTGGCCCCGGACGATGCCGACCTGCACCTCATGCAGGCCGGCCTGTTGATGGCCCTGCGCCAGTTCGACGCCGCCGGCTCGGCGCTGGACCGCACCGCCGCACTCAACCCCAACGAACTGTCGGCCTACCTGATGCAGGCCCACCTGGCGCTGGGCCGCAACGATGTGGATGAGGCCGAGCGCCTGGCGCGCCTGGCCAGCCGCATCGATGAAGACCATCCCGAACTGGCCGCGATCAACGGCATGGCGGCGCTGCGCCGCGGTGACGGCGACCGCGCACTGGCGCTGCTGTCGGCTGCCAGCGAAGCCATGCCGGGCGACTCGCGCGTGCTGTATGCGCTGGGCTTCGCCTACCTGGGCAAGGACATGCTGGCCTTCGCCGAACAGGCGTTCCGCCGCGTGCTTGAGCTCAACCCCACGCTGACCACGCTGCAGGGTCTGGTGGTGCAGCTCGCCCTGCGCCAGGGCCACGTGGACAGCGCCGCGGCGATGATGGGCCCGATGCTGGCCGCCCCGGGCGGCGACAGCGTGGCCATGCGCCGCCTGGCCGGTGAACTGGCGCTGCAGTCCGGGCAACCGCTGCAGGCGCTGGAACACCTGCTGCCCGCATTGGAGCAGGCCCCCTCGGACCGCCAGGTGCTGCAGCTGCTGCTGATGTGCTGGCAGCGCCTGGGCCGCGAACAGCAGGCCCGCGAGCACCTGGACACCGTGCTGGAATCGCACCCGGAGGTGCACGACCTGTGGCTGGCGCGCCTGTCGGTGGAAAGCGTGGGCAGCGATGAGGCCGTGGCGGTCACCGAGCGCTGGCTGCAGGCGATGCCGGTGCATCTGCCGGCGCTGGAAACGCGCATGCGCCTGCACGACATGGCCAAGGATGCAGACGGTGCCGAGGCGGTTGCCCGCCGCATCGTCGCGATCGAACCCGGCCGTGCCAGCGGCGAGACCCGCATCGTCGAAGCGCTGCTGAAGCGCGATCCGGCCGCTGCCGTGGTGCATGTCCAGCAGTTCATCGAACAGGCCCCGGCCGAGGCCCGCGACGGCCTGCGGTCGTGGCTGGGTGCCGTGCAGGACCGTGCCGGCCAGCACCGCGACGCGCTCGACACCTGGCTGGGCGTGCACGCGGCGCAGTCGCCGCAGCGCCTGCCGCTGCCGCCGCAGGCCAAGGCACCGCTGAGCTGGCCGGAGCTGGCGCCGGTTGGCGACGATGTCAGCGCCCGCCCGATGTTCGTGTGGGGCGCCCCGGGCTCGGGCGTGGAGCGGGTGGTCGCCGGCATCGCCGCGGCCAGCCCGGTGCTGCGCGGCGACCGGTTCGGCCCGACCCCGCCCGACGATGCCTTCCAGAGCTACCACACGCTGCAGGACCTCTCGACCGGCAAGCTGAGCCCGGAGCGCCTGGTCGAGCAGTGGCGCGAAACCCTGGCCACGCGCGGCCTGGCCGATGGCACCGTGATCGACTGGCTGCTGTGGTGGGACAACGCCCTGCTGTGGGCACTGCGCCCGCAGCTGCCGGAAGGCCGCCTGCTGGTGGCGCTGCGCGATCCGCGCGACATGCTGCTGGACTGGATGGCCTTCGGCGCCCCGGCACCGTTCGCGGTGCAGTCGCTCAACGAAGCCGCCGAATGGCTGGCGCGCGCCCTGGCCCAGGTCGCCACGCTGCACGAGCAGAGTCTGTACCCGCACGTGCTGCTGCGCATCGACGACATCGGCAACGATGCCGGTGCGATGGCGCACCGCCTCGAGACCCTGTTCGGCGTGCGCTTCCCGCCTGCCGATACCCTTGGCCCGGCACGCCTGCCGCCCGGCCACTGGCGCCACTACCGCGACATCATGGCCAGCGCGTTCGCCCTGCTCACCCCGGTGGCGGTGCGTCTGGGTTACCCGGAAGAATGAGGACGGACACATGCATCTGACCAGCAACAGCCTGATCAACGGCCAGCCGATCGCCGCGACCTTCGCGGCCGGGGATGCCGACGGTTTCGCCGGCAACCGCAACCCGCACCTGGCCTGGGATGACGTCCCGGCCGGCACGCGTTCGTTCGCGCTGCTGTGCATCGACCCGGACGTGCCGACCGTGCCGGAAACGGTCGGCCGCGATGACTGCACCGTGCCGCGCGATCAGCCGCGCGGCGACTTCACGCACTGGGCGATGGCCGACATCCCCGCCGACGTGCGTGAGCTGGCCGAAGGCAGCTGCAGCGAAGGGTTCACCGTGAAGGGCAAGGTCGCCCCGGCCGGTCCGCAGGGCGCACGCCAGGGCCTGAACGACTTCACCGGCTGGTTCGCGGGCAACCCGGACATGGCCGGGCAGTATCTGGGCTACGACGGCCCGTACCCGCCGTTCAACGACGAGCGCGTGCACCGGTATTTCTTCCGCGTGTTCGCGCTGGACGTGGCGCAGCTCACCCTGCCCACTCCGTTCACCGCCGCCGATGTGCACCGTGCGATGCACGGCCACATCCTGGCCGAAGCGGCGCTGCACGGTACCTACACGCTCAACCCCGCGTTGGCCTGACGCACCGGGGCAGGTGCCGGCCGCTGGCCGGCACCTCCCAGTACGGTTGCCTTACTTCTTTTCGTTCGCCGACTCGACCACCATGTCCAGCACGTACGCCAGCGAGGAACCGTCCGCCGGCGGGTTGGCGATCTTGTAGCGCTTCACGCGCACCACGTTGCGCACGCCGTCTTCGTGCGTGTAGCCCTCGATGGTGCCGTAGAAGTTCTCGAACTCACCCGGCGTGCCCTGCTTGAGGCCCTTGTCGTCGAACGCCACTTCGCGGGTCTGCAGGCACTGCATGTTCGGGATCAGCGGATGCGAGCACGGCTTGGTCTGCGCGGCCACTTCCAGGAACACCGTCTCGCCCGGGCCGCCGTAGCGGGTTTCGGCGGTCGGCTCGGGGGTGAACACCAGCACGTCGCCGCTGGCGGTGCGCAGGGTCAGCTGGCCTTCGCCGGCCAGTTCGGTCTTCAGCGCGCCTTCCAGGCGGCTGCCGATGGCCTGGTCGAGCGCCATCAGCGCCTTGTCGGTGCAGGCCATCATGGTCGAGGCCATCGGCGACACGGTCAGCGTGCCGTCGGCCAGGGTGTAGCTGCCGCCCATGCGGTTGCAGGTGTTGCTCACGGCGATGCGGCCATCCTGGAAGTCCAGCGTGACCGGCTTGTCCTCGCGTGCGAACAGCGCATCCACGCGCTTGCCGCTGGCATCGGTGGCGCTGTCCAGGCGCCAGTGGTTGCCCTGCAGGCGCTGCGCGTCCAGTGCCGCGACGGCCTTCTGATCGGCGGCGGCGGTCGGCGCCGGGGCCAGGTCATCGCCACCGGTACCGGCAGGTGCGGTGGCGGACGGGTTGCTGCACGCGGCCAGCAGGGCCAGCGGCAGGATCAGCATCAGGTTGCGGTTGCGGTTCATGCACATCTCCTTGGGAACCAGGGGAAAAACGCCGGCGCGTGGAAAACGGGGTTGTCGCGCGCGGTGCGTGTTCAGTTGCCAGCAGGCAACCACAGCAGCAGCGCGGCGCCCAGCACGATCCGGTACAGCGCGAAGGCCGTGAAAGGGTGGCCCTTGATATAGCCCAGCAGCCACTTCACTACGACGAAGCCGGTGATGACCGCGGCAACGAAGGCCACGCCCACGTCGGTCCAGTTCTCGGTGGCGAGCTTGCCGTCCTTGGCCAGTTCCAGGAACGCATAGGCGCTGGCGGCGAACATGGTCGGGATGCCGACCAGGAACACGAACTCGGTGGCCGCCGCGCGGCGGCTGAGCCCGAACAGCATGGCGATGAAGATCGCCGCGGCCGAGCGCGAGGTGCCGGGGAACACGCCGGCAACCACCTGGGCCAGGCCCACGAGAATCGCCACTTTCCACGTGACCGTGTCGCGGTCGGGCAGGCGTGCGGCGCGCGCTTCCACCAGGATCATCCAGATGCCGCCGATGATCAGTGCCCACGCCACCGGCGTGACCGTTTCAGGCAGCTCCCAGCCGGCCAGGCGCACCGGCAGGCCCACCACGGCGGTGACCAGGAAGGCGGTGCCGAGCTTGAGCACGTAGTCGCGGTTGTCGCGTTCGTGCAGGCCGGTGGCCAGCGACCACAGGCGCTGGCGGAACACCAGCGTGATGGCCAGGATCGCGCCGGCCTGGATCACGATGTTGAAGAAGTCCGAGCGTGCGCCGAGCCAGTGCTGGGCGATCAGCAGGTGGCCGGTGCTGGAGATCGGCAGGAATTCGGTGAGGCCTTCAAGAATGCCCAACAGGAGGGCGGAGAGCAGGTCGGACATCGGCGGGCTGGGGCTCGGAATGGGTGAAATCGCGGTAGAGCATAGAACATCAAACGGCGCACCAAATGTGTGCGTGGTGCGGCCGTTGCACCGTTATGGTGCGTATGGTTCAGCCACCAGCAGGGCGGTCACTCAATGAAATCAGTGGTTTACCCCATCGGAAAAGTTGGCACGCCGATTGCTCTATCCACGTACGCAATCATCCATCCGAGGTTTCACCGATGTCCGTGGAAAATGTTGAGAAGCTGATCAAGGACAACCAGATCGAGTTCGTCGACCTGCGTTTCGTCGATATGCGCGGTATCGAGCAGCACGTCACCTTCCCGGTCGGCATCGTGGAGCCGGCCCTGTTCGAAGAAGGCAAGATGTTCGACGGCAGCTCGATCGCGGGCTGGAAGGGCATCAACGAGTCGGACATGGTCCTGCTGCCGGACCCGGCCAGCGCCTACGTCGACCCGTTCTACGCCGACCCGACCCTGGTCATCAGCTGCGACATCCTCGACCCGGCCACCATGCAGCCGTACGGCCGCTGCCCGCGCGGCATCGCCAAGCGCGCCGAGGCCTACCTGAAGTCCTCCGGCATTGCCGAGCAGGCCTTCTTCGGCCCGGAGCCGGAGTTCTTCATCTTCGACTCGGTGCGCTTCGCCAACGACATGGGCCACACCTTCTTCAAGATCGATTCCGAAGAAGCGGCCTGGAGCACCGGCGACAAGTACGACGGCGCCAACAGCGGCTACCGTCCGGCAGTGAAGGGCGGCTACTTCCCGGTTCCGCCGACCGACTCGCTGCACGACCTGCGCGCTGAAATGTGCAAGACGCTGGAACAGGTCGGCATCGAAGTGGAAGTGCAGCACCACGAAGTGGCCACCGCCGGCCAGTGCGAAATCGGCACCAAGTTCAGCACCCTGGTGCAGAAGGCCGATGAGCTGCTGCGCATGAAGCACGTGATCAAGAACGTAGCCCACCGCAACGGCAAGACCGCCACCTTCATGCCCAAGCCGATCGTCGGCGACAACGGCAGCGGCATGCACGTGCACCAGTCGCTGTCCAAGGGCGGCGTCAACCTGTTCTCCGGCGACGGCTACGGCGGCCTGTCGCAGATGGCGCTGTGGTACATCGGCGGCATCTTCAAGCACGCCAAGGCGATCAACGCCTTCGCCAACTCCGGCACCAACAGCTACAAGCGCCTGGTTCCGGGCTTCGAAGCCCCGGTGATGCTGGCCTACTCGGCCCGCAACCGCTCGGCCTCGTGCCGCATTCCGTGGGTGTCCAACCCGAAGGCGCGCCGCATTGAAATGCGCTTCCCCGATCCGATCCAGTCCGGCTACCTGACCTTCACCGTGCTGATGATGGCCGGCCTGGACGGCATCCGTAACCAGATCGACCCGGGCGCACCGAGCGACAAGGACCTGTACGACCTGCCGCCGGAAGAAGAGAAGCTGATCCCGCAGGTCTGCTCCTCGCTGGACCAGGCCCTGGAAGCGCTGGACAAGGACCGTGAGTTCCTCAAGGCCGGCGGCGTGATGAGCGACGACTTCATCGACGGCTACATCGCGCTGAAGATGCAGGAAGTGACCCGGTTCCGCGCGGCGACCCACCCGCTCGAATACCAGATGTACTACGCCAACTGAGCACCTGGCGACGATGACGAAGGACTTCCCTCCCACCTTCGTCGTCGTCGCCGCTTTGCAGAACTGCGGCGTGGCTGGGGAGTCACACCGCACGCAACACGTTTCACCAGGGGCAAGAGAGACCGGACGCGCATGGGCCCTTCCTCCCTCCCGCGTCACCGCTGGCGCCGCCCTTCGTGGGTGTCGGCACTGGCGTGGCCCATGCAACGTTCGGCGCAACGACCGGCGGCCATGTGCAAGTGGCCGCCGGTCGACCTGACATCGGCCTGCACGCGCGGGCCGGTTCCATCCACCATCGGGATATGCGCATGAAACTGATCTCCGCCATCATCCGGCCGTTCAAGCTCGACGAGGTCCGCGAGGCCCTCTCCGACGCAGGCGTGTCGGGCATCACCGTGACCGAGGTCAAGGGTTTCGGTCGCCAGAAGGGCCACACCGAGTTGTATCGCGGCGCGGAATACGTCGTGGATTTCCTGCCGAAGATCAAGATCGAAACCGTGGTCACCGATGACCGGCTGGACGCGGTGGTCGAAGCGATCCAGAACGCGGCCGGCACCGGCAAGATCGGCGACGGCAAGATCTTCGTCACCGCGGTCGAGCAGGTCGTCCGCATCCGCACCGGCGAAATCGGCGCCGACGCGCTCTAACCCCACTCGGAGCCCACAATGAAGACCTCTTTGTTCACCGGGTGGCAAGCCCGGTTCCATGCCGTGTGCCTGATGATGCTGGTCAGCGCGCTGGCCGTTGGTGCCTTCTCCGGCGATGCGCATGCACAGGCACAGGTCACCCCGGCGCCGTCGGAAACCGTCGCCGTTGAGCCGCTGACCACCGCGCAGGCTGCGCCGGTGGCCGAGGTTGCCGCTGCGGCCGCGCCGGCCTTCGATCACGGCGATGTGGCCTGGATGCTGACCTCCACGCTGCTGGTGCTGCTGATGGTGGTGCCCGGCCTGGCCCTGTTCTACGGCGGCCTGGTGCGGTCCAAGAACGTCCTGTCGATCCTCAGCCAGATCCTGGTGGTGTTCTCGCTGGTGCTGATGCTGTGGGTGGCCTACGGCTACAGCGCGGTGTTCAGCCAGGGCAATGCCTTCTTCGGCTCGTTCACCGAGTTCGCCTTCCTCAAGGGCTTCGCGCCCGACTCGGTCGGCAACACCCCGATCAAGGGCCTGCCGGACTATCTGTTCGTCGCCTTCCAGTCCACGTTCGCCGGCATCACCACCGCCCTGATCGTCGGTGCCTTCGCCGAGCGCATCAAGTTCAAGGCGGTGCTGCTGTTCTCGGCGCTGTGGTTCACCCTGAGCTACATCCCGATGGCGCACATCGTGTGGGGCGGCGGCTATCTGGGCGAGATGGGCGCGATCGACTTCGCCGGTGGCACCGTGGTGCACATCAACGCCGGCGTGGCAGGCCTGGTTGGCGCGTACTTCGTCGGCAAGCGCATCGGCTATGGCCAGACCGCGTTGAAGCCGCACAACGTGCCGTTCACCTACATCGGCGCGATGCTGCTGTGGGTGGGCTGGTTCGGCTTCAATGCCGGTTCGGCCGCTGCCGCCGATACCGTGGCGTCGCTGGCCTTCATCAACACCATCCTCGCCACCGCCGCTGCGGTGCTCGGCTGGACGCTGGTGGAAGCGGTCAGCAAGGGCAAGCCGTCGGCCCTGGGCGCGGCCTCCGGCGCGGTTGCCGGCCTGGTCGGCATCACCCCGGCCTGCGGCACCGTCGGCCCGCTCGGCGCGATCGTGATCGGCCTGGTCGCCGGCGTGGTCTGCGTGTGGGGCGTCACCGGCCTCAAGCGTCTGCTGCGCGTGGATGACACTGCCGACGTGTTCGGCGTACACGGCATTGGCGGCATTGTCGGCGCCATCCTCACCGGCGTGTTCAGCGCGCAGTCGCTGGGCGGTACCAAGGCCGATCTCGACATCGGCCACCAGGTCTGGGTGCAGGTGGTCAGCGTCGGCTTCACCATCGTCTGGTGCGCCGTGGTGACCGTGGCGATCCTGCTGGTGGTGCGCATGGTGTTCGGCCTGCGCGTGACCGAGGAAGCAGAACGCACCGGCCTGGACGTCACCTCGCACGGCGAATCCGCCTACGAGGCCTGACCACCCCGTACGCGCGCGACCGACGCATGACGTAGTGCCGGGCTCTGCCCGGCAACGAACCACCCCGTAATGCCGGGCTCTGCCCGGCAACAACGAACCACCCCGTAGTGCCGGGCTCTGCCCGGCACCGGAAGAAACAAGAAACGAGAGAGAGAAGCTGTATTGGCCGGGCGGTCCCGCAAGGACCCCCGGCCATTTTTTTGCCACAATCCCCCCCATGCCCAATCTCCGCGCGCCCCTCCTGCTGCTCGCACTCATGCTGCTCGCCGGCTGCGCTACCACACCCACCGACCTGCGCAGCCCGCTCGCCACCTGGGTGCCATCGCCGAACCACAACGCACGCGGCCCGGTCATCATCGTTCTGCACCACACCGACCAGGACAACGTGCAGCAGAGCCTGCACACCCTGCGTACCGCCAACAGTGGCGGCAGGGTCAGTTCGCACTACCTGGTGGGTGCCGATGGCCACATCTACCAGCTCGTCGCCGACAACCGCCGCGCCTGGCATGCCGGCGGTGGGCGCTGGGGCAGCCTGACCGACCTCAACTCCACTTCGATCGGCATCGAGATCGACAACGACGGCAGCAGCCCGTTCGCGCCCGACCAGATCGCAGCCCTGATCCGCCTGCTCGACGACCTGTGCACGCGCCTGGAAATCCCGCGCAGCCAGATCATCGCGCACGCCGATCTCGCGCCCGCGCGCAAGCAGGACCCGAGCCGCTTCTTCCCGTGGCAGCAACTGGCTGTGGCCGGCTTCGGCCTCTGGCCGCGCGACGCCGACGGCCCCGCGCCGGCCGGGTTCGATCCGTGGCTGGCGCTGCAGGCCTTCGGTTACCCGCTCGACGATCGCGATGCGGCCGCAGGCGCCTTCCATCGCCGTTTCCGCGGCCGCGACGACCTGCCGCCCACGCTCGATGCCGACGACGCCCGCATCCTGCATTCACTGCTGCAGCAGGCGCGGTAGAGCCGACTCCCCGTCGCCCCTACAATTCCCTTCCTGCAGTCGCCACACGAATACCGCCCATGAAGGCCCAGCGCCGCATCGCCGCACGCCTGTGTACCGCCACGATCCTGCTGGCGTCGGTTCTGCTGGGCGGCTGCGCCGTCCAGAACGCCCGCCCCGGCGCCGCACCTGCCAGCACCTACGCCAAAGCCGACTGGAACGCGTTGCCTGCGGTGTCCGACACCGACCTGCAGGCGGGCTTCGCGGCGTGGCGCGGCGCCTGCCCGCGCTTGAAGAGCGATGCCGCGTGGGCGCCCCTCTGTGTGGCGGCGGGCAACGTGGATGCCACGCCGGCCGCCATCCGCGCGTTCCTGCAGAACAGCCTGGATGTCTACGCCCTGCGTGCCGCCGGCAACCGCGCCGAGGGCCTGATCACCGGCTACTACGAGCCGATCTATCCGGGCAGCCTGACCCGCACCGCGCGCGCGTCGGTGCCGGTGTATGGCGTGCCCGGCGACATGGTCAGCGTGCAGTTGGACAGCGTCTATCCCGAGCTCAAGGGCAAGCGCCTGCGCGGCCGTGTGGAGGGGCGTGTGCTCAAATCCTATGACGATGCCGCACGCATCGCCGCCCACGGCGTCAACGCGCCCATTCTGGCCTGGCTCACCGACCCGATGGACCTGCAGTTCCTGCAGATCCAGGGCTCGGGACGCGTCCAGCTCGACGATGGCCGCCACCTCCGCCTGGCCTACGCCGACCAGAACGGCCATCCCTATCGCCCGATCGGCCGCTGGCTGGTGGAGCAGGGCGAACTGGCCAAGGACGCGGTCAGCATGGACGCCATCCGTGCGTGGGCCAGGGCGCATCCGGCGCGGGTGCCTGAGCTGCTGGCCAGCAACCCCAGCTACGTGTTCTTCGCCAAGGGTGCCGATGGCGACGAAGGCCCGCGCGGTTCGTTGAACGTGCCGCTCACGGCCGGCTACAGCGTTGCAGTGGACCGCAGCGTGGTGCCGCTGGGCAGCCTCCTGTGGCTGTCCACCACGCGTCCGGATGGGGCGGCGCTGGTGCGGCCGGTGGCCGCGCAGGACACCGGTGGCGCCATCACCGGCGAGGTGCGCGCGGACCTGTTCTGGGGCACCGGTGATGCCGCCGGCGCGCTGGCCGGGCACATGAAGCAGAGCGGCCGCCTGTGGCTGCTGTGGCCCAAGGGCGTGGCGCTTCCTGCGCCTGGCGGCGGTTGATCGCCACGCCCCTGCGGCGCGCCGGGGTATGCTGGCCGGACAACGCCCACCGTCCCGGATGATCGATGGCCCTTGCCCTGATCGCACTGCTCCTGATTGAAGTCGTCCTTCAATTTGCGTGGGTCCCCCGGTATTTCGGCTGCGGGATCGTCGCGTTCACCGCACGCGTTCCCGCGCCGGCAGCGCTGCGCCCGCGGCTTGCGCTCAACTGCCTTGAACGCGACGTGGTCAACGGAGCGTGGCAGCCGCTGGTGTTCCACCCCTTGCCCGATGGCCGCATCGCGTTCCGCGAGAGCTTCTTTGTTTCGTTTGCGCGTCGCTACTACCCGGTGATGCGTGGCCTGGTGGCGGTGGACACCCGGCGCAACGAGGTCCGCATCGTCGGCCTGTACAACTGGAACGCGTTGTTCATCACGCTGGCGATTCCGCTGGCGAGCGCCATGATTCCGCGGGCGGCGCCGATGCTGCTGGTGCTGTCGGTGTTCGTGGCGAGCTACCTGATCCAGCGGCGGCGGTTTGCCGCAGTGGCCGATGCAGTGCGCGCGCAGCTGGCCGACGTGGAATCGGTGGAGGTGCTCATGGCCCGCCGCATGCCGGCCCGGAGCACGCCATGAAGGTGACCCGCATCGTGGCCAACCTGCCGGCGCCCGACCCCGCGCTGGCCGATCCGTTCTACCGCGACATCCTCGGGCTGCACGTGGCGATGGACCACGGCTGGATCCGCACCTACGCCGGCGACGGCGAGATGACGGTACAGCTCAGCGTCGCGTCAGAGGGAGGCTCGGGCACCGCAGTGCCCGATCTCTCCATCGAAGTGGATGACTTGGACGAAGCGCTGCGCAGGGTGAACCGGGCCGGTATCCCGCTGGCATATGGCCCGGCCAGTGAAGCCTGGGGCGTGCGGCGGTTCCATGTCCGCGATCCGCTGGGGCGGCTGGTCAACATCCTTCAGCACCTGTGAGCAGAGGGCGCTAGTTCGCCTTCCGTGCGGTTGCCGGTGTGCGGTAGAACCCGGCAATCCGCGGGATGAATCCTTCCGGGCTGGCGCCGACAAGGTTGGTCAGCACGACCACGGCCAGCCGCTCATCCGGATAAACCACGAACGCCGCACGGCCGCCGCCGATGCCCGCCACCTGCCGGTCTCCGGGCGTGGCGCGCATGACCGGCCATCCCGCTGCCCATCGCCCCTCGACACCGCTGTTGAGCGTCTCCGGTGTCCAAAGAAAGTGCGTTGCTTCACGGACAGCATGAATCTCTCCACGGTGGGTTCGCCAGTTGGTTGTGCGGTGGGGTGGTGGTGTCAGCGCGACGGCGTGCGGTCATTGAGCTCGGCGAGGGCGGCCAGCGCGCTCGCGCTGGTCGGCTCGATCGTCAACGCGGCTTGGTAGCTGCGGCGCGCGTCGTCCACGCGTCCGGACGTCCGGTAGGCTTCGCCGAGGCTGTCGTGCGCATTGGCCGAGCCGGGGTACCGCGCCACGCCCCATTCGAGGACGCGTACCGCCTCGTCCTTCCGGCCGGCCCGCAGGAACCTGTAGCCCAGCGTGTTGAATGCGCCTTCGCTGTGGTCGTACTCCGCGAGGCGGGTGCCCAGATGTTCATATGCACGGACCATCGCATCGAGCCCGTCGCGGTAGGCGATGGGGGTCAACAGATCGTCCAGGCTGCGTGCTGCCGGCTGCATCGGCTTGCCGTTGAGCACCTCCATCAGGTCCTTGCCCATCGCCACGACCAGTGCGCCCTGCCAGTAGTTGCTGAGGATGATCACGCTGTCCTGGTGGGGCTCCGAGCGCAGGTAGTAGCTCTGATAGCCCGGGATGCTGCCGGTATGGGAGACCACCGGCAGCGTGCTGCCATTGGCGAGCGTCCAGCGCTCCACGTTCCAGCCGAACCCGTATGCCGCCGTATGCACCTGCAGCATGCGCTGCCGCGACGCCGCGTTGAGCAGCTGCTCACCGTACAGCGCCCGGTCGAACCGGTAGAGGTCCTCGGCCGTGCTGTAGATGCCTGCCGCCGCGTAGGACACGGACGGGTCGATCCGCTGCGGATGCACCAGCGTTCCCTCCGGGGTCCGGGCATACCCGTCGGCCAGTCCGTCCAGCACGGCGGTGTCGGTGAACAGTCCGCTGGAGGTCATGCCGGCCGGCGCGAAGATGCGCGCCTGCAGATTGACCGCCAGCGACTGCCCGGTGACGTGTTCGATCAACAGGCCGAGCAGGAAGTAGCCATTGTTGTTGTAGCGCCACGTCTGCACGGCGTCGTCCTGCCGTGTCGGCGGGATCCATTCGCGCGCGAAGTCCATCGGCGCATAGCTGCGCCGGGCGGCGGTGTGCCACCAGGGATCGGTGTAGCGCCCCGGCATGTCGGCAAGACCGGAGGTATGGCTGAGCAGCTGGGCGACGGTGACCGATGCGGCCGGCGTGCGCGCGTACAGATCCGGCAGGTAGTCGCCCAGCGTCCCGTCCAGCCGCAGCGTTCCCTGCTGCACCAGCTGCATCGTCAGCGTGGCCACCAGCGGCTTGGTCAGTGAGCCGATGCGGTAGCGCGCGTCGGTGCGGCTCGGCACGGACCATTCGACATTGGCCTTCCCATAGGCCGCATGCAGCAGCACCTTGCCCTCCCGCGCGACCAGCACCGTACCGTTGAACCCGCGCCGGTCCGCGTAGCTGTCGACCAGTTGCTGCAGTTCGGCGCTCGTTGCCTCGGCGTTGGCCAGCCCGGGGGAACCGAAGAGAAGCACGACTACACCACACAGCAGGGCGAACGGGCGCATAGGGGTCCTGGTCGGAGGAAGTAGGCGCATCCTTGCGTTTGACTACATATGTAGTCAAGTGACCAATGGCACCCGTTGCCGCGCTGCGCTGACCCTGTCGTGATGCACCTGCGACGCTGCCCGTGCCGGGACGATGATCGCCACCGGCAGGGGGACCCCGTGGCGCCATTTGCGGTACCGGGCAGGCGCAACAACGCCGTTTTGCACTACATTGGTGCAATGACTGCCGCGCTCCCGCTCCCCGCTCTCGATGCTCTCGGCACCCCGATTGCCTGGGCAGACGCCGACGGCCGCGTGGTGGGCTGCAATCCCGCGTTCTCGCGCTGGCTGGGGGTCAGCGGGCGACGCCTGGTCGGGCAACCGCTGGCCTCGCTGGAAGTGCAGGGCGAAGCCCTGGCCCACTTCCTGGCGCGCGACGAGCGCGATGTCCTGCGCCTGCACCGGCTGGCGCTGGCGTTGCCCGGCGACGCGCCGCGCTTTGCCGAGGGCTGGCTCAGCCGCTGGGATGTGGGTGGGTGGCTGCTGGAGGCCCACCCGGTCGATGAATTTCCCGGACTCGACCCGACCCAGGCGCTGCCCAGCGCGCTCAGCGCCGCCCTCAAGGGCCTGGCGCACGAGCTGCGCAATCCGCTGGCAGGCCTGAAAGGGGCGGCGCAGCTGCTGGCACGGCGCAACGCCCAGCGCGACCCCGACGAGCGCGAGCTGATCGATCTGATCAGCTCGGAAATCGAGCGCCTCAACGGCCTGCTCGAACAACTGCTCTCTCCCGCACCGGCCGCACCGCACGCGCCGTTGAACATCCACGCCTCGCTGGAGCGCGTGCTGCGCCTGGCCGAGAGCGAGGGTGGCTGGGCGGTGCGGGTACAGCGCGATTACGACCCCAGCATTCCCGAGTTCGATGGCGATGCCGACCGCCTCACCCAGGCGGTGTGGAACCTGGTGCGCAATGCGATCCAGGCCGGGGCGGGCACCGTCACCCTGCGCACGCGCGTGGAACATGGCGTGCGCATCACCGATCACCTGCACCCGCTGGCGCTGCGGCTGGAGATCGCCGACGACGGCCGCGGCGTTCCCGAAGAACTGGCCGAGCACCTGTTCCTGCCGCTGGTCAGCGGCCGGGCCGAAGGCACCGGCCTGGGCCTGGCGCTGGCCCAGCAGGTCGCCCGCGAGCACCGCGGCAGCCTGACCTACCGCTCGCGCCCGGGCCACACCGTATTCACCGTGCTGCTGCCGATCGGCGGCGGCACGCCCGACGAGGAGGCGGCCACGCATGGCTGATCCAGTACCGTCCACCGGCCAGCGCGTCTGGGTGGTCGATGACGACCGCGCGGTGCGCTTCGTGCTGTGTACCGCGCTGCGCGATGCGGGCTACCAGGTCGATGGATTCGACGGGGCGGCGGCGGCGCTGTCGGCACTGGAAGCGCAGGCCGTGCCGGACCTGCTGTTCACCGACGTGCGCATGCCCGGCGATGACGGCCTGGTGCTGCTCGACAAGCTCAAAGCCGCGCACCCGCAACTGCCGGTGATCGTGATGTCCGCCTACACCGACGTGGCCAGCACCGCCGGGGCGTTCCGCGGCGGCGCGCAGGAATTCCTGTCCAAGCCGTTCGATCTGGATGACGCGGTGGCCCTGGCGCAGCGCGTGTTGCCGGCACCGGATGCGGCCCTCGCCGTACCCAGCGAGCCGGCCGCCACGCCCGCGCCAGACCAGCGCCCGCAACTGGTGGGCGATACGCCGGCGATGCGCGCGCTGTTCCGCGCGATCGGTCGGCTGGCGCAGGCGCCGTTGTCGGTGTTGATCAATGGCGAAACCGGCACCGGCAAGGAGCTGGTGGCGCACGCGCTTCACCACGAATCGCCGCGTGCCGACGGCCCGTTCGTGGCGCTGAACACCGCCGCGATTCCGGCCGAACTGCTGGAGAGCGAACTGTTCGGTCATGAGGCCGGTGCCTTCACCGGGGCGCAGCGCCGCCACGTCGGTCGTTTCGAACAGGCCCACGGCGGCACGCTGTTCCTCGATGAAATCGGCGACATGCCGTTGCCGCTGCAGACCCGCCTGCTGCGTGTGCTGGCCGAAGGCGAGTTCTTCCGCGTCGGCGGACGCGAGCTGATCCGGGTCGATGTGCGCGTGATCGCCGCCACCCACCAGGACCTCGAATCGCTGGTCGCGCAGGGACGTTTCCGCGCCGACCTGCTGCATCGCCTGGACGTGGTGCGCCTGCGCCTGCCGGCGCTGCGCGAGCGCCGCGACGACATCGCCCAGCTTGCCGACACCTTCCTGGCCGCCGCCGCACGCAAGCTCGATACCCCGCCCAAGCGGCTCACCGCCGCTGCCGTGCAGGCGCTGCGCGAACACGACTGGCCCGGCAACGTGCGCGAGCTGGAAAACGTGTGCTGGCGCATGGCCGCCCTGGCCGCGTCGGACACCATCGGTGTGGCCGATGTCGACAGCGCCCTGCATCGCGGCGGCAGTCCACGTGCGCGCCCGTCGGGCGATCCGGGCCAGTGGGAGATGCTGCTGTCGGCCTGGGCACGCCAACGGTTGGCAGAGGGGGCCGAAGGCCTGCATGCGCAGGTGCGTGAGCGGGTCGACCAGGCGTTGCTGGAGGCGGCCCTGCAGATCACCCACGGCCGCCGTGCCGAAGCCGCCGCGCGGCTGGGCATGGGCCGCAACACCCTTACCCGCAAGCTCGGCGCCGGCCGCCGCCGTGGCGCATGAACCGCGCGTCGCGGCGGTGTGTGCGGCACGTGTCCCCCCTTTCATGGCCCGTGGACGACCCCACGGCTAGCGTGGCACCAAGGAGTTTCCCCATGCGCAGTTCCCGTCTCGTCCTGCTCGCGTCCACCGTGCTTGTCCTGGCAGCGTGCGGTACCACCCCGCCGCCGCGCCCCAGCGCTCCGCCGGTGCCGCTGGTGAGCACCGCCCAGCTGGCCGAAGCCAATCTGGCGCCGGCCTCGGCCAGCCTGGTCAGCGGCCGCCTCGCGCTGGTGCCCGATGCGCGCGGCGTGCACATCACCGGCGTGATCGGGGGCCTGCAGCCGCTGCAGACCGCGGCCTTCCACGTTCACGAGCGCGGCGACTGCAGCGCGGTGGATGCCAGCAGCGCCGGCCCGCACTTCAATCCCACCGGCCAGGCACATGGCCGCAACAGCGCCGGTGCGCATCATGCCGGCGACATGGACAACCTGCGTGCCGATGCGCAGGGCCGGGTCAATGTGGATGTGCGGCTGCCAGCGGTTACGCTGGGCGGCGGCGCAGCCACCGATATCGCCGGACGTGCACTGGTCGTGCATGCCAACGCCGACGATTACCGCAGCCAGCCCGCCGGCAATGCCGGCGCCCGAATCGCCTGCGGCGTCATCCGGGTCACGCGCTGAGCGCACGACCGGCCGACGTCCGCACTTCCACCGCTACCTGCAAGGAGATCCACATGCGTCTGATCCACACCACGCTGTTCGCCGCCATTGCCGCCATCGGCCTGAGCGCCTGCAACAAGCCGGCCGACACTGCCCCCGCAGCCACCCCGGCCGCCGACGCCACCGCCGCGCAGCCGACCACCGAAGCGACCCCGGATGCACCGCCGGCGATGATGAGCAGCGATGCCCACGCCAACCACAGCGCCGTCGCCGATCTGGCGCCGACCCAGGGCAATACCGTCAAGGGCAACGTCACCTTCAGCGTCATCGACGGCAAGGTCCACGTGAAGGGCGAGGTCAGCGGCCTCAAGCCCAACAGCGAACACGGCTTCCACATCCATGAGACGGGCGACTGCAGCGCGCCGGACGGCGCCAGCGCCGGCGGCCACTTCAACCCGGGCAAGGAAGACCACGGCAGCGTGGCCGCCACCCCGCACCACGGCGGCGACATGCCCAACATCAAGGCCGATGCGCAGGGCAATGCCGTGGTCGATGCCGACGTGTCCACCAACGTCAACATCGGCAAGGGTGACGGCTTCGACATCATCGGCCGTGGCCTGATCGTCCATGCCGACGCCGACGACTACAAGACTCAGCCGACCGGCAACGCCGGCGCCCGCCTGGCCTGCGCGGTGATCAAGGCCGCGCCGTAACCGAGGCGACGCAGAACGAAAAACGCCGGCATGCGCCGGCGTTTTTTTTGGGGTTCCGCGCGCAGTGCGGTGCCGTGATGGGCAACGGTCAGCCGGCCATCAACGCGCGCGCGTCCTGCCCGGCTTCGCAGTGCACGAACAGCACCGGCAGCCCGTGCGCTTCCAGCACGGCGGCCATCTGCCGCTGGCGGATCAGGTACTGGTCGTAGATGCCCTGCAGGCGATCGCAGTCGCCACTGCCGTGGTTGTAATGCGCGCACCAGCCGGCGGGATCGAACAGCGCCATACGCACTTCGCCATCGGCGTATCGAAGCAGCGGCTCCGGCGCGGCATCCACCCACTCCTCGTGCTGCGGGGCCATCAACGCGGTCTCAATCAACGGCCACAGCACCGCCAGGCCCTGGTTGTCGTACTGCATCGACATCATCGCCGCGAGGTCGTTCACGGTGAAGAAGCGGGCGTGCTCGATCTGCGCGCCGAACGCGTTCTGCGCCAGCAGGGCGGTGTCCGGCTGGGCCATGCCCTGGGCCAGCAGTACCTCTTCCAGCGCCTCGGCCACGGTCGTGGTCTGCGCCACGTCGGTGCCGGTCAACAGGAACGGCACCACCCGCAGCCCGCCGCCGGTAAGGCTGGCATCGGCCTGGAACGGCAACGGTACATCGCCGTCGGCGCCGGCACCGAAGGCCAGCAGGCGCGGGCCCTGGCTGCGGCCAGGTGCGCGCATCTGCAGTTCTTCCAGGCGGCGGTGGATCGGCCAGCCAGGACGCAGCACCTCGGCCGGGTCGAAGTGGGCGCCGGCGAAGACAAAGTCCAGCGTACTCACGCCGGGCACCAGTTTGGCCAGGTCGCGGCCGATGCGGTCGGCCAGTTCACCGGCCTGTTCGGACGACAGCGCGGCGTGGCGCGGCGCGTCGCCGCCGGCCAGTTCCAATGCCAGGACGCCAAGGGCATTCATGCCGTGGTCGGGTTTGCTCATGGTTTCACGGTTGGCCCATCACAGGGCGGCAGCTACACTTGCCCCCATTATGCCTGCTCCTTCGTGCAGGCCATGTTGCAGACACCCCTCCCATGCCAGGTATCTCCATGCCCAACGCCCGTCCCGTCGCCATTCTCGGTGGCGTCCGCATCCCGTTCTGCCGCCAGAACACGGCCTATTCGGACGTCGGCAACCTCGGCATGTCGGTGCGCACGCTCGGGGCGCTGGTGGAGCGCTTCGGCCTGCACGGCCAGCAGCTCGGCGAAGTGGCGATGGGTGCGGTGATCAAGCACTCCAGCGACTGGAACCTGGGCCGCGAGGCCACGCTGTCGTCGGGGCTGTCGCCGCTGACGCCGGGCATCACCATGCAGCGCGCCTGCGGTACCTCGCTGGACACCATCATCGCGGTGGCCAACAAAATCGCCCTGGGCCAGATTGAATCGGGCATCGGCGGCGGTTCGGACACCACCTCCGACGTGCCGATCGTGTACGGCAAGAAGCTGCGCGCGCGCCTGCTGGCCGCCAACCGCGCCAAGACCACCGGCGACAAGTTCAAGGCACTCACCGGCGGCTTCAAGTTCAGCGAGCTCAAGCCCGAGTTCCCCGGCGTGGCCGAACCGCGCACCGGCAAGAGCATGGGCGACCACTGCGAGGACATGGCCAAGGAGTGGAACATCTCCCGCGATTCGCAGGACGAGTGGGCGGTGTCCTCGCACAAGAAGCTGGCTGCGGCCTATGAACGCGGTTTCTTCAACGATCTGATCGCCCCGTTCCGCGGCGTCGAGCGCGACAACATCCTGCGCGCCGATACCTCGCTGGAAAAGCTGGCCACGCTGAAGCCGGCGTTCGACAAGGCGTCCGGTCGCGGCACGCTGACCGCCGCCAACTCCACTCCGCTCACCGACGGTGCCTCGGCGGTGCTGCTGGCCAGCGAGGAATGGGCGCGTGCGCACGGCCACGAACCGCTGGCCTATCTGCGTGATTCGCAGGTGGCGGCGGTCGACTTCGTGCACGGCGAGGGCCTGCTGATGGCGCCCACCATCGCCGTCCCGGAGATGCTCAAGCGCAACGGCCTGACCCTGCAGGATTTCGACATCTACGAAATCCACGAAGCGTTCGCCGCGCAGGTGCTGTGCACGCTGCGCGCGTGGGAAAGCGAAGACTACTGCCGCAACCGCCTGGGCCTGGACGCACCGCTGGGCAGGATCGATCCGGCCAAGATCAACCCGCTGGGTTCCTCGCTGGCCACCGGCCACCCGTTCGCCGCCACCGGCGCGCGCGTGATCGCCACGGCCGCCAAGCAGCTGGCCGAACGCGGCGGTGGCCGCGCGCTGGTGTCGATCTGCACCGCCGGCGGCATGGGCGTGGTGGCGATCGTCGAACGCTGATCGGGTTCGATGCGGGAATGAAAAAGGCCGCCCTTGGGCGGCCTTTTTTCGTTGCCGGGCAGCGCCCGGCACTACGGGAGGCGGGGGGTGCCGTAGTCGTCGCGCTCGTCGCGCACCACCAGCGGATCAACCGACTGCACCGGCACCGGCTGCGCCATCAGCGACTGCTCCTCCACCGTGGCGCGTGCGGGCACCGCAGGGCCGGGTTCAGAAGCGCGGGCCAGCGCCACGCTGTCCTCGCCGCGCTGCTGGCGCAGCGCGTTGGCGAAGCACTGCGCGGCCAGCGTGGCGTCGCCACGCTCAAGGAACACCTCGCCCAGCGCCTCCCAGGCGGCCGGGCCGGCACCGGCGGCAATCGCGCGGTGCAGGTAGTCTTCGGCCGCTGCGTGCTGGCGCTGGCGCACCGCGATACGGCCCAGCGCCAGCAGCAGTGCCGGGCTGGCCGGCTGGTTGCCCAGCCAGCGCTGCAGGTTGGCCTGGCGCGTGGCCAGCTTGTCCACGGGCATCTGCCCGTACAGGGTCACCAGGGATTCGTCCCAGCGCGTGTCCAGGGCCTGTTCCAGGGTCAGCAGGGCCGGTTCGTCCCAGTCCAGCGCCACCGCGCGCAGGGCGTAGCCGGCGACCACATCGGGGTCGGTGCGCAGCGCCTTCGGCGTGGCCTCCCATTGCGCGGCCAGCGCATTGACGTCGCCCGCTTCCAGCAGCGACTGGGCGGCCAGGCGGGCTTCCAGCTCGGCCACCGCGTCATCGGGCAGTACCTTCTGCTTGCGCAGCGCGCCGAGCTGGCCATAGGCCTCGTGCGCGCGTTCGGCACGCGCCAGCGCCTCGGTGCGCAGCCACAAACCGCGCGGCGGCAGCGGCTGGATCGCCGCCACGTCGAGCGCGTTGATCGCATCCACCGGGCGTTCCTGGCCGAGCAGGCGTTCGGCGAGCAGCAGGGCATGGCTGGTGGCGTCTTCGCCGGCCAGACGCTGCAGGTACTGGTTGGCGGCGGCATCGTCCTCGCGTGCCTGCGCACTGCGCACCGCCGTGGCCAGCGCCACCGCGCTGACCTCCTTGTCCTCGGCTGCGGCGCCGAGCAGCTTCTCCGCGCGCTGCCAGTGGCCGTACTCATGGGCCTGCAGGCCTTCGGTCAGGCGCGCACGGCCCTGCTTGCGGCGGTAGCGGCCCCACGCCCGGAACGGCGCGGCCACCAGGCTCCACAGCAGCCACAGCAACAGCAGTGCCACCAGCACCGCCAGCGCGACCTGGGGCACCGTGGAGCGGTAGTCGTTGCCGGCGTAGCGGTAGATCACCTCGCCGAACTGGCGCAGCGAATCGGCGCCGAGCCATTGCGCGGCGATCACGCCCAGCGCAACCGCCAGCAGAAGAACCACAAGGGACTGGAATGGCTTCATCGATCATCTCCCATCGCGCATGGCGCGCAGTTGCTGCAGGGTGCTGCCCAGTTCGGGCAGCGTGGGGCGCAGCGTGCGTGTGCGCAGTTGCTGCAGTTCACCACGCCGCTCGCGCAGGGCGGGTGAATCCGGCCACAGCCGGGGCAGCCACAGCGCCACCCGGTCCAGTGCCTGTTCATAGCCGGCCTGGTCGCCGCGTTCGATTGCGGCGCGCGCCAAGGTGAGTTCCAGCTGCAGGGAATCCCAGGCCGCGACGCGCTCGGCATCGGTCAGCGGGCCCTGCGTGCGGGTCGGGGTAATGGTCACGAACGGGGCCAGCACCTGGTGCCACCAGGGGGTGGCAGCGGTATCGGCGTCGTCGGCCACTGCGTCGGGCAGGGTGGTCAGCGTGCGTGCGAACGCGGCCAGCGCGGTGCTGGCCTGCGCCCGTGCACCGGGACCCTGCGCATCCAGCGCGTTGCGCTCCTGCATCAGCGCCTGGCGCAGGTTGAGATAGTCGCCGCCCTGGATGTCGCCCAGCGCATTGGCGGCCAACGCATACAGGCGCCTGGCGCCCTCGATGTCGTCGGCGAATGCCAGCCGCTGGCCGGCCTGGCTCAGCAGCAGTTCGGCCTCTTCCAGCTGCAGTGCCTGCGCGCCATGCCGGGTACTGTCGGCGAGCTTGGCCAGGTTGTCTTCGAGCAGGGCGTTGCGCTGGCTCAGGCCGAGCATCTCGTCGCGCAGCACGCGGTTGGTGGCCGCCGCATCCTGCACCCGCTGCGAGGTCGAGCGCTGGTCGCGGCGCAGGGCCTCGACGCTGTCGAGCAGCCCCTGCAGCTGCAGGCTCGCGTTCTCGTCGCGCAGCCGGGCCTGCGCCTGCTGCGCCTGCCACTGCGTCCAGCCCCAGGCGGCACCGCCGCCGACCACGAGCAGGGCCAGCACCGGAACGATCCAGCGCAGGGGACGACGGGCGGGAGGGGGCGAATCGGCTTCATTCATACAGGCGTCCTTGTCGCGCGCGCCGGGCTGTCCGCTGGCTGGCGAGCGACGTGGTGCACAGCATCACCCGCCGCCCGCGCCGCCCGCAAGACCGTGGAAAAGGCGTGTTCAGCAAGTTGCGCGCGGCGTGAGCGCGGCGTGTGCCGCCTGCACCAGCTGCGCCGGCAGCGGGCCCTCGGCCTGCACCACGTGCCCGAAGCCGGCGGCGACGGCCTGGGCGGCGAGCCGCTCGCTGGCCGCCACCACGCAGGCCTGCCGCAGCGGGGACTGCAGATCATCGGGCAGGTGCGCCAGCAACCGCGCCAGCGCGTCCGCGCTGCTCACCGCCACCGCCCACGGCCGCGCGGCATGGCGCAACCGCTGCAGGGCCCGTGCCGGCAGCGGCAGCGGTTGCCGCAGGTAGACGTCGGCGCGCAGGAGCTGCGCACCGCGCGCCTGCAGCGTCGCGGCGATGATGCCGCGCCCACCCGGCGCGGTCACCAGCCCGGCGCGCAGGCCGTCCAGGGCGGCCAGTGCCGGCAGCGCCAGCAGCCCTTCGCTGTCCATCCGCGCAGGGGCCTGGATGTCGTGTGCGCCGGCACGGTGCAGGGCCGCCGCCGTGCCGCTGCCCACTGCCAGCCATTGCCCCGGATGCGGCACATCGAGCCGGGCCAGGCGCGCTGCGGCCACCACGGCGGCCGGGCTGCTGAAGATCACCCGGTCGGCACCCAGCGCCGCGTCCAGCGCGGTACGGGTGGCAGTGTCGGTGCGCGCGCGCAGCGCCCACGGCGAGAGCGCGATGGTGGCGCCGCCCAGCGCCCGCGCAGCGCGGCGCATCGGTGCGTGCTGGCCGCGCGGGCGCAGCGACAACAGGGTCCAGCGCGGTGGATTTGCTTCGGTGTCCATTGCGGGCATTATGCGAGCCCTTCGACGCCGTTGCCTTCCGATGTCCGTTTCCGATTCCCTGCCCGCACAGCTGGCTGCGCTGCAACACGTGCTGGACCGCATGCCGCCGGTGGCGGCGATGCAGATCCGCGTGCACGACTACCGTGACGGCGTGTTGCGCCTGCAGGCACCGCTGGCGGCCAACGTCAACGACAAGGGCAACGCCTTCGGCGGCAGCCTGGCCTCGGCCCTGACCCTGTCCGGCTGGGCCCTGGTCACGCTGCGCCTGCGCCTGGCCGGCTTCGATGCCGATGTGTACGTGGCCGACAGCCACGTACGCTACCTGTCGCCGGTGTACGGCGACCTCCAGGCCGAGGCCCAGGCCGACGCGGAGTCCGACTGGGATGGCTTCCTGGCCACCTTCGCCCAGCGCGGCAAGGCGCGGATCGCGCTCACCGCCCGCCAGCCGGGCAGCGCCGGCAAGCCGGCCGCCGAGCTCAGCGGGCGCTTCGTGGCCTTCGCGAGAGGGTAGGATGTGCGCCTTGCCTATTGGGGAATTCGCATGCGCCGCCTGGTCCAGATCCTGCTCCTGACATCGTTGCTGCTGACCGGCGTGGGGACGCTGGCCGCCGCCGATCTGAGCCGCAAGCAACGTACCGCGCTGGAGGAAGTCCAGAACCAGTACGGCTCCACCATCCGCTGGGGCAGCGCCGAAGATGCGCTGGGCTACCTTGACCCGGAGTACCGCAAGGCCCACCCGCTGACCGACCTGCAGCTGCGCCGCTACGAGCAGATCCGGGTGTCGTCCTACCGCGAGCGCAGTACCGCAGCGCTGCCCGACGGCACCGTGGAGCGCCGGGTCGAGATTGGTGTCATCAACGTCAACACCCAGGCCGAGCGCACCGTGGTGGTCAAGGAACTCTGGCGCTGGGACCCGCAGGTCAAGCGCTGGTGGCAGGCCGGCGGCCTGCCGGACCTCTGGCAGGGCCAGTAATCCCGGCCCTCGTGGCCGCTGGACGCCGCTTCGCCCGCATGTGCGACAATCGGCGCCCGCTTATCGACCCGTGATCTGAGTGAATTACGAAGAGTTGCTGGCCTTTGCCGGCCGAAACCCGATGTTGTCGATGGCCCTGGTCGGCCTGACCGTGGCCATCATCGTGACCGAAGTACGGCGCCTGTTCCGCGGCTACACGTCGCTGAAGCCGGCCGAACTGACCCAGCTGATGAATGCCGGCAACGCGCTGGTGGTCGATCTGTCGTCCAGCAGCGACTTCGAAAAGGGTCACATCGCCGGCAGCCGCAATGCGCAGCCGAGCCAGTTCGGTCCCGAGCACAAGCTGGTGGCCAATGCCAAACAGCGCCCGGTGGTCCTGGTGTGCCGTACCGGCACTGCCTCGGAAACCGCAGCCAAGGCACTGAAGAAGGCCGGCTTCGAACAGGTCAACGTGCTCGACGGCGGCATCCCGTCGTGGCAGCAGGCCGACCTGCCGCTGGTCAAGGGCCGCAACTGATTTCACGTTGAGGGCGTTGCGCGCCTTGTGCGCGACGCCACACGCCCCCATCGCTGGGGATGCAACAATCCATTTTTACAGCATTCATTCTGGAGCTACAGGAAATGTCCGATCAGAACACCAACGGCGCCATCGCGCCGGCCGACGCCGCCACCGGCCCCGCGTTCACCGTCGAGAAGATCTACGTCAAGGACGTTTCGTTCGAATCGCCGAATGCCCCGGCCGTCTTCAACGAAGCCGTGCAGCCGGAACTGCAGCTCAACCTGAACCAGCGCGTGCAGCGCCTGGGCGAGAACGCCTTTGAAGTCGTGCTGGCCGTCACCCTGACCTGCAAGGCCGGCGACAAGACCGCCTACGTGGCCGAAGTGCAGCAGGCTGGCGTGTTCGGCCTGATCGGCCTGGAGCCGCAGGCGATCGACGTGCTGCTCGGCACCCAGTGCCCGAACATCCTGTTCCCGTACGTGCGTTCGCTGGTCAGCGAGCTGATCCAGGCCGGCGGCTTCCCGCCGTTCTTCCTGCAGCCGATCAACTTCGAAGGCCTGTACGCCGAAACCCTGCGTCAGCGTCAGGAGCAGGGCGAAACCTCGCTGGCCGATTCCGAGCCGGCCGGCAACGCCTGATCGGCGCTGCGTCCGTTCCGATGAGCAGCCACGCAGACAAGATCGCCGTTCTCGGTGCCGGTTCCTGGGGCACCGCGCTGGCGAGCCTGCTGGCCCGGCACGGTCACCCGACCGTGCTGTGGGGCCGCGATGCCGGCATGGTCGAGGCCATCGACCAGCGTCACGAGAACACCCGTTACCTGCCGGGCATTCCCTTGCCCGCGTCGCTGCGTGCGACCACCGATCTGGCCGCTGCCGTCGAGGGAGCCGCCTGGATTCTGGTGGTGGTGCCCTCGCACGCGTTCGGTGAAACCGTGCGCGCGCTGGCGCCACTGCGGCCCGCCGCGGCGGGTGTAGCCTGGGCCACCAAGGGCTTCGAGCCCGGGTCGGGACGCTTCCTGCACGAAGTAGCGCGCGAGGTCCTCGGGCCGGACGTGCCGCTGGCGGTGGTGACCGGTCCGTCGTTCGCCAAGGAAGTCACCCAGGGCCTGCCCACCGCGATCACCGTGCACGGTGACGATGCGGACTTCGCCCAGCAGGTGGCCGAAGCGATGCACGGCCCGGCCTTCCGCGCCTATACCGGCGATGACATGGTCGGCGCCGAGCTCGGTGGTGCGATGAAGAACGTGCTGGCGGTCGCCACCGGCGTCGCCGATGGCATGCATCTCGGCCTGAATGCGCGTGCCGGCCTCATCACCCGCGGTCTCAACGAAATGCTGCGGCTGGCCGCGGCGATCGGGGCCAAGCCGGAAACCCTGATGGGCCTGGCCGGGCTGGGCGATCTGGTGCTCACCTGCACCGGCGACCTCTCGCGCAACCGTCGCCTGGGCCTGGCCCTGGGCCGGGGGCAATCCCTGTCCGACGCGGTCCGCGAGATCGGCCAGGTGGTGGAGTCGGTGCAGACCGCCGATGAAGTCATGCGTCAGGCACGCCGCCACGGCATCGACCTGCCGATCTCCGAACGTGTGCGCGCCGTGCTGCATGGCGAGCAGACGCCCGAAGAAGGCCTGCGTGCACTGCTGGCACGCGAACAGAAACCGGAATACCCGGACACGCTGTTCAAATGATGGCGAAAAACCCCGGCATTGCCGGGGTTTTTTTTTGGTCTGGCGCTGCGGGGAGTGGGTCGGGCGCTGGGCCGCGATGCCCTTGTCGGCGAATGTCCCCCGGCGTCGGCCTGCGGCCGCCCCCTCCTCCTTTACTTCGCCCACAAGGGCATCGCGGCCCACGTGCCGAGAGTGCTGGCGCCTCAAAAGACCGGCTTTTACGTGTACGTACCGCACGCCGAGCCCCGTCGCGGTGCGCAGGCCCCAGGGCAACGTAAAGGAGGAGGGGGCGGCCGCAGGCCGACGCCGGGGGACAGTTGCCCAGGGGCCTGCGGGCCGCGACGGGGCCCCTCACGATCGCAGTAGATTTGATCGGAGACGCGGCTGTGTGCGCTTGCGTCTTTGCAGGCGCGGCTGGTGGATCGGGGCGCTGGGCCACGATGCCCTTGTCGGCGAATGTCCCCCGGCGCCGGCCTGCGGCCGCCCCCTCCTCCTTTACTTCGCCCACAAGGGCATCGCGGCCCACGTGCCGAGAGTGCTGGCGCCTCAAAGCACCGGCTCTTACGTGTACGTACCGCACGCCGAGCTCCGTCGTGGTGCGCAGGCTCCAGGGCAACGTCAAGGAGGAGGGGGCGGCCGCAGGCCGACGCCGGGGGACAGTTGCCCAGGGGCCTGCGGGCCGCGACGGAGCCCTTCACGGTCGCGGTAGAGTTGATCGGAGACGCGGCTGTGTGCGCTTGCGTCTTTGCAAGCGCGGCGGGTGGGTCGGGGCGCTGGGCCACGATGCCCTTGTCGGCGAATGTCCCCCGGCGCCGGCCTGCGGCCGCCACCTCCTCCTTTACTTCGCCCACAAGGGCATCGCAGCCCACGTGCCGAGAGTGCTGGCGCCTCAAAAGACCGGCTTTTCCGCGCGCGTACCGCACGACGAGCCCCTTCGCGGTGCGCAGGCCCCAGGGCAACGTAAAGGAGGAGGGGGCGGCCGCAGGCCGACGCCGGGGGACAGTTGCCCAGGGGCCTGAGCGCCGCGATGGGGCCCTTCACGCTCGCGGTAGATTCGAGCGGAGACGCGGCTGTGTGCGCTTGCGTCTGTGCAGGCGCGGCGGGTGGGTCGGGCGCTGGGCCGCGATGGGGCCCTTCACGCTCGCGGTAGATTCGAGCGGAGACACCACCGTTGAGGCAACGAGGTGATTGCCAGAAAAAGTGAAGCCCGGCGTGGAGCCGGGCTTCGTGGCGCAGGGGAGAGAGACCGCGCCATCCAACACTGTGCTGCGTAACGCGTATTACCAGGTGAAGCGCGGGCCGACGAACCATTCCTTGTCGCCGCCCTTGGCCAGCTTCACTTCGCCGCTCAGGCCCCAGTTCTGGTTGAACTTGGCCTGGGCGCCAACGCGGCCGTAGAACTCGCCGTCCGGGTTGATGCCGTGCTTCTTGCTGAAATCTTCGTAGCCGGCCAGCGCGTAGCCTTCGAACATCGGGGTGAACGCGGTGCGCACGCCCACTTCGGTGGCATAGCCGTTGAAGTCCAGGCCGTGCTTCGGATCGAACTTCTGGTACGCGACGCGGGCCACCAGGTCGGTGGTCGGCGCGATGCCGTAGTTGTAGCCGACACCCACGCGCCACTGGTCGACGTCGGCGTTGCCGTGCTTGGTTTCCTGCGAGTTGTAATCGCCGAAGACATGGAAGTTCGGCGCGATCGCGACCGAGCCCTTGGCAGCCCAGCCGTCGGCGTCGCCGCCCTTGGCATCGGTGTTCACGTAGCCGCCTTCAACGTAGTTGTACGACAGGCCATCGGTTGCCGAAGCAGCGAACGGCAGTGCAGCGAGCAGACCCAGGGCAAGCAGAGAAGACTTCATCATCGGGACACCTTTTTTATTTTGGTTTGATCGCCAGCAGCGCGGGGGAGGGGAGAAACACCGCTGCTGGCGACAGGTGTGAATTATCCGTTAGCCACCCCAATCGGCCCTGAATATTAAACTGACCAGTACATAAATGTACGAGCTATTCAGGGAACTTGGAGCGTGCGATGGCGACCCTCCTGAAAACAGAAAGGCCGGGCATCCGCCCGGCCTTTCCCTGTCCGCTTGATGCACGCTGCCGTATCAGCTGCAGGACCCATCATCGCCCTGCAGCGAGGCCTCGTCCAGCGGGTGGGTCGTCTCGATCAGCGCACGCTGCGCCTCGCTTGGATTGCCCAGCCACCGCACCTTGCAGTCGGTTACCAGGCGGCCGACCATCTTCGCCTGCGTCGGGGCGTACAGCATGTCCAGCGCGGTGGTGCTGCATTGATGCGCCTGGCAGGCCGAGTAATACCACCAGGTCTGTTCCTGCACCTGCAGCGGCTTGCCCGGTGCGCTCGGCCCGCTGAGCAGGCGCTCGCGCAGCGACGGCACGTCCGGATCGGTGGATTCGGCCGGCGCGGCTTCTTTCATCAGCGCATCGAACGCGGCCAGCACCTTGGGGTCCTTGCGACCGCAGTCGTCCACCGTGTTGCCACCCACCAGGGTGAAGAAGTAGGTCGCCAACGGCGCGTCGGCGCAGGTGATGTCTTCGCCGGGGGTGACGTCTTCGGGCTCGCCCTCGTTGTCCCACACCGACGGGTCCACGCCCTTTTCGATGTCGTGGTCGGGTTCGGCCAACGTGGCCGTGGCTGACGGCGTTTCGGCTGCGGGTGCCGGCACGGCGGCCGGTGTATCCGTTGACTCCGGTGCCTGCCCGCAGGCCGCCAGCAAGGCGACCAGCAGTGATGCCGACATGATGCGAATCTTCATTCCCTGTCCTGTTGCGTCCTGTTGGATGTCCCGCCCTCGACGATCCTGCAGCGCACGGCGGGGGCCTGATTGTAACCAGAGGGGATGGCAGGCGATCCCGCGGTCGTGCCCGGCCGGGTAGCGGCGGGGCACGCGCGTCCACTCAGCAGGCGTGACCGCTCAGAGGTGGCCGTCGCGCAGGTAGTCGAACAGTTCCGCGTCGCCTTTCAGGCCGAGCTTGAGCATCGCATCGCCCTTCTGGCGACTGATCGTGCTCACACTCTTGTGCAGCTGCAGGGCGATTTCCTTGACGGTAAGCCCGGTGCCGAGCAGGCGCAGCACTTCCACTTCGCGCGGCGAGAGCTGCTTGTTGCCCTCGTCATCGACATTCTGCGTGCCGATCGCGTCGATGCGTTCCTTCAGCGTGCGGCTCACGTACGGCGTGCCGCGCTGCACGGTCTGGATCGCCAGCGGCAGTTCTTCCATCGAGGACGCCTTGTCGACCAGACCAAGCACGCCGGTGGACTTCACCATCCGCAGGATCGCCAGGTTGTTGGATACGCTGAGCATCAGCACCGGCAGGTCCGGGAAGCGACGGCGGATCATTCCGATCATGGCGAACCCGTCAGCCTGTTGGCCGCCGGGCATCGAGTAGTCGGTGACCAGCACATCGCAGGGGAAAGACGACAACGCCCGCATCAGCTCTTCGACGGTACTGGCCTCGGCAACGACGCGACCGACGCCGCTGGTCTCGATCACTGCCTTGGTGCCGATCCGGACGACCGGGTGGTCGTCGGCGATGATTATGCGCAGGGTCATGGACTAGTATTGCCTCAAAGGCAGCCGCCCGTGGGGTCGTGCTGGGGTGGAAACTTCATTCTAGGGAGATCAGGCCGCATGCGTACCCGGATCGCCCGCTGGGTGCTGATGCTTGCCGGCGTGCTGGGCGTGCCGGCGTCGCTTTCCGCTGCAGGCAACCCGGCCCTGGCGCCGGCCGTGTCGCCGCGCCAGAGTGAGTGGCTTGGTCGGCACCCTACCATCATCCTTGGCCTGTACGACAGCGGCTGGCCGCCGTTCGAGGCCATCGAGGATGGCAAGCCGGTCGGCCTGGGCTACGACTACCTGCAGGCCCTGACCGAACGCCTGGGCGTGACGGTGCAGGTCCGCATGTATCGCAATTGGACCGAGGTGCTGGATGCGGCATGCCGGGGTGAGGTCGATGTGGTGATGAACGTCGCACTGACCGCCGACCGCACCCGCTGCCTGGTCTACACCCGCGCCTACCTGGATGCACCGCTGGCGCTGGTGGCACGCCCGGACGACACCCGCACGTCCACCGATCCGGATCTGCGTGGCCTGCGCGTGGTGACCGAGCAGGCCTTCGTGACCAGCGACCAGGTGCGTGCCCGCTTCCCGGCCGCCCGCCAGGTGAGCGCGGCCAACACCGCCGGCGCGCTGGCGATGGTGACCCGCGGCGAGGCCGATGTGTACATAGGAAACGCCTATGTAGCAGCGACGGTAATCGAGCAGGAACACCTGACCGACATCAGCGTGCTGCGCCCCAGCGATCTGCCGCCGGAGCGCCTGCACTTCGGCGTACCGCACGCCAAGCAGCCGTTGGCCGAAGCGCTGGACACCGCATTGGCCAGCCTCGGCCAGGCCGAACGCGACACCATCGCGCGGCGGTGGCTGCGCACGCCGCACTGGTCCACCCAATCGCGTCTGATTCTGGGCAACGCCGAGCGGCGCGTGCTGTCCACGCCGCTGCGGATGGGCTTTGCGCCGAATGCGACACCGCTGGGCTTCATCGACGCCAACGGACATGCCAGCGGCGTGGCCGGCGACTACCTCAAGCAGCTGCGCATGGTGGGTGCCCACCTGACCCGGGTGCCCGCGCACGACTGGTTCGAGGTGCGCGAGCAGGCGCGCCGTGGCGACGTCGACGTGGTGCTGGGCATGCCCAACGACTCGGCCTACCTGGGGCCGGACTGGGTGTTCAGCCAGCCCTTCATCACCGTGCCCAACGTGATCGTGACCGCCACCGGCAGCGCGTCGGTGCTGGACGTGGCCGACCTGGACCGGCGCAGCATCCTGTTGTCCGATCCCGACCGGCTGCGCGGCTACATCCTGCAGCAGGCGCCCAACGCCCGCATCGTTCCGGCGCGCAGCGCCGAGCAGGCCCTGGCGCGGCTGGCCAACGGCGATGCCGATGCCTATGTGGGCAACCTGGCGCTGGTTGACCGCATCGTGCGCGAGCGCTACCCCGCCCAGCTGCATGTGGCCGCGCCTGCCGGCTTCAACGATCAGTTCTCGCTGGCGGTCAAACGCAGGTACGCCCCGCTGGCCACCACCTTCGACCGCGTGCTGGTGAACATGACGCCGCGCGAACACGAGGCCATCCGCAACGACTGGCTGTCGGCCGAGTACCGCAGCGGCATCGACTGGCGCGATGCCGCGCGCTGGGCGGTGCCGATCGCGCTGGTGCTGCTCACCGCGCTGCTGGTGCACGGCTGGGGCTATCTGCGGCTGCGCCGCGAAGTGGCCACGCGACGACGCGTGGAGCAGCGTCTGGCCGAAGTCACCGACAACCTGCCCGCAATCGTCTACCAGGCCCGCCGCGGTACCGATGGGCGCTTGTCGCTGCCGTACATCGTTGGCGACATGGAGGCGATGTTCGGCTTGAGCGCGGCCGAGGCGATGGCCGACGAGAGCCGGGTGATGGCCCAGCTCGACGCGCAGGACCGCCCACGCGTGCTGCAGGTCCTGGAGCGCGCCGCGCTCGATTTCACCGGTCTGGACATGGAGTTCCGCACCTACCCGCGCGGCGTGCTGCACTGGATCCGCGCGCGCGCGCTGCCGTATGCCGCCGAGGATGGCGCGGTGCTGTGGAGCGGCTACTGGGTGGACGTTACCGAGGCCCGCGCGCAGGCCGATGCACTGGCCGAAGCCAAGGCGGGTGCCGAGCGCGCCACGGCGGCCAAGGCTGAATTCCTGGCGACGATGAGCCACGAGATCCGCACGCCGATGAGCGGCGTGCTGGGCATGCTGGAAATGCTCTCGCACACCCGGCTGGATGCCGAGCAGCGCAAGGTGATCGAGGTGGTCGAGGATTCGGCGCAGATGCTGCGGCAGATCCTTGACGACATCCTGGTGTATTCGCGCATCGAAGCGGGCGCGCTGCCGCTGGAGCCGCGTCCGGTGGCGCTGCCGTCGCTGCTGGACAACGTGCAGCAGCTGCTGGCCCCGCAGGCCTCCGCGAAGGGGCTGCAGTTGTCGCTGCGGGTGGACGACGCGGTGGCCGCGCTGCATCTGGCCGATGGCGTGCGCCTGCGCCAGATCGCCTTCAACCTGCTCAGCAATGCCATCAAATTCACCGAGCAGGGCAAGGTGTCCATCGCGCTGGAGTGCGTGGACGACCTGGACGACGCACAGCGGCTGCGCCTGGTCGTGACCGATACCGGCATCGGCATCTCCGCCGAGCAGCGCGAGCGGCTGTTCAAGCCGTTCGCGCAGGCCGAGGTGGGCACCAGCCGCAAGTACGGCGGCACCGGCCTGGGGCTGAGCATCTGCCAGCGGCTGGTGGCGCTGATGCACGGCCAGCTGGAGATGCACAGTGCGCTCGGCGAGGGAACGCAGGTGACGGTGGAGCTGACCCTGCCGCGCCTGCCCGGCGACGGACAGACCGATGCCGCGCGGATACCGGCGCCGGACGTGGAGCCGCTGCCGGTGGCGCTGGCAGAGCGCCGCATCCTGGTGGTCGAGGACCATCCCACCAACCAGGCCCTGATGCAGTGGCGCCTGCAGCAGCTGGGGCTGACCCACGACCTGGCCGAGGACGGCGAGCAGGCCCTGGCGAAGATGGCGGCCGGCGACTACCACGTGGTGATCACCGATTGCCGCATGCCGGTGATGGACGGGTACCAGATGACCCGCCGCCTGCGCGAACGGGAACGCGACAGTGGGCGCACCCGGGTGCCGGTGATCGCACTGACGGCCAGTACCCTGGAAGCGGATGTGCAACGCTGCCGCGAGGCCGGCATGGACGATGTGCTGGCCAAGCCGGTGGCGCTGGCCACACTGCGGCAGATCCTGCTGCGCTGGTTGCCGGCCGGCCGCGATGGCAGCGTTGCGGCGCCGGTGCCGGTGCCGGCCACGTCGCCGGATGCCTTGCCGGGTCGTGCGGCGATCGCGGCCCGGTTCGGTTCCGACCACGTCGCGCAGGTGTTGATCGACAGCATGTGCGAGGCGACCGATGCCGACCTGCTGCGTGGCCAGGCGGCGGTGCAGGCACAGGACGCGGCGGCGCTGGCCGATGTGCTGCACCGGATCGTGGGCGGGCTGGGCACGCTCGGTGCCGATGCGTTGACCGTGCAGGCGCAGGCGCTGATGACGCAGGTGGCGGCGGCCGGCACGCAGGCCGTGGAGACACCACTGGCGGCCTTCGAAGACCAGCTCCGTGCCTACCTGCAGGCGCTGCAGGCACGATGACGCACGCGTCTCAGCGCTGCTGCTGCAGGTACTCGATCACCTGGCGGCGACGCAGCGGATCGGCGGTGGTGTTGACCATGCGCGTGCCCGGCACCACGTGCGTGGGCGAGCGCAGGAAAGCATCCAGCGTCTGCTCGTTCCAGGTCAGCCCGGCCTGCTGCATCGCCGGCGAATAGGGATAACCGTCCAGGCTGCCGGCGCGACGGCCGATCACCCCATGCAGGTTCGGCCCGAAGCGATGCACGCCACCGGCGCTGACGGTGTGGCAGCCCGCGCAGATCGCGAACGCGCGCTGCAGCTGCTGCTGGTGGGCCTGCTCGGGCGTCTGCGGCGTGCGCGCGCAGGCGGCCAGCCACAGGCTGGCCACGATCAGGCAGGACAGGCGCACGCGCAGCACGCCCGGATCACATCGCCGGGTAGTTGGGGCCGCCGCCGCCCTGCGGGGTGACCCACACGATGTTCTGGGTGGGGTCCTTGATGTCGCAGGTTTTGCAGTGCACGCAGTTCTGCGCGTTGATCTGCAGCTGTTCCTGGCCCTCGGCGCCCACGAACTCGTACACGCCGGCCGGGCAGTAGCGCGCTTCCGGCCCGGCGTACTCGGCCAGGTTGACCCGCACCGGCACGCTGGCGTCTTTCAGCGTCAGGTGGCTGGGCTGGTCTTCCTCGTGATTGGTGCTGCTCAGGAACACCGAGCTGAGGCGGTCGAAGGTGAGCACGTTGTCCGGCTTGGGATACACGATCCGGGTGTGCTGCGACGCCGGTTCCAGGCACTCGTGGTCGGCCTTGCTGTGGCGCAGCGTCCACGGCGGGTTGCGGATGCCCAGCTTGGGCAGCAGCCACTGCTCGATGCCGGTCATCAGCGTGGCCACGCTGCGGCCCTTCTTGAACCACTGCTTGAAATTCTTGGACTGCTTGAGCTCGTCATGCAGCCAGCTGTTCTCGAACGCGGCCGGGTAGGCGGTGAGCTCGTCGCGCTGGCGATTGGCGGCCAGCGCATCGAACGCGGCATCGGCGGCCAGCATGCCGGTCTTGATCGCCGCATGGCTGCCCTTGATGCGGCTGGCGTTGAGGTAGCCCGCTTCGCAACCGACCAGTGCACCGCCGGGGAACACCGTCTTCGGCAGCGACAGCAGGCCACCGGCGGTGATCGCGCGCGCGCCGTAGGCGATGCGCTTGCCGCCTTCCAGGTGCTTGCGGATCGACGGATGGGTCTTGAAGCGCTGGAATTCCTCGAACGGGCTCATCCACGGATTGCGGTAATCCAGCCCGACCACGAAACCGACCGCGACCTTGCCGCCGTCGGCGTGGTACAGGAACGAACCACCGTAGGTGTCGCTCTCCAGCGGCCAGCCGGCGGTGTGCACGACCAGGCCCGGTTCGTGTTTGGCCGGGTCGATCTGCCACAGTTCCTTGATGCCGATGCCGTAGGCCTGCGGGTCCTTGCCGGCATCGAGCTGGTAGCGCGCGATCAGCTGGCGGCCGAGGTGGCCGCGCGAGCCTTCCGCGAAGATCGTGTACTTGGCATGCAGTTCCATGCCGCGCTCAAAATTGGGACCGTGCGAGCCATCCTTGCGGATGCCCATGTCGCCGGTGGCCACGCCCATCACCGCGCCGGCGTCGTCGTACAGCACTTCGGCGGCGGCGAAGCCGGGGAAGATCGCCACTTCCAGCGCCTCGGCCTGCTGGGCCAGCCAACGGGTCACCTCGCCCAGGCTGATGATGTAGTTGCCTTCGTTGTGGAAGCACTCCGGCAGCAGCGCGTTGGGCGTGCTGCGCGCACCGTCCGGGCTGAGGAACAGGAATTCGTCGCGGGTGACCTTCTGCTTCAGCGGCGCGCCACGCTCGGCCCAGTCCGGGAACAGCTCGGTCAGGGCACGGGTATCCATGATCGCGCCGGACAGAATGTGCGCGCCGGGCTCGGAGCCCTTCTCCAGCACGCACACGGACAGCTCGCGCCCGGCCTCGATGGCGCGCTGGCGCAGCCGGATCGCAGTGGCCAGGCCGGCAGGACCGGCGCCGACGATCACCACGTCGAATTCCATGGCTTCACGCGGGGGCAGGGCGGTGGTGTCTTCGCTCATCGGGGTGCGTAACTCTTGGGTAGTGCCGATCCGGCCAAGGCCGGCGGCGGTTGCCTGGGAATCGCGCGAGGCTGCACCGCGCAACTGCTGGATCAAGGTGTCAGGGTACCGGCACGCGACGATTCCGCCTAGGTCGCCACCTGTCGCGCGGTGGGTCGCTGCAGCAGGCAACCTCGGATGGTGCGCCGCATCAATTCAAGTGACGGTGACGGCGTATGGATCTTTGCGGCTCAGCCGGTGGCATCGAAACCGGCGTGGTAGCGCACGTCAGCGTCGGGACTGTCATCGCGCAGCCGCCGCGACTGGAAGTACGCGGCGGGAATGCCGGGCAGCCGCAGGCGCGGATCGGCCTCGAAGCCGAAGCGCGCGTAATAGTCCGGATCGCCGAGCAGTACGCAGCCTGCGGCGCCGCGTGCCTGCAGCGCATCGATGGCGGCCTGCATCAGGGCGCTGCCGATGCCACGGCCCTGCTGCGCGGGCAGCACCGAGATCGGGCCCAGCCCATACCAGTCGGTGCTGCCGTCGCTGAGTTCGACCGGCGACAGCGCGACGTGGCCCAGCAGCGTGGCGCCCTCTTCGGCGACCAGCGAAACCGACAGCGCGCCGGCCCGGCGCAGCGCATCGACGATGAACGCCTCGGTTTGGCTGCTGTGGGGCGCGTCCTGGAAGGCCTCGCGGGTGAGGGCATGGATGGCGTCGACGTCGTCGGGGCGTTCCGCGCGGATCTGCATGTCCGGATCCTCTGCTGTGACGGGGGCATTGTAGGCCGTGCTGCGCCATGCCTTGGCCTGCCCCTGCGCAGGGACCACAATGGGCGTCGTGTTCCACCGTCACGACGCCCCGGGTAGCCATGTCACTGAATCCGTACGACCTGTTTGATGTCCGCTCCCTGCTCAGCGAGGAGGAACGCGCCGTACAGGCGACGGTGGCACGCTTCACCGATGAACGCGTGTTGCCGATCATCGGCGACGCGTTCGACCAGGGGCGCTTCCCCGACGAGCTCATCCCCGAGATTGCCGCGCTGGGCCTGCTGGGCTCCAGCCTGCCCGAGCAGTACGGCGGTGGCGGGCTCAATGCGGTCAGCTACGGTCTGATCTGCCAGGAGCTGGAACGCGGCGACTCCGGCCTGCGCAGCTTCGTGTCGGTGCAGAGCTCGCTGTGCATGTACCCGATCTTCGCCTACGGCACCGAGGAACAGCGCGTGCGCTGGTTGCCGGACATGGCGGCCGGCAAGGTGATCGGCTGTTTCGGGCTGACCGAGGCACATGGCGGTTCGGACCCGGCGGCGATGAAGACCCGTGCGGTGCGCGATGGCGGCGACTGGGTGGTGAACGGCAGCAAGATGTGGATCACCAGCGGCCCGGTGGCCGATATCGCCATCGTCTGGGCGCACACCGAGGACGGCATCCAGGGGTTCGTGCTGGAAAAGGGCATGCCCGGCTTCAGCACCCAGGAAATCAAGCACAAGATGAGCCTGCGCGCGTCGCTCACCGGTGCGTTGTTCTTCGACAACGTGCGCGTGCCCGAGCGCAACCGCCTGCCCAACGTGCAGGGGTTGAAGGGCCCGCTGGGCTGCCTCAACCAGGCGCGTTACGGCATCAGCTGGGGCCCCATCGGTGCGGCGGTCGCGTGTCTGGACGAAGCGCTCAACTACACCAAGCAGCGCGTGCTGTTCGGCCGCCCGGTGGCTGCCACCCAGAGCGCGCAGATCAAGCTGGCCGACATGGCACGGCGGATCACCACCGCCCAGTTGCTGTCGCTGCAGCTGGGGCGGTTGAAGGACGCCGGCCAACTGCAACCGCAGCAGGTCAGCCTGGCCAAATGGAACAACTGCCGGATGGCGATCGACATCGCGCGCGAATGCCGCGACCTGCTTGGCGGCGCCGGCATCACCACTGAACACGTAGCGATCCGGCACGCGCTGAACCTGGAATCGGTGATTACCTACGAGGGTACCGAGACGGTGCACCAGCTGGTGATCGGGCGTGAGCTGACCGGGATCAACGCGTTCTGAAGGCCACCGGGCCAGCGGCCCGGTGCTACCCGTTGTGGACGCATGGTGCTACCCGTTGTGGGTGCATGGGTGCTACCCGTTGGTGGGCGCATGGGTGCCAGCCGTTGGTGGGTGCATGGGTGCCAGCCGTTGGCTGGCACACGGCCTACTGGCCGCCGGCGAATCCGCTTTGGCGCCAGGCTTCATACATCACCACCGCGACGGTGTTGGATAGATTGAGGCTGCGATTGTCCGGCTGCATCGGCAGGCGCAGGCGGCGGCCGTGCGGCAGCGCGTCGAGCAGGTCCTGGGGCAGGCCGCGGGTTTCCGGGCCGAACAGGAAGGCATCGCCGTCTTCGAATTGCGGGGTGTCGTAACGCACGCTGCCGCGGGTACTCAGGGCGAACAGGCGCTTGGGTGCAATGGCCTGCAGGGCGGTATCCAGGTCGGGATGTACCTGCAGTCGAGCGTATTCGTGATAGTCCAGGCCGGCGCGCTTGAGCTGCTTGTCGCTCAGGTCGAAACCGAGCGGCTCGATCAGGTGCAGCCGCGCGCCGGTATTGGCGCAGAGGCGGATCACATTGCCGGTGTTCGGCGGAATTTCGGGTTGGAACAGGACGACGTGGAACGTGGGCGAGTCAGTCATCGGCGCAGTGTACGCCGCGGCTGCGAAGGTTCGCAGCCGGAATTCAGCGGACCAGCACCGATGCGGCGGTTTCCAGGGCCAGGGCCTGCAGATCCGACGGGCTCGGGCGAACGTGCAGGGTCGGCAGGTTGACGATCACGTCGCGGGCAACGGCAGTGGCGGCGGCGGTCAGGGTGGCCACGTAGTCGCGGTTGCCGGCTTCTTCGGCGGCCAGAGCCTGGTACTGCTCGGCGGTCGGGCGGACTTCGACGGCGGCCAGGGTGGTGACGCGGCGGTTGGCGGTCAGTTCGGCGCGGTACTCGGCGATCATGCCGGCGGTCGGGCGGACTTCAACCACGGCCAGGGTGGGGATGGCGCTGTTGCGCTCGACGCCGGCCTGGGCGATCTGGTCGGCCGAGGGGCGCACCTGCACGGTCTCCAGGGTGGTGATGGCCGAAGCGGCCTGCAGGTTGCCGGCAAAGGCGGCGCCGGCGGCGAAAGCGATGGCGATGGCGAGGGTCTTGGTGTTCATGACGGGTCCTGTTTAGTGTTGGTGAGCAGTGGTGTGGTAGTAAGGTAGTACACCGAATCTGGGCTTGCAAGAACAATCTGCGTTTTTCTTTGTTCGTTCAGCGTCCAGTCAGTTTCGGTTTGAGTCTGTCGGGGCGCACCCAGAACAAAGCAGGCTTCGTGCCAACTTTTAATCATTGATTTGAAAGGGGTTTTTGGCTTCGTGAGGGTGTCCGCTGTCCGGACACCTGTCCGGCGCAACCCTGTTCTGTCCGCGCGATACGGGCCGGACGGCCCATTCGGTGCCCGCATACGGGCAATGACTGTTGGCGGATGCCTTTCGGCGACCGCTCGCGCTAGCATCGGCCTTCACTTTCATGACCAAGGAACAGGAATGACCGTCCAACTTCGCCCGCGCGCCGCGCTGCTGGCCGTTGCCCTTTCCACCGCGCTGGGCGCGCTTGCGCCGGCACCGGTGCTGGCCAAGCCGGCGGCAGTGGCCAAGGTCGACATTCCGTTCGAGGAATTCACCCTGCCCAACGGGCTGCGGGTGGTCGTGCACACCGACCGCAAGGCGCCGATCGTGGCGGTCAACATCTGGTACCACGTCGGCAGCAAGGACGAACCGGCCGGTCGCACCGGCTTCGCGCACCTGTTTGAACACCTGATGTTCCAGGGCAGCGAAAACCATGCCGGCGAATACTTCGAACCCTTCAAGCAGGTCGGCGTGACCGGCCAGAACGGCACCACCAATACCGATCGCACCAACTACTTCGAGAACGTGCCGACCACCGCGCTGGACATGGCGCTGTGGATGGAGTCGGACCGCATGGGCCACCTGCTCGGCGCGATCGACCAGGCTGCGCTCGACGAACAGCGCGGTGTGGTGCAGAACGAGAAGCGCCAGGGCGAGAACCAGCCCTATGGCCAGGTGTGGGAAAAGCTCAACCGCGCGCTGTATCCGGAAGGGCACCCGTATCACCACAGCGTGATCGGCTCGATGAACGATCTCAACGCCGCCTCGCTGGAGGACGTCAAGACCTGGTTCCGTACCTGGTACGGCCCGAACAACGCCGTGCTTGTGCTGGCCGGCGACATCGACGTGGCCACCGCCAAGGACAAGGTTGCCCGCTACTTCGGCGACATCCCGGCGGGCCCGAGCATGGCCCAGCCGAAGGTGGACGTGGCCAAGCGCCCGGCCTCCACCCGCGAAGTGATGAACGACAAGGTCCCGCAGGCCCGCATCTACCGCGCCTGGAACGTGGCCCAGGTCGGCACCACCGACATCGACCAGCTGCAGCTGCTGGCGCAGGTACTTGGTGGCGCCAAGTCCTCGCGCCTTGACCAGCGCCTGGTGCACCAGGATCAGCTGGTGGACAACATCAGCGCCGGCGCCTACAGCTCGCAGCTGGGCTCCAACTTCATGATCGTCGCCAGCGTCAAGCAGGGCGTGGACCCGGCCAAGGTCGAAGCGATCATCGATGAAGAGATCAAGCGCCTGCTCAAGGACGGCCCGACGGCCGAGGAACTGAGCCGCGGCAAGACCGCTTTCCGTGCCGGCTTCATCCGTGGCATCGAGCGCATCGGCGGCTTCGGCGGCAAGGCCGATGCACTGGCCGAGTGCACCGTGTTCGAGGGCGACCCGGGCTGCTTCCGCAAGTCGCTGGCCACCATCGACGCGGCCACCGCCGCCGACGTGCGCGCCGTGGGCGCCAAGTGGCTGGGCACCGGCGACCACACCATCGTGGTCGAGCCGGGTGCGCGTGTGGCCCTGCCGGAACTGCCGTCGGCCACGCCGCAGCCGTTCACCGTGCCGGCCGTGGACGCGAAGTACTCCACCCTGCCCAAGGTGGTCGACCGCAGCACCGGTGTGCCGCAGACCAAGACCTTCCCGGAACTGACGTTCCCGCAGCTGCACCGCGCCACGCTGAAGAACGGCACCAAGGTGATCCTGGCCGAACGCCACGACATCCCGGTGGTGCAGTTCAGCTATGAGTTCCCCGGTGGCTTCACCGCCGACCAGGGCCGCAAGTCCGGCACCGCCAATTTCACGATGGGCATGCTGACCGAAGGCGCTGGCGAGCGCGGCGCACTGCCGTTCGCCGATGCCGCCGATGCGCTGGGCGCCAAGCTGGATGCGTCGGCCTCGCTGGACAACACCAGCGTGTACCTGTCGGCACTGAAGGAAAACCTGGCGCCGTCGCTGGCGCTGTACGCGGACATGCTGCGCCAGCCGCGCTTCGACCAGACCGAAATCGACCGCATCAAGGCCAGCTGGATCGCCGGCATCCGCCAGGAGAAGGTCAACCCGAGCGCCTCGGCGATGCGCGTGCTGCCGACGCTGCTGTACGGCGCCGGCCATCCGTATGCCATTCCCTTCACCGGCAGCGGCAACGAGGCCGACATCCAGGCGCTGACGCGCGATGAACTGGTGGACTTCCACAACCAGTGGCTGCGTCCGGAACAGGGCACCCTGATCGTCGTGGGCGACACCACGCTGAAGGAAATCGTGCCCCTGCTGGAGCGCCAGCTCGGTGACTGGAAGGCCGACGGCGCTGCGCCGCAGGTCAAGGCCCCGGTCGATGTGGTCCGCCCGGCGCATGCCCGCGTGTTCCTGATCGACCAGCCGGGTGCCGTGCAGGCCAACCTGTTCGCCGCCCAGGTGGTGCCGTCCTCGATGGACGCCGGCACCACCCGCTTCGACATCGCCAACGGTGTGCTCGGCGGCGACTTCACCTCGCGCCTGAACATGAACCTGCGCGAGCAGAAGCACTGGTCCTATGGCGCCGGCAGCAACGCCAGCCCCACCCTGGGCCAGCGCCCGTGGACGGCGCGTGCCCCGGTCCAGATCGACAAGACCGCCCCGTCGATCGCCGAGATGCAGAAGGAAATCGCCGAGTTCGCCAGCGCCGCCAAGCCGGCCACCGCGGCCGAGGTCGAACGCATCCGCAACATCCAGACGCTGAGCCTGCCGGGTGCCTACGAAACCGCCAGCGCGGTGCTGGGCACCATCAGCGGCATCGTCAGCTACAAGCGTCCGGACGACTACGTGTTCAAGCGCAAGGCCGAGATCGAGGCCATGACCCCGGCGCAGGTCCAGCAGGCCGCAGCCACGCTGGATCCCAAGACCCTGACCTGGATCGTGGTCGGTGACCTGAAGCAGACCGAGGCCCCGGTCCGTGCGCTGAACCTGGGCGAGGTCACCGTGATCGACGCCGACGGCAAGCCCGTGCAGGCCGCCGCCCCGGCCGCCCCCGCGGCCAAGCCCAAGGCCCGCTAAGCCGGCCTGGAGGATCACCGCCCTGGGAACAGGGCGGTGATCACAGCCGATTCAGCCGTTTCCCGCACAATCCCCTTCGTCGTCCTGCAAGGCCTCCCGCATGCGCCATCTGTTCCTGTCCGCCCTGATCCTCAGCGTCGCCGCCTGCACCTGGGTGCCGATCGAACCGGTCGGCAAGACCGTCCGCGTGCTGCCTGCCGGGGCCGTGCCCAGCGGCTGCCAGAGCAAGGGCGAGGTGGTGGTGACGGTCAAGAGCAAGGTCGGCTTCTACAACCGCAACCCCCTGCGCGTGCAGGACGAGCTGGAAACCCTGGCCCGCAACGAAGCCCCCAGCGCCGGGGCCAATGCCGTCCAGGCGGCCGGCCTGCCGGCCGATGGCAGCCAGCGTTTCCTGGCCTTCCAGTGCCCGCCACGCTGAACCCTTCACACCCGGCCCGGACCATACGCCCGGGCGTGAATTCGTAAAGGTGCGGTGAAGGCGGCGCCGGCTTACAATAGCGCCCCCTTTGCCTGAGCCTTGGCGCTAACTGATGCTCTTCAAGAATGTCTCTATCGCCGGCCTGGCGCACATCGACGCGCCGCACACGCTGACGTCCAAGGAAATCAACGAACGTCTGCAGCCGACGCTGGATCGTCTGGGCATCCGTACCGACGTGCTCGGCGATATCGCCGGCATCCATGCCCGTCGCCTGTGGGACGCGGACATGCTGGCCTCCGACGCGGCCACCCTGGCGGCGCGCAAGGCGCTGGAAGATGCCGGGATCGGTGCCGACAAGATCGGCCTGCTGGTCAACACCTCGGTCAGCCGCGACTACCTGGAGCCGTCCACCGCCAGCATCGTCTCGGGCAACCTGGGCGTTGGTGACGAGTGCATGACCTTCGACGTCGCCAATGCCTGCCTGGCCTTCATCAACGGCATGGACATCGCTGCGCGCATGCTCGAGCGCGGCGAGATCGACTACGCGCTGATCGTCGATGGCGAAACCGCCAACCTGGTGTACGAGAAGACCCTCGAACGCATGGCGCTGCCGGGCGTGACCGCCGATGACTTCCGCAACGAGATGGCCGCCCTGACGCTGGGCTGCGGTGCCGCTGCGATGGTGATGGCGCGTACCGAACTGGTGCCCGACGCACCGCGCTACCGCGGTGGCGTGACCCGCTCGGCCACCGAGTGGAACCAGCTGTGCCGGGGCAACCTGGACCGCATGGTCACCGACACCCGCATGCTGCTGATCGAAGGCATCAAGCTGGCACAGAAGACCTTCGGCGCCGCGCGCGAAGCGCTGGGCTGGGCGGTGGACGAACTGGACCAGTTCGTCATCCACCAAGTCAGCCAGCCGCACACCGCCGCGTTCATCAAGAACTTCGGCATCGACCCGAAGAAGGTCATGACCATCTTCGGCGAGCACGGCAACATCGGCCCGGCCTCGGTCCCGATCGTGCTGAGCAAGCTCAAGCAGCTCGGCAAGCTGAAGAAGGGCGATCGCATCGCGCTGCTCGGCATCGGCTCGGGCCTGAACTGCTCGATGGCCGAAGTGGTCTGGTAAAACAGACCCCTGCGTTGACTCCAAGGGCCGGTACTACCGGCCCTTTCTACAGGTGCGACCCTGATGTCCAAGCTTCCCGGTTACCCCGCCCATCCGCACCGTTTCGAGGTGCGCCCCGGCCTGTCGATGAACTACCTCGACGAAGGCCCGCGCGACGGCGAGGTGGTGGTGATGGTCCACGGCAACCCGTCGTGGAGCTACTACTGGCGCACGCTGGTGGCCGGGCTGTCGGACCGCTACCGCTGCATCGTGCCGGACCATATCGGCATGGGCCTGTCGGACAAGCCCGATGACGCGCACTACGACTACACGCTGCAGTCGCGGGTGGACGACCTGGATGCGCTGCTCCGCCACCTGGGCATCACCGGCCCGGTGACCCTGGCCGTGCACGACTGGGGCGGCATGATCGGCTTCGGCTGGGCGCTGTCGCATCACGACCAGGTCAAGCGCCTGGTGGTGCTCAATACCGCCGCCTTCCCGATGCCGGCGGCCAAGAAAATGCCGTGGCAGATCGCGCTGGGCCGGCACTGGTCGATCGGCGAGTGGATCATCCGCACCTTCAACGCATTCTCCGCCGGCGCGTCGTGGCTCGGCGTGGAGCGGAAGATGCCGGCCGACGTGCGCCGTGCGTACGTGTCGCCGTACAACAGCTACGCCAACCGGATCAGCACCATCCGCTTCATGCAGGACATCCCGCTGGGGCCGGACGACAAGGCCTGGTCGCTGCTCGAACGTGCCGGCAAGGCGCTGCCGTCGTTCGCCGACCGCCCGGCGTTCATCGGCTGGGGCCTGCGCGACTTCGTGTTCGACCACCACTTCCTGGCCGGCTTCCAGGCCGCGCTGCCGCAGGCGCAGGTGCATGCCTTCCAAGATGCCGGGCACTACGTGCTGGAAGACAAGCACGAGGTGCTGGTCCCCGAGATCCGCGCGTTCCTGGACGCCAACCCGATCTGACCCGGGGTTGACGACCAACGGTCGTCACCCCAACGCCCCGCCTCACGCCGCGATGGGCGCCTGCGGGGCCGGCGAATTGCCGTTGTCGTCGGGATGGTCGTCGTCGTTGCCCGCCTCGTCGCGCCAGCGCCAGTCGGCCAGCGTCAGCGCCGGCATCCCGTGTGCGATGCGCGCCTTGTCGCACTGCGGGCTGGCCTTGCCGTACTCCCACGACGCATCCACCTCGCGGCACACGCTGGGCCGGTTCGGATGGATGCTGCAGCGCGAGTACACCCCGATCTCCGCGTCCAGCGCCACGCAGTAGACCGGCTTGGACAGGGTGCCGCGCATGCACAGCCGGTGTGGGTCCAGGACCTGGGTCAGCTCGTGGGGGACGCCGCCGGGGGTGACCTCGTCGGACTCCATCCAGTGGAAGGCCACGCGGTACTGGGTGCAGCAGGCGCCGCAGGTCAGGCAGGGATGGGGCATGGGGCGCCGGCCTTGGGCGGCAGGAAGCAGGAGGGAAGGGCGCGAATTTTCCACGCTGCCGCCCGGCGCGCAAGAATTTTCTGCAGCGGCGACAATGAACGGATGAACAGCGCCACCAACATCGCCGCCCGCCTGCCCGAGCTGGCCCGCGAGCGCCCCGACCAGATCGCCATCCGCTGCCCCGGCAAGCCCGGCCCCGGCGGCATGGCGCGATACGACGTGACCCTGGATTACCGCACCCTGGACGCCCGCAGCCATGCGATGGCGGCCGGGCTGGCCGCCTACGGCATCGGCCGCGGCGTGCGCGCGGTGGTCATGGTGCGGCCGTCCCCGGAGTTCTTCCTGCTGATGTTCGCGCTGTTCAGGAACGGCGCGGTGCCGGTGCTGGTCGATCCGGGCATCGACAGGCGCGCGCTGCGGCAATGCCTGGACGAAGCGCAGCCGCAGGCCTTCATCGGCATCGGCCTGGCCCACGTGGCGCGCAAGGTCCTGCGCTGGTGCCCGTCGGCAACCCTGCAGGTCACCGTCGGCCGGCGCTGGGGCTGGGGTGGCACCACCCTGGCACGGCTGGAAGCGGCAGGCGCACGCGCGCCGCAGCCGATGGCCGACACCGACGGCGACGACGTGGCCGCGATCCTGTTCACCTCCGGGTCCACCGGCGTGCCCAAGGGCGTGGTCTACCGTCACCGCCATTTCGTCGGCCAGGTCGACCTGCTGCGTGCCGCGTTCGGCATGGAACCGGGGGGCGTGGACCTGCCCACTTTCCCGCCGTTCGCCCTGTTCGATCCCGCGCTGGGGTTGACCTCGGTGATCCCGGACATGGACCCGACCCGGCCGGCCAAGGCCGACCCGCGCAAGCTGCATGACGCGATCACCCGCTTCGGGGTCACCCAGCTGTTCGGCTCGCCGGCGCTGATGCGGGTGCTGGCCGACCACGGCCAGCCGCTGCCCACGGTGCGCCGGGTGACCTCGGCCGGCGCGCCGGTGCCGCCCGATGTGGTGGCGCGGATCCGCCGCCTGCTGCCGCCCGATGCCCAGTTCTGGACGCCCTACGGCGCCACCGAATGCCTGCCTGTGGCGGTGATCGAAGGCCGCGAGCTGGAGAGCACCCGCGTGGCCACCGAGACCGGCGCCGGTACCTGTGTGGGTGCGGTGGTGGCACCCAACCAGGTGCGCATCATCGCCATCGACGACGCCCCGCTGGCCGTGTGGTCGCAGGTGCGCGAGCTGCCGGCCGGCAGCGTCGGCGAGATCACGGTCGCCGGCCCCACCGCGACCGACAGCTATTTCAACCGGCCCCAGGCCACCGCCGCCGCGAAGATCGTGGAAACCCTGCCCGACGGCAGCACACGCGTGGTGCACCGCATGGGCGATGTGGGCTACGTCGATGCGCAGGGCCGGCTGTGGTTCTGCGGGCGCAAGACCCAGCGCGTGGAAACGGCGCAGGGGCCGCTCTACACCGAGCAGGTGGAGCCGGTATTCAACGCGCTGGAGGGCATCGCGCGGACGGCGCTGGTGGGCGTTGGCGCGGCCGGACGGCAGCGCCCGGTGCTGTGCTACGAACTGCAGCCCGGCAGCGCTGATTCGCCCGCGCTGCGCGAGCGGCTGCGCGTTGAAGCCGCAGCGCATGCGCACACGGCGCGCATCGAGGTGTTCCTCCCGCACCCGGGCTTCCCGGTCGATATCCGCCACAACGCCAAGATCGGCCGCGAGAAGCTGGCGATCTGGGCCGCCACCCGAATGGAACAGCACGCATGAAGATCCTCGTCACCGGCGGCGGTGGTTTCCTTGGCCAGGCCCTGTGCCGCGGCCTGGTCGAGCGCGGGCACCAGGTGCTCGCCTTCAACCGCAGCCACTACCCGGCGCTGCAGGCGCTGGGAGTCGGCCAGATCCGCGGTGACCTCGCCGACCCCGACGCCGTGCGGCACGCCGTGGCCGGCGTCGATGCGGTGTTCCACAACGGTGCCAAGGCCGGTGCGTGGGGCAGCTACGACAGCTATTTCCAGGCCAACGTGGTGGGCACCGACAACGTGATCGCGGCCTGCCGCGCGCACGGCGTCGGCCGGCTCGTTTACACCTCCACGCCCAGCGTGACCCATCGCGCCACGCATCCGGTCGAAGGGCTGGGGGCGGACGAGGTGCCGTACGGCGAAGACTTCCAGGCCCCGTACGCGGCCACCAAGACCATCGCAGAACAGCGCGTGCTCGCCGCCAACGACGCCACCCTGGCGACCGTGGCGCTGCGCCCGCGCCTGATCTGGGGGCCGGGCGACCAGCAGCTGGTGCCACGCCTGGCCGAGCGCGCGCGCGCCGGCCGCCTGCGCTTCGTCGGCGATGGCCTCAACAAGGTCGACACCACCTACATCGACAACGCCGCCCTGGCCCACTTCCTCGCCTTCGAGGCGTTGGCGCCCGGTGCAGCGTGTGCGGGCAAGGCGTACTTCATCTCCAATGGCGAGCCGCTGCCGATGCGCGAGCTGCTCAACAAGCTGTTGGCCGCGGTGGGCGCACCGGCCGTGGAGAAGTCGATCAGCTTCAAGACCGCTTACCGCATCGGCGCGGTGGCCGAGCGGCTGTGGCCGCTGCTGCGCCTGCGCGGCGAGCCGCCGATGACGCGCTTCCTTGCCGAGCAGCTGTGCACGCCCCACTGGTACAGCATGGAACCGGCGCGACGCGACTTCGGTTATGTGCCCCAGGTGAGCATTGACGAAGGACTCACGAGGCTGAAGGCTTCATCGCGCGGCGAACTTCCCGTCACTTGCTGAACACCGCCGGTCGGTAACGATGGCAGCACGCCAATCCGGCACGCATCACGCGAGGATAGACATGCTGCACTACGCCGTAATCTTTTTCGTCATCGCCATCATCGCGGCGGTGCTGGGCTTCTCCGGCATCGCCGGCACCGCCAGCAGCATCGCCTGGATCCTGTTTGTCGTGTTCCTGATCCTGGCCGTGGTGTCGATGTTCCGCAAACGCGGATAGTGCACCCCCCGGCCCGCGCCCTCTCTCCGGCGCGGGACCCGGGCAACGCGCGTCCGCGCGCGTGACCGCGACGGCCTGGACCCTGCGAAGGGTTCAGGCCGTCGTCGCGATGGCGTGCTGCAACCCGCGCTCGGCGGCATGCCGCTCCATCGCCAGCTCCAGCAGGCGCGTGATCAGCGCGGTGTAGCCCAGGCCACTGGCCGCCCACAGCTTGGGATACATGCTGATGCGGGTGAAGCCCGGCAGGGTGTTGATCTCGTTGATCACCACGTCGCCGTCGGCGGTGAGGAATACATCCACCCGCGCCAGACCGGCGCAGTCCAGTGCCTGGTAGGCGCGCACGGCGATCTGCTGGATACGCGCCTGCGTGGCCGCATCAATGTCGGCGGGCACCACGATGTCGGCGCCGCTCTCGCTGATGTACTTGGTGTCGTACGAATAGAAGTCATCGTGCACCACCACTTCACCGCACACGCTCGCTTCGGGCACCTCGTTGCCCAGCACCGCGCACTCGATCTCGCGGCCGGTCACGGCCGACTCCACCAGCACCTTGTGGTCGAATGACAGTGCCAGCGCGAGTGCGGCGTCGAACTCGCGTTCGGTGCGCACTTTGCTCACACCGACCGACGACCCCTGGTTGGCCGGCTTCACGAACATCGGCAGGCCCAGCGTCGCCACCAGGGCGGCGTAGTCGGCCCCTGCGGCGCCGGCGCGGGTGATGCAGGCGAACGGCGCCACCGCCAGGCCGGCATCGCGCAGCAGGCGCTTGGCCACGTCCTTGTCCATCGCCACCGCCGAGCCCAGCACCCCGGAGCCGACGAAGGGCAGGTTGGCCATGCGCAGCAGGCCCTGCAGCGAACCGTCCTCGCCCAGCGTGCCGTGCACGATCGGGAATACCACGTCGATCTGGTCCAGCACCGCGGTGGGGGTGGTGGGCACCAGCTGTCGCTGCGCCTGGCCGGGCAGCACCGCCACGGCGTGGCCGGAGGCGTTCAGCGCGATGCGCGCCGGGTCATCGGCGTTCAGCAGGAACTGCTGCGGATCACTGACATGCCACTGGCCCTGCTTGTCGATGCCGATCAGGGTGACATCGAAGCGCTCCTTGTCCAGCGCATCGACGATGTTCTTCGCCGACTGCAGCGAGACTTCGTGCTCGGCCGAACGCCCGCCAAAAATGATGCCGACCCGGGTCTTGCCCATCGTACTGCCACTCCACATGTGCTGAAAAAAGCAAGAATGGACCCGTCCGCGATGCTTGGCAAAAGGCGTCGCCCGCCCCGGTGCGGACGCCCGCCGTTCAAGGGGGCGCGGTAGAATGCGGCGATGGCTCGTTCCCTGCTCTCCTCCCTCAAGCCCCTGGCCGGCCACGCGCTGGAAGTGGCGCTCAACCGCGCCGTGGCGCTGGACCCGGACACCGGCAGCGCGCTGGGCGCGCTGGATGGTCGCCACATCGCCCTGACCCTGGACGCGCCCGCGCTGGCGATGCGCATCGGCGTGGCCGGGCAGCGCCTGACGGTGGGGCCGGTGGACCCGGGCCAGGAACCGGACCTGGCCGTGCGCAGTTCGCTGGGCGGGGTGCTGGCGCAGTTGCCGTTCCTGGCCAACGCGCGGCGCGGCGGCGACGCCCCGGCGGGGCGGGTCAAGGTGGCCGGCGATGCCGAGCTGGCGCGTCGCCTGCAGCAGCTTGCCAGCCGTTACGACCCGGATTGGCAGTTGCCGTTCGTGCGGGTGTTTGGTGAGGTGCTGGGCGTGCAGATCGCCCTGGCGCTGCGCTCGGCCCTGCAGCATGCGCGCCGTGGCGCGTCCGACCTGGCGCACAGCGCCGCTGAATTTGTCACCGAGGAGTCCCGCGACGTGGTAGCGCGTGCTGAGCTGGAGGCCTTCCACGACGACGTGGATGTGCTGCGCGACGATGTGGAACGTTTGGCCGTGCGCGTGCAGCGCGTCCGCCAGCGCCAGGTGCGCGCATGAAGGCGATGTTCCGCGCCAGCCGGATCGGCCGGGTGCTGCTGCGCTACCGCCTCGACGATCTGCTCGACGGCACCCCGGCCGAGCGCTGGCTGCGCCTGGCCAAACCGTTCGTGCCACGCGCCTCGGCCGACATCGCCGCACAGTCGCGCGGTGCCCGGCTGCGCCTGGCACTGCAGGATCTGGGGCCGATCTTCGTCAAGTTCGGGCAGATCCTGTCCACCCGCCGCGATCTGATCCCGGCCGACGTGGCCAACGAACTCACCCTGCTGCAGGACCGGGTCAAACCGTTCGACGGCGATACCGCCCAGCGCATCGTCGAGGCGGCACTCGGCCGCCCGGTCAGCGAGGCGTTCGCCAGCTTCGACCTGCAGCCGCTGGCCTCGGCCTCGATCGCGCAGGTGCACGCGGCCACGCTGGCCGATGGCCGCCAGGTGGTGGTCAAGGTGCTGCGTCCGGACATCGAAAAACAGATCGACGCCGACATCGCGCTGCTGAAATCGGCCGCCGCGCTGGTCGAACGCACCCACCCGCGCGCCGACAAGATCCGCCCGCGCGAGGTGGTGGCCGAGGTGGAGAACACCCTGGCCGCCGAACTGGACCTGCAGCGCGAAGGCGCCAACGCCAGCGTCCTGCGCCGCAACTGGATCGACTCGGACGACCTGTACGTGCCCGAGGTGATCTGGAGCCACACCGCCGAGCGCGCGCTGACCCTGGAGCGCGTGTGGGGCATTCCGTCCGACGACATCGCCGCGCTCGACAAGGCCGGCATCGACCGCAAGGCGCTGGCCGCCAAGGGCGTGCGGGTGTTCTACACCCAGGTGTTCCGCGACAACTTCTTCCACGCCGATGCGCACGCCGGCAACATCTGGGTCGACCTGGATCCGGCGCGCCGCGACAACCCGCGTTTCATCGCGCTGGACTTCGGCATCATGGGGCAGCTCTCGCAGGAAGATCAGTACTACCTGGCCGAGAATTTCATGGCCATCTTCAACAAGGACTACCGGCGCATGGCCGAGCTCCACGTCGAAGCCGGCTGGATGCCCAACAACGTGCGCATCGACGAGCTGGAAGCGGCCGCGCGCTCGGTATGCGAGCCGTACTTCACCCGCCCGCTGTCGCAGATTTCGCTGGCCGAAGTGCTGATGAAGCTGTTCCGCGTCGCGCAGCGCTACCAGCTCACCCTGCAGCCGCAGCTGATCCTGCTGCAGAAGACCCTGCTCAACATCGAAGGCGTGGGCCGCCAGCTCGACCCGGAGCTGGACATCTGGGCAGTGGCACGGCCGGTGCTCGAACGCATCCTGCGCGAGCGTTACAGCCCGCGCCGGGTGCTGAAGGAACTGCGCAAGCGCCTGCCGGAAATCATGACCCACACCCCGGACATGCCGCGCCTGGTGCACGCCTGGCTGAAGCAGCAGGTCGAGGGCGGGCACGAGCTGTCGATGCGTTCGCAGGACCTGGTGGCATTGAACAGCAACCTGCAGAAGCTGCAGAAGCGTGCGGTGGCCGCGATTGCCGGCGTCGGCCTGCTGATCGTGGCCGCCGTGCTGTACGGCATGCAGCCCGGTGGCTGGTACTTCGGCGATGCGCCGGTATGGAGCTGGGTGAGCGGCGCGGCGGGCCTGTTCTCGCTGGCCAGTGCCTGGTGGCGGCGCTGATCGTGGCGCACCGCACCGCCTGAATCGCCGTCGATGGCGATTCAGGCGCGCGACGGGGATAATCGGTCAGTGAACGACACCGATACCGCCCTCGATACCGCCCCTCTGCAGCTGCTGCATCTGGACGACCGCCTTGCGGTGGTCAACAAGCCTGCCGGGCTCATGGTCCACGACAGCAAGCTGGCCCGCGGCGAAGACGATTTTCTCGCCGACCGCCTGCGTGAGCAGCTCGGCAAGCCGATCTTCCTCGTGCACCGCCTCGACCGTGCCACCAGTGGCTGCCTGCTGCTCGCCTTCGACCGCGAGAGCGCCAGTGCGCTCGGCAAGTCGCTGATGGGCGGCGACGTGGACAAGGACTACCTGGCGATCTGCCGCGGCTGGCCGGGCGAGGAGGCGTTCACCGTCGACCACGACCTGGACGGCGGCCCGGGCAAACCGGTCAAGAAGCAGGCCATCACCCATTTCCAGCGGCTGGCCGTGGGCGAGATCGCGGTACCGGTCGGTGAGTTCGAGACCTCGCGTTATGCGCTGCTGCGCTGCCAGCCGCAGACCGGCCGCTTCCGCCAGATCCGCCGCCACCTCAAGCACCTGTCCCACCACCTGATCGGCGACACCAGCCACGGCGACGGCCGCCACAACCGCAGCTTCCGCATGCAGGGTATCCACCGCATGCTGCTGCACGCCGAGCGCCTGCGCTTCCCGCACCTGGACGGCACCGCGATGGACGTCAGCGCCCCGGTCGATGGCGAATTCCGCAAGGCAATGGACCTGTTCGGCTGGCACACCGCCCCGTAGAGCCGGGCTCTGCCCGGCTACGCCCCGCCCCGTAGAGCCGGGCTCTGCCCGGCTGCTTCCCCACCGCGTTACCGCCCCTTCGGTGCGGCGGTTTCTTCGTTGACGATCGCTTCCAGGTCCTTCTGCAGGTCCACGAACAGCGGCTGCATCTTGTCCTGGACGGCGACCATCACGTTCTGCATCAGCGCCGGCGTCTTGTCGAGCAGGCTCTGCCCGGCCGAGCTCTCGTAGAACTCGGCCATCGCCAGCACGTCTTCCTTGCTGAAGGTCTTCTTGTACAGGTCCACGTACATCGGCCGCAGCTGCTGCCACGACAGCGCCTGGCGGATGGTCTGGTTGGTGCGCTGTTCGATCCGCCGCAGCTGCGCCTGCTGCGTTTCGTCGAGCTGGCGCTGCGAGGCCACCTGGACGAACTGCTGGCGCTGCATCGCCTCGATCTGCGGCAGCATGGAGTCGAGCATGCTCTGCGCGCGCGAGGCGGCCAGCAGGCGGTTGATGTCGGCGTCCGACGGGGGCGCGGCGATGGCCGGGCCAATCGCAGCCAGCCCCAGCACCACGGCCAGAGCGAAACGGGTCAGGCCACGACGGGCCGGCGGATGGATCGAAAGCATGTGCGGGGCATCCTGCAGTGCATGGAACCCGGAGCATACCTCCCAGGCCGTCATCAGGCGGTAGTTTGAGGACGTTATCGGCCTCATCGGAGATGTTGCAGTCGCCCCGCAGGCGGTGCCCCCCTTACAATGCGGCGCATGGGAACCGGGCCAATCACCGTCAGCGCGCACTTGTCGATTCCGGACACGGAGATCGTCGAGCGTTTCGTGCGCGCCAGCGGGGCCGGTGGGCAGAACGTCAACAAGGTCTCCACCGCGGTGGAACTGCGCTTCGACGTGGCCAACTCGCCCTCCCTGCCGGAGCCGCTGCGCACGCGCCTGCTGGCACGGCGCGACCGGCGCATGACCGGCGAGGGCGTGCTGGTCATCGACGCCCAGCGTTTCCGTACCCAGGACCGCAACCGCGAGGATGCGCGCGAGCGCCTGGCCGCCTTCATCCAGGCCAGCCTCAGCGTGCCCAAGCCGCGGGTGGCCACCAAGCCCTCGTACGGCGCGAAGCTGCGCCGCCTGGATGAAAAAAAGGGCCGCGCGCAGATCAAGCGCGGGCGCACCACACGCAATTGGGAGTGATCGCTTGAACAACCGAAGTCCGCTGTTGCCGGCCGTTCCGCCCAACATGCCGCAGGTCAAACCCAACCGCTTCCTGCGCTGGCTGGCCCGCTGCACGCTGCGCCTGGGCGGCTGGAAGGTGGTGGGTACCTTCCCGGACGTGCCCAAGCTGGTCTTCATCGTGGCCCCGCACTCCTCCAACTGGGACGGGTTCTGGGGCATGGCCGCGAAGATCGCCCTGGGCATGCAGGTCAAGGTGCTGGGCAAGGCGTCGCTGTTCTGGTGGCCGCTGTCGCCGCTGCTGCGCGCCCTGGGCGTGATTCCGCTGGACCGCAGTTCGCCGCAGGGTACCGTCGAGCAGGCCGTCAGCCTGATCAAGGGCTCCGAGCGCATGTGGTATGCGATCACTCCCGAGGGCACCCGCAAGGCGGTGACCCACTGGAAGGCCGGCTTCCTGAAGATCGCGCGGATGGCCGATGTGCCGGTGCTGGCCGCGTATTTCCACTACCCCGAGAAGACCATCGGGATCGGCCCGCTGTTCCACTCCAGCGGCGACGATGCCGCCGACATGGCGGCCATCCGTGAGTACTACCGCCCCTGGCAGGGCAAGAACCGCGGCACTGTCTGAGCCCGGCCCGGGCGGGCACCGGGGCCTGCACAGCCAGACGCCACGTCCGGCACATGCTGGCCCCTGGCAATCGGAGTAGGGTGACCGGCTGTGGTTTCACGCCCCTGCACCCCCTTCCAAGGAGCCCGTTTCATGTCGCGTACCGTAGTTTTGGCCGCTGCCATCAGCCTGGCGCTGGCGGCTTGTTCCGGCAAGGAGTCCACCCCCGTGACCGATACCCAGAGCCCCGCCGCGCAGCAGCCGGCCGAGGCCTCCACCAATCCCCTGTTGAGCGCCAGCACGCTGCCGTTCCAGGCGCCGCCGTTCGACAGGATCAAGGACAGCGATTACCTGCCGGCCTTCAATGAAGGCATGAAGCAGCACCTGGCCGAGGTCCGCAAGATCGCCGACAACCCCGAGCCGGCCACCTTCGACAACACCATCGAAGCGCTGGAGCGCAGCGGCGAAACCCTGAACCGCGTGTCGCGCATCTTCTTCGGCCTGGTCCAGGCCGATACCAACGAGGCACGCCAGAAGATCCAGGAAGAAGTGGCGCCCAAGCTGGCCGAGCACCAGGACGAGATCAACCTCGACCCGAAGCTGTTCGCCCGCATCAAGACCGTGTACGACCAGCGCGACGCGCTGGGCCTGGACCCGGTGCAGAAGCGCCTGGTCGAGCGTGACTACCAGGAGTTCGTCCGCGCCGGCGCGCAGCTCAACGATGCCGACAAGGCGTCCCTGCGCAAGCTCAACGTGGAAGAAACCACGCTGGCCACGCAGTTCCACACCCGTCTGGTGGCCGCGACCGCCGCCGGTGCCGTGGTCGTCGATGACAAGGCCAAGCTGGCCGGCCTGGACGAGGATGCGATCAACACCGCCGCCGCCGACGCCAAGGACCGCAAGCTGGACGGCAAGTACGTGCTGCCGCTGCAGAACACCACCCAGCAGCCGGTGCTGGCCTCGCTGAGCGACCGCGACCAGCGCGCCGCCGTGCTCAAGGCATCGGAAACCCGCGCCGAGAAGGGCGATGCCAACGACACCCGGCAGACCGTGCAGCGCCTGGCCCAGCTGCGTGCGCAGAAGGCCAAGCTGCTCGGCTTCGAGAACTACGCCGCCTACAGCCTGGCCGACCAGATGGCCAAGACCCCGGCTGCCGCGCTCAAGCTGCTGACCGATACCGTGCCGGCGGCCACCGCCAAGGCACGCGGCGAAATCGCCGAGATGCAGAAGGTCATCGACGCGCAGAAGGGCGGCTTCAAGCTCGCCGCGTCGGACTGGGACTTCTACGCCGAGCAGGTGCGCAAGGCCCAGTACGATCTGGACGAGTCGCAGATCAAGCCGTACTTCGAGATGGACAACGTGCTGCAGAACGGCGTCTTCTACGCCGCCACCCAGCTCTACGGCATCACCTTCAAGCCGCGTACCGACATCCCGACCTACCACCCGGACATGAAGGTCTATGAAGTGTTCGACAAGGACGGCACCTCGCTGGCCCTGTTCTACACCGACTACTTCAAGCGTGACAGCAAGTCCGGCGGCGCCTGGATGGACGTGTTCGTCGAGCAGGACGGCCTGACCGGTGCCAAGCCGGTGGTCTACAACGTGTGCAACTTCACCAAGCCCGCCGCCGGCCAGCCCGCGCTGCTCAGCTTCGATGACGTGACCACCATGTTCCATGAGTTCGGCCATGCGCTGCACGGCATGTTCTCGAAGGTGAAGTACCCGTCGATCGCCGGTACCAGCACCTCGCGCGACTTCGTCGAGTTCCCCTCGCAGTTCAACGAACACTGGGCGCTGGACCCCAAGGTGTTCGCCAACTACGCCAAGAACTACAAGACCGGCGAACCGATGCCGCAGGCCCTGGTCGACAAGATCCTCAAGGCACGCACCTTCAACCAGGGCTACGCGACCACCGAGTACCTGTCGGCCGCGCTGCTCGACCTGGCCTGGCACACCCAGCCGGCCGACGCGCCGCTGCAGGACGTGGCACCGTTTGAAGCGGCCGCGCTGAAGAAGTACAAGGTCGACCTGGCGCAGGTGCCGCCGCGCTACCGCACCACCTACTTCGACCACATCTGGGGCGGCGGCTACTCGGCCGGCTACTACGCCTACTTCTGGGCCGAAGTGCTGGACCATGACACGTTCGAGTGGTTCAAGGAACATGGCGGCCTGACCCCGGAGAACGGGCAGGTGTTCCGCGACAAGATCCTCTCGCGCGGCAACAGCGTGGAACTGGCCGACCTCTACCGCGAGTTCCGCGGCAAGGACCCGTCGGTGGAACCGCTGCTGGTCAACCGCGGCCTGAAATAGCGCGGTAGGTACCGACCGTTGGTCGGTACTCCGATGGGTTCAAAGCGAACGGCAGGGGAAACCCTGCCGTTCGTGCATCCGGCATCACCATCGCGCGATCACGTTCCCACGTGCACCCCTTCGCGCAGTTCACTGCAGCCCAGGTGGTCCAGCGCGATCTCCAGTGCGTGCACATAGCTCTGCGCGCAGTAGCCGTGCGCCACCCCGATGCGCTGGCCGGCGTCGGCCGGCAGACAGGCTTCCGGCGTGCGCGCATCGTCGTCGTGCACTTCCACGTACGGATTGCGCAGGTGCGGCAGCAGCCGCTGCAGACGCACGCTGCCCACGCACGCGCCCGGATCGAGCAGCGTGACTTCACCCCGGCTGTGGTCGGCCACGCGCAGCGCGTCCAGCAGTTCCTGTTCCGAGCCGCAGGCGCGGATCGCCACGGTGGTACCGGCGTCGATCGCGCGGTGCACCAGCGATTTGAGCACCAGCGCCGGCAGCGGCACCGCCGTGCGGATCAACGTGCCACTGGATTCCGGGCCGCGGATGATGAAGATCGACATGGCTCAGGCGCTCCCCACGGCCGGCTGCAGGCGACGCGCGGCGATCGCCAGCGACAGCTGGCAGGCTTCCTCGCGGCTGCGGCCGCAGACCACCCGCGCGGCCGGCGCGTGCTGCGGATGCAGGCGCTCATCAAGGGCGTCGTCGTCGTTGCTGGCCATCTCGATGTACGGCGCCGGCAGCGCGTC